>WGDA01000174.1 GCA_015493505.1 Pseudomonadota bacterium | reverse complement strand
TTAGTAGAATAGGAAAAAGAGAAATAATTCGTTGGCTCGAGCGCTGATTCGCGATCGCCAACAAATCGCTGGAGCTGACACATCCTTTCGGCTCGCAAGTCCATTGCCCTTGCAGCCTCAGTCTGTGCAGCTCAGCTCTCGTTCACGTTGTCTTTCGAGACAAGGACGGCTATAGTTTCTTTCACTTTACGTCGTAGCTTCCCCTGGAACATAACGGCTTTCACCTTGTTCCAGTTTGCCTCCAGCAGGGGCGGAAAGTGTGTATAGGTCTTGAAGAGATTCGGCACCATTCCAAAAGCGCCTTCAATTTCAGTCAAAATTGCCCTCGTTTCTTCAGAAAGTTCTTCCGTTTTGACCGGTTTGATCCTTGACATCTTTTGCCTCCTTGGATGCATTTTATTTTATTGAATTAGTCGCTTCGCTATTTTTTAACAAACTGTGTGACAAAGCCCTTATTTACATCCCCAGGAACGCGCGGAGGGTATCCAGGCAATCTTTCAGATCCTCCTCGTTCTTGGTCAACCGGGCCATCATGATGCCCCCCTCGATGGTGGCAACGATATGCTTCGCGAACCGGGTGGGGGAGAGGCTCGCGTCTAACTCGCCCCCACGCTGGGCCTCACGCAGAACATTGGCAATCATATCAGCCCAACGTCTAAAAACGTCCTCGACCAACCTGGCGATGTTTGGGTTGCTGTCCGCCATCTCCAGGGCGGTGTTGCCGAAGATGCACCCCCCGACGAAATGGGCACTCCTGTGCTTTTCAAGAACCGCGTCGAAAAAAGAGCCCAGCTTTTCCAGAGGCCGGTTCCCCTGAAGCGACGCCTCGAGAAACCGGAAAAACTCGTCTGCAGCCTCCTGCAGAATCGCGATGCCCAGGGTCTCCTTGCTGGGGAAATGGAAATAGAGGTTTCCCTTTTTGACACCGGAGGCCTGAATGATGTCGCTGATGCTGGTATTGTTAAACCCTTTCTCGTTCACGAGCTGTTTTGTGACTTCGATGACCCTTTTACGGGTCGCACTCCCATTTCTTTGGTTTGCCATGTGCCCTCCAAACTATACTGACCAGTTGGTATATAACAGGCTTTTGCCAGTTTTGTCAACATATTTCTGTGAAAATTTAAAATTTTGATTCAGACATAGATTCCCCGAGTCTTTTATGGCGGAAGGACGGGGGGCAAGTCTCTTGACAAATATGACTAATTTAATTATATTAAAATAAATAATATTTGGGAATGGCCAGATGCTAAAGGTACCTACCAACATTCGATATGGCGTGCGGATGCTCATCACGCTCGCAAAAAACAACAGGCAGATGAATACCAATGAGCTCTCGAGGGAGATGGGTGTTTCTCCCCTTTATCTCCGTCAGGTGGCCCTCCCCCTCGAAAAGGGTGGGGTGATTCGGGGTACCAAGGGTGCGAAGGGGGGATACACGTTGAATGTGAATCCCTCGGAAATTGATCTCTATACGATTTTTAAGGCGATGAAGGAGGATTTTGCCCTTCTGGAGTGCGTGAACTGTTCAGACGCCTGCGACCGCAGCGCCACCTGCGCCAGCCGGGAGCTATGGAAGGCCTTGAGCCTTTCCCTGAGAAAATCCCTGAAGGCGTTGACCCTGAAGCAGTTGGTTGAAAACAGAGGAAGCCTTGATGAAATGGAAGACGATTTGAAGGGGTTACCATGTTGAAAAGCACCCAAAGCGGGTGGGAACCTGCTGCCAAGGCAAAAGGGGGAACGATGCATATTTCCGTGGACGCGAATTTTACCCTGAAGGGAGTGTTCGAAACCCCTGTGCAATGGTCATTCAAACGTTCGGGGGTAACTTTAAGAGAATTGCTAAGGGAAATTGACCAACGTGTTCATTCCATCACCATTTTCAGGGATAACGATCTGGGAGACGATATCGAAGAGATCTGGCTCAATGGGAAGAGGTTTTTCTCTCTCGGGGAGAAGCTGGATACCCCTTTGAAGGATGGGGACAGGCTGAAGATCGCCCTGTATATGGCGCCGTTGGGTGGGGGATAGGAGATAAGGGCATGCGCAACTCCGGCGAAACGGGTGTGGCTCTGACCGCTGAGGAACTGGAGAGGTATCAGCGGCAGATTTTGCACGCCCCATTTGGCCAGGCAGGCCAGGCGCGGCTGAAGGCGGCCCATGTCCTTGTGGCTGGCGTGGGAGGCCTGGGATCCCCCGTGGCCATGTACCTTTGCGTGAGCGGGGTGGGGACCCTCACGGTCGTGGACGCCGATGTGGTCTCCATTTCCAATCTGAACCGCCAGCTTCTGCACTGGGAGTCAGACATCAGGGCCAGAAAGGTGGATTCCGCTCGCGGGAAACTTGTGGAGATGAATCCACGGGCTCACGTTGAGGCGATTGGTGAAAGAATCACGCGGGAAACGGTGCCATCGATGTTGAAAGGTGTGGATGTTGTGGTGGACTGCCTCGATAACATGGCTTCCCGCTATATCTTGAACCAGGCCTGCGTGGATGCCGGGATTCCGCTGATTCATGGCGGGGTTTACGGCATGATGGGGCAATTGACCACGATCATTCCCGGGAAGACCCCCTGTCTGGAGTGCATCTTTCCCCGCAAAGAGGAAACGGACCAGGGCCCCATCCCCGTCTTCGGTCCCACCGCTGGGACGATCGCTTCCCTCCAGGCCCTGGAAACCATCAAGCTTCTGTCAGGGGTGGGAAAGCTTCTTGCAGGGCGCCTCCTTTATTTCAACGGGCAGGAGATGGAATGCCTATTAGTGGATGTCCAGTCAAGGGATAAGTGTCCCATTTGCGGTGGGGTGGGCGCAAAAGAAGGAATAATGTAAGGCGACATCTTTCGATTTGTAGTTTAGTCTCCCCTCAGGATGAGTGGAAAGGTCAAAATTAGAGAGAGGGTGTTGACAAATGTTAGTAGTATTATTACATTTAAATAAATAAGAAAATGATAAGATATATGAGATACGCGAAGAGTATTACAGAGTTAGTCGGCAAAACCCCCCTGGTAAGGGTAAACCGGGTTACTTCCGGGAACAATCTTATCCTGGCGAAGCTCGAGATGTTTAACCCCCTTTCCTCCGTGAAAGACCGGATCGGACTGGCCATGATCGAGGCAGCGGAAAAAGCGGGCCGTATCAAAGAGGGAGACCTGATCGTTGAGCCGACGAGCGGAAGCACGGGGATCGCCCTCGCGTTCGTCTGTGCCACAAAGGGATATCGATTGATCCTTACCATGCCTGAAAGCATGAGTATGGAACGAAAAGAGATCCTCAAGCGTCTTGGTGCGGAGCTTGTTTTGACACCTGCTGCGGAGGGCATGAAAGGGGCGGTAGAGAAGGCACGGGAGATTGCTGAAGAACGCCGGGCCTTCATGCCCATGCAGTTCGAGAATCCGGCCAATCCAGAGATTCATTTTGCCACGACGGGAGAGGAAATCTGGCGGGATACCGATGGTCAGGTGGACATCTTTGTCGCTGGGGTTGGAACGGGGGGCACCATTTCAGGCGTGGGAAGGTGCCTTAAGGAGAACAAGCCTTCCGTGGAGGTGGTGGCCGTCGAGCCAGAAGAGAGCCCGGTCATCTCTGGAGGAAAGCCGGGAAAGCATGGGATCCAGGGAATTGGCGCCGGGTTTATCCCGCGGGTTTTCGATGCCGGGGTTGTGGATCGAACCCTCACGGTCACGACCCTGGAAGCTCGGGAGATGGCCGCCCGATTGGCAAGGGAAGAGGGACTTTTTGTTGGCATCTCATCCGGGGCCGCCATGGCAGCAGCCCTGAAAATCGATCGTGAGGTCAAACACAAGGTGATAGTGGCCCTCATGCCGGACACGGGGGAGCGGTACCTGAGCGTCCAGGAGGCATGAAATGGAATTGAAAGGAAACGAAAAATGACTGCCAAATTGTTGCTTCATCCCTTTATCGCGGGGGAGGGGATGCCCTCGAAGCCGTTTCAGGTGGATGGCCAGACGGTTGGAGACTGTCTCGATTCCTTTCTGGAACGGTATCCGGAGGCAAAGGACAAGCTGTTTGAGAAGCCGGGACAGCTACACGCATATATCGAGGTCTATGTGAATGACGAAAGTGCCTATCCGGACGAACTGGCCAAGCCTGTAAAGGATGGCGATGAAATATCGCTTACGTACCTGATGTCCGGTGGGTAGAGGGGAAGGGAGAAGAACATGAAGGTTGAATCCATCGCCATCAGCGCCGAGAAAGGGATTCGAAAAATCCCCGTTGATTCGGTCGTTCTGGTTCGGAATCACGGGATCAAGGGGGATGCCCACGCCGGCCCCTGGCACCGTCAGGTGAGTTTTCTGGCCACAGAAGCCATTGAACGTGTGAAAAAAGCGGGGCTGAACGTGGGGTTTGGTGATTTCGCCGAGAATATCGCGACGTCGGGGATTGACTGGCCTTCGATTCTAGTCGGAACGAGGGTCAGGCTTGGGAGGTCAGCGCTCCTGGAAATTACGCAGATTGGCAAAAGGTGTCACACAAAATGCGACATTTTCAAAGTGGTCGGTGATTGTGTGATGCCAAGGGAAGGGGTCTTTGCAAGGGTTTTAGTGGGCGGCAGGATTACCCCGGGAGACAGGATACAGTTGATTATTTTGCCGGAAAACAATCAAAACAGGGCTGTGTCAAGGCAGACATTTTAACAACTTGGCACGGCTGGAGGGAAATATAAGATGTGGGATTACACGGATAAAGTGAAAGAGTATTTCCTCAACCCCCGGAACGCCGGGGAGTTGAAAGAGGCCAACGCGGTGGGTGAAGTCGGGTCCATGGCCTGTGGCGACGCCATGAAGCTGATGCTGAAGGTAAACGACGAAGGCGTGATCGAGGATGCCAGGTTCCTGACCTTCGGGTGCGCGAGCGCCATTGCCTCCGCCTCTGCCCTCACGGAACTGATCAAAGGCAAAACAGTGGAAGAGGCCGAAAAGATCACGAACCAGGATATCGCAAAATATCTTGGGGGGCTTCCAAAGGAAAAGATGCACTGCTCCGTGCTGGGGCGCCAGGCTATGGAGGCCGCGCTGGCTGATTACAAAGGGGAAAAGGTCCAGGAAAAAGAAGGAACCATCGTCTGTGAATGCTTTGGGGTTACCGACCTGGAGATCGAACGGGCCGTGCGGGAGAACAACCTTAAAACGGTAGAGGAAGTGACCGATTACACGAAGGCCGGTGGCGGGTGTGAATCATGCCATGAAACCATTCGTGAAATCATTGCCCGGGTCCAGGGTGAAGGGGCCGTTACGCAACGTCCAAAACTTTCTAATATAAAGAAGATAAAGCTGATCGAGGAGACGATCGAAAGGGAGATCCGCCCGTCTCTCCAGCAGGATGGGGGAGACGTGGACCTGGTCGATGTGATCGGCAACCGGGTCCTCGTGGCGACCCGGGGCGCCTGCGCCCTGTGCCATGCCTCCGAAATCACCCTGAAGAGCCTCGTCGAGGCAAAGCTGCACGAATTCGTTTCCCCCGATCTGGTGGTGGAGGAGGTAAAGGAATGAAAACGATTTACATGGATAACAATGCCACGACACGCGTGGCGCCAGAGGTCCTTGAGGCCATGATGCCGTATTTCGGCGAATTCTACGGGAACCCCAGCAGCGCACACACCTTTGGTGGCCAGGTGGGGCATAAGATCCGGGAAGCGAGAGAAAAGGTGGCGGCGTTCCTGGGTGCCCATCCCGATGAGATTATCTTTACCAGTTGTGGCTCGGAGAGCGACAACACGGCGATCCTTTCAGCCCTCCAGACACAGGAAGGAAAGCGGCACATCGTGACCAGCCGCGTGGAGCATCCGGCCATCAAGGTCCTTTGCTCTCATCTGGCGAAACGGGGTGTCCGGGTAACGGAAATCCCGGTGGACCGGGAAGGGCGTCTCGACATGGAACGATACGAGGAAAGCCTTACGGAGGATACGGCCATTGTAAGCCTCATGTGGGCAAACAACGAAACGGGGGTTCTTTTCCCGGTGGAAGAGGCGGCCCGAATGGCCAAGGAACGGGGTATCCTGTTCCATACCGACGCGGTTCAGGCGGCGGGCAAAATCCCCATCGATCTCGATCGCAGTGCCATTGATATGCTTTCCATTTCGGGGCACAAGCTTCACGCGCCGAAGGGTGTAGGGATTCTTTACGTTCGAAAAGGAACCCCGTATGCCCCCTTTCTCATCGGGGGACATCAGGAGCATGGCCGCCGCGGCGGGACGGAGAACACCGCCAGTATTATCGGGCTGGGCAGGGCCTGCGAGCTGGCCAAAGACCACATGGCAAAAGAGAACACGCGCGTCAGGGCCCTCAGGGACCGACTTGAACAGGAAATTCTGACACGCGTTCCCCGGACACGTGTCAATGGTGCAGGGGCGGAGCGGCTTCCCAATACGAGCAACATCAGCTTTGAGTTTGTGGAGGGCGAGGCAATTCTCCTCCTCATGGACGAGTTTGGCATCTGTGCCTCTTCCGGCTCTGCCTGCACTTCCGGGTCTCTGCAGCCTTCCCATGTCCTTCGCGCCATGGGGGTCCCCTTCACCATGGCGCACGGGTCCATCCGATTCAGCCTCAGTATCTATAACACTGAGGACGAAGTGAATTTCGTGGTTGAAAAGGTTCCCGCCATCATCGAAAAACTGAGGTCTTTGTCGCCTTTCAGGAAAACGGAGGAGGTGGCCTGTGCCCGGGAAGTCTGATAAATCCAATCGGGAGCCCTTCTTTCCCTCAGCGCCCAGCGAAGGAAAGCCGGGTGGCCCGGTTGTCATAAATGAGAAGGATGACGATCGGCGAACAGGGAGCGTTGAAAGTGAGTGTCGGATTGACCTCAGCGAATCGCGTCAGTTTCGCCATAAAATTCCCGGGATTGTGGAAAAACTCGTTCTTTCGTGTGACGATAGAGAATGTTTTGCCCATGTCAGTCCCGAGTCGATCCCCTCGAGGGCGTCCATCGTCGATCTCATCGCGCGTGCGATGCGGATTCTCTATCCGGGGTATTTCCAGGAATCCCGTGTGGACGATGTCAACCTGGGTTATTACTTCGGCCAGGAAGTCACCGCTTTTTTTGAAGCCCTTTCGGAACAGATCACGCTCGCCATCCGCCACGAATGCCTGCGGTATGGCCTTCCCTGTACACATTGCGCTGACAGGGGATATGAAACGGCGGCCTCCTTCCTGGAGGCGCTGCCCGCGCTGAGGAAAACCCTCGCGAAGGACGTGGTGGCTGCCTTTGAAGGGGACCCGGCCGCCAAGGGGTACGATGAGGTCATCTTCTGCTATCCAGGGGTGTTTGCCGTAACCGTGTACCGGATCGCTCACCACCTTACGCACCTTGGGGTTCCGACTATCCCGCGCATTATGACGGAGTATGCGCACAGCCGCACGGGGATCGATATTCACCCCGCCGCCCATATCGGGGAAAGCTTTTTCATTGATCACGGCACGGGGGTCGTCATCGGCGAGACCACGGAGATTGGAGACCGGGTCCGGATATATCAGGGCGTGACCCTGGGGGCCCTTTCCATCCCGAGGGAGACCATTGAGGAGATGCGAAAGGCAAAACGCCACCCCACCATCGAGGATGACGTGATTATCTACTCGGGAGCCACGATTCTTGGCGGAAAGACCGTTATCGGCGCCCGGTCCATCATCGGTGGAAATGTCTGGATCACCGAGTCTGTTCCGCCTGACACGCGGGTGTTTTTAAAGAGGCCCGAGCTTGTCTATCTGAGGCAGGGATGACAAGCGTTTTGTGTGATACAGGAGGATAGCTCCCGCCTTTCAGGAGCTAACGCACAGTAGTCTCAAAGATTGACATCCTACCCCTTTTGTTGAACATTATATCAGGCAGTATCTTAGAAATTCCCGGGTATGGAAAGGGGTGTGAACAGATGCCGATTTATGAGTACGAAGCGAAAGCCCCGAAAAAGGGGTGTGAGAAGTGTCGCGGCCGCTTTGAGGTGATACAGGGTGCCGGGGAAAAGCCCCTCTCAAAGTGCCCTTATTGTGGCGCCCCGGTACGGAAGGTGGTTTCCTGGTGCCACGCCGCCGTGATTGAAACTTCCGAAGAAGCGGCAAAGGTGGAAAGCAAGGTCAAGGCGTATGAGAAAGAAGGCATGTGGAGCCACGCCGCCGAGCTTGCGGATTCCTATTCGGAGAAGGTTAAGGATCCGTCCCTCAAAACCCGTGCCCTTGAGGATTATAAAAAGGCGGGATACGAGGATATCGGTTAAAATTTTTCACTCCCGCCGCCCAGGGCCGCGTAAAGCCGCACGCGGTTGGTCAGCCGGGCCAGCCGGAGGGCGGTGAGGACCTGCTGCTGGAAATAAAGGGTCCGGTGGGCGTCCAGGACGCTGAGATAGCTGTCTATCCCCTTTTCGTAACGCTGGAGCGAAAGACGGTACGTCCTTTCAGAGGCTTTGAGAAGGGATTCTTGCGCGTGGATCTCCTGGGTGATGGTTCCCTGGACCGCGAGGGCGTCCGCCACTTCCCGAAAAGCGGTCTGGATGGTTTTTTCATATCGTGTGAGGGCGATTTTCTGTTGGGCCTTGCTGACCCGATAGGCGGCCATGGTGCGGGCGTCGAAAATCGGCATGGTGGCCTGCGGGATGAAGCTCCAGGTGTGGGTGCCGGCGTTGAACAGGCCAGAAAGCTCATCACTGGCTGTTCCGATAAGTGTGGTCAATGTGATACGGGGGAAAAAGGCCGCGCGGGCCGCACCGATGGAGGCGTAGGCGGCTTTGAGCTGATGCTCGGCCGCCATGATGTCGGGGCGTTTCAGGAGTACTTCGGAGGGAAGGCCGGGAGAGATTTTCTCGGGCGGCGCAACCCCGCTCATGCCGGTAGGGAGAAGGTTTTTTGGAACGGGAGAACCGGCCAGGAGAGTCAGGGCGTTCAGGTCCCGGGCCACCCGCTGCGTGTATCGCGGGATGTCTCTTTTGGCCGTGTCGACCTGGGTTTGGGCCCGGTTCAGATCCAGGTCGTTGGCCACCCCCACCTCGAATCTCTTTTTGATTAAAGCGTAGGAGGCCTGCTGGTCCTGAAGGGTTTTTTTTGCCAGCTTCAGGTTTTCCCGGTCCGCTGCGAGGGAGAAATAGACGCGAGCTACCTCGGCGACAAGGGCGATTTCCGCGCTTCTTCGGGCCTCCTCCGTGGCCAGGTACTGTTCGAGAGCCTGCTTCTGCAGGCTCCGGATACGTCCGAAGAAATCGATTTCCCACGAGACAATCCCCAGATCCGCGTGAAACTGTTTGGTGGTTCTGGGCTCCCCGGGGTGGACGAGGTCGGAAGGATTTCTGTGCTTGGTCTCCCCTCCCATGGCCTGGACTGCGGGGTACAGCTCAGCCCGGCGAACGCCATAAATCGCCCGCGCGCGCTGCACGTTTAGGGCGGCGAGACGCAGGTCCCGGTTGTCGCTCAGGGCCATCTGAATGATTTTTTGCAGCTTCTGATCGGGGAGAAAGGCTTCCCACGCGAGCTGCGTCGCGATGGGTGTCCCTTTGGGGGCCTGGGTTTTCTGGTACGCTTCCCCCTTGGGCCACTGCATGGGGATAGGTGCGGGGGGGCGATGGTATTTGGGCGTGAGGGTTCCGCACCCGGCGAGAAAGAGCCAACTCAGGAGGCAAATCATAAGGCGTTTCATGTCAGGGAGCCTCCGTCGTGGCATGAGGGGTTGGGCCGGTGCCATGGGACTTTTTTCTCTTTAAAAGGCGATAGACCAAAACGAAGAAGAGGGGGATGTAAAACAGGTCGATAAACGTGGCAGAGAGCATCCCGCCGCAGACGGCCGTACCGATTCCCTTCATTGCCCCGGAACCGGGGCCCGTGGCTAAGGCGAGCGGCAGAACGCCGAAGAAGAAGGCAAACGAAGTCATCATGACAGGACGCAGCCGGACCCGTGCCGCTCCCAGGGTTGCCTCCATAAGCCCCTCTCCGTGTGCCAGGCGTTCCTTGATGAACTGGATGATCAGGATGGCGTTCTTCGTGGAAAGCCCCATAGTCGTCAGGAATCCAATCTGGAAATAGACGTCGTTAAACAGCCCACTGGACCAGGTGGCGACCGTTGCCCCCAGCACACCAAGAGGGAGCATTAGTAGGTTGGCGAGGGGAATGGGCCAGCTTTCGTAAAGAGCTGCCAGAAAAAGGAAGATAACGAAAACCGAGAAACCGTAGAGAAGCGGGGCCTGATTGGTGGCCATGCGTTCCTGATATGACAGGCCGGTCCAGTCATAGGCAATCCCTTTGGGTAGCTTGGCCACGAGGCGTTCCATTTCGGCCATGGCTTCTCCAGAGCTTCTCCCCGGAGCGGGTTCCCCCCAGATATCAATAGAAGGAAAGCCATTGTAACGTTCAAGTTTGGGCGATCCATAGGTCCAGTGACCCGTCGCGAAGGAAGAGAAAGGCACCATTTTCCCCCGTGAGTTCCGTACATAGTACCGTTTCAGGTCTGTCGGGAGCATCCGGTAAGGGGCATCGGCCTGAACGTAAACCTTTTTGACCCGGCCAGACAAGACGAAATTATTAACATAGGCGCTGCCAAAGGCTGCCGCGAGGGTATGGTTGATGGTGGTGATGGGAATCCCCAGGGCGCCAGCCTTTTCCCAGTTGACGTTAATTTTGTATTCAGGGACGTCTTCCATGCCATTGGGCCGCACGCGCATCAGCTTGGGATCCCGCATGGCCATCATCAGGAGCTGGTTGCGGGCCGCCATCAGTTTTTTGTGCCCCAAGCCACCAAAGTCGAGAAGCTCGAAATCAAACCCTCTGGCATTTCCCAATTCAATAATGGCAGGCGGGGGAAAGCAGTAAACCCGTGCCCCTTTGATTCTGAAAAACGCCCTCATGGCCCTGGCGGCCACGGCACTGGCCCGTAGGGAGGGGCGCTGACGATACTTCCAGTCCTTGAGTTTGACAAATCCCAGTCCCACGTTTTGTCCCTGGCCGCTGAATGAAACACCGGAGATATTCGCGAAGGATTTGACCGCGTCTTTTTCCCGCGAGAAGAAATAGTGTTCCACCCGGTTCATGATGCCCCGTGTCTGTTCAAGAGTGGAGCCGGAGGGAAGGGTCGCCATAACAAACAGGATTCCCTGGTCCTCATTGGGAAGATATGCGGTGGGGATATGCAGAAACAGGTATCCCATGACACCGATCAGAATGAGGTAGATGAAAATGTAAAGGACTGTCTTCTTCAGAACATGCCTGACCAGCCGGACGTAAAGGGTTCTGAACCGCGCAAAAGCCCGGTCAAAGAGCCTGAAAAAGGGCCGAATCAGGGAGAACGCGTTGGTGGGGGCCTCATCACCGGGTCTGGGGGGCTTCAAAAGGTTGGCGCAAAGTACCGGCGTCAGAATAAGGGCGACAAGGACAGACAAAAGCATAGCCGACGCGATGGTCACGGAAAACTGTCGGTAAATCACACCCGTAGAACCGGGGAAAAAGGCCATGGGGAGAAAGACGGCGGAAAGTACCAGGCCAATCCCGATCAGGGCACTGGTAATCTGTTCCATCGATTTTGCCGTGGCTTCTCTGGGCGGAAGGCCTTCTTCCCGCATGATGCGGTCCACGTTTTCCACCACGACGATGGCGTCATCCACCAAGAGTCCAATGGCCAGGACCATGGCGAACATGGTCAACATATTGATTGAAAAACCGAGGATCCAGATAATCGCGAAGGTTCCCAGGATGACCACTGGCACGGCAATGGTGGGGATCAGTGTGGCCCGGAAACTTCCCAAAAAAAGGAACATCACGAGGAAAACGAGAATAATGGCCTCATAAAGCGTTCGCACGACCTCGTGAATGGCGGCCTGGGTAAAGGGGGTGGTATCGTAGGGGTACACGACCTTCATCCCGTGTGGGAAAAACCGGCTCATTTCCTGAAGCCGCTTTTTAATACGTATGGCGGTTTCGAGGGAGTTGGCGCCGGGTTCCTTGCGGATGACCAGGATGGCAACGGGCTTGCCATTGTAGCTCGCCACGATATCATAGCGGGCAGTGCCCAGCTCCGTTCGGGCCACATCCCTGACGCGGACGATGGAACCATCCTGGTTGACCCGAAGCGGAATGGCGCCGAACTCCGCTGGGGTTTTGAGGAAATGCTGCACGATGATGGAGGCGTTCAGGCGCTGGCCCTTCACGGCAGGGGCGCCGCCGAACTGCCCCGCCGAAACCTCCACATTATAGGCCTGCAGGGCCTTGATAACATCATCGATGGTGAGGTGATAATTTGTGAGTTTACCGGGATTCAGCCAGATCCGCATGGCGTATTCCGTTCCATAGGATTTGACCTCGCCGACACCGGGAACGCGTGCCAGGACCTTTTCCACGTTGGACTTGGCGTAATCCCGCAAATCGCTGCCGTTCATGCTGCCGTCCTGCGAAATCAGGCCCACGGCCAGCATGTAGTTTCGGGTCGATTTGCTGACCTGAATGCCCTGGCGCCGGACCTCCTCGGGCAGGCTGGCCATGGCGAGCTGCAGCTTGTTCTGGACCTTGGACCACGCCAAGTCAGGGTCCATTCCCGGGGCAAAGGTCAGGGCTATGCGAGAGGCGCCGGAAGAGCTGCTGGTGCTGGAAATATAGAGCATCTTGTCCAGGCCGGTCATCTTTTGTTCGATGATCTGGGTGACGGTGCTTTCCACGGTTTCCGCGGAGGCGCCGGGATAAAAGGCGTCGATGGCGATGATCGGGGGAGCCAGTTCGGGGTATTGCGACACGGGAAGAAAATGAATGGACAGGGCCCCAAGACTCATGATGGCAATGGCCACGACCCACGCGAACACCGGCCGGTCCAGGAAAAATTTCGACAGCATCAGGCGCCTTTTCTTGAGGGGGTGTTCCGGTTTTTCGGGGCGTGCGGAAGTGTGTTGGGGCTCCCGGGATGGCCTGTGAATGGGGCCGCCCGGACGGGCATGCCCGGCCTGATGTATTGAAGCCCGCTGACAATGACCCGATCACCGAATTTCAACCCCGAGGAAACCAGCCAGTTGGTACCGATCGCCCGCTCGATGGTGAGCATCCGCAGAGCCACCCTTTTCTGGGCGGTGACAATCAACACGTAGGGAAGCCCTTTGGGGGTCCTTGAAACGGCCTGCTGGGGGACGAGAAGGGCGTGTTCCCGGGTGCCTTCAGGGATGACCGCCTGGACAAACATGTTGGGCAAAAGGACGCTTTCCGGGTTTGGGAACACCATCCTCAGGATCACGGACCCGGTCGTGGGGTTCACGGAAACGTCCTGGAACTTGAATGTGCCTTTCAGGGGATAGGGCGAGCCATCCTCCAGGATGAGGCCAATGCCGTGCTGTTTCGCACTGGGCTCTCCCCCGCGCGCGAGCGCGTGTTTCAGGCGAAGGAGCTCCGCCGTTGATTGAGGGGTGTCTACGTAAATGGGATCAAGCTGCTGAATCGTGGCCAGGGGCGTTGGCTGATAAGCGGTCACGATGGCACCTTCCGTGACGTTCGAGATCCCGATGCGGCCACTGATGGGGGCGGTGATCCGGGTGTATCGAAGATTGATGCGAGCCGTTGCAACCGCCGCCTTTGCCTGCTGAATGGCCGCGCGCGCCTGTTTGAGAGAGGCGACCACGTCGTCGTAATCCTGTTGGCTGACGGCCTTGGTGCCAAGCAGTTCCTTGTAGCGCGCCACCCGGGCCGCGATCGCCGGCAGGTCGGCCTCCGCCTTCGCAAGATTCGCCCGGGCGTTGTCAAGGGCGGCCCGGAACGGGGCGGGATCGATCTGGTAGAGAAGTTGCCCGGCACGGACATTCGAACCCTCGCGAAACGCGCGTTTCAGGATCAGGCCGCTAACCTGGGGCCGAATCTCCGCGATACGAAAGGGAGCCGTGCGCCCCGGCAGCACCTCCTTCAGCGTGACTTTGCGGGGCTTCAGTGTGACGTAGGAAACCGCCGGAGGGGGCCGGTGTGGCCTTTTGGAGGGCTCTTTTCCCTGTTTACACCCTGAAAAGGAAAGGGCTCCAAGAAGAAGAGTGAAAGCTGCCTTCCGAAGCCACGAAGAGGTCACGCTACTATCTCGTGTCATATAAAGACTCCCCGGCGTTTAATACATAACCGTGTTTTCCGGTGCTGCCCGGGACTCGCCCGTTTTGGGGCGGTGGAAACATCCGCGAGAATGCTTTCTGACTGAAATTCACGGGTCAGAATCGATGTGTGAGCACGGCTAAACGTCGGTACCAGGCCGCGCGAAGAAGGAGCTTGGGGTGGTTACCACATTACGACGTCGCCTTTTTTGAAATCTCCCCCCTCTTTTTTCACGGCAATGGCGGCATCCAGCCCAAAGAAGTCGACGACCTGAATCTTTCCCAAAAAAGGCCCAAGCTGGCGCCCAACGATGATTTGGGTCGAGGGAATGGTAATATCTGTCCCCTTGCCATAAACATTCAGGACATCTCCCACCATCAACCCTGTTTCGCGGCCGGCATCGATGTAGATTTTTTCGCCTTCCATGCTTGTAATCCGGGTTTCCCAGGGAAGGGTTTTAACCTTTTTCAGGATGGGTGGAAGGGCCTCATTCAGTGCCTGTTTGACCGCCGCTTTGACGGCTTCAATGCGGCTGCCCGGACCTGTGGCCCCTGTTTTGTAGAGATTATTGGACCCCGTGGCCGAGGCAATCAGAGAGGCGGTCCGTGAATCGATCAGGTTGATGCGCAGCGCGATGGTCGCCCAGGACTGTTGATTCCCCTTTTCGTTCGCGCTGTGGCTGAGGAGGAGCCGGTCGATACTCCCAAAGAAAAACCCCTGAACATCCAGGGCTTCGCCCGCGTGAATGAGCACCGTTTTGTCGTTCAGGGAGGAGAGAGACAGCCCAAGTTTCTTGAGGTAATTTTCCATGGTCGATTTTTCGACCAGAATGACCTCATCTGAATTCAACAAGCGGTTTTTGATGGTGGCGTAAACCGCGTCGACCACGAAATCAATTGGTTCTCCCGTGTTATTTTTGAAGGAGAGGAGAAGAATCTTTCGTTTCAGGGTTCTGATGGGGGCCTTTTTCTTTTTCGCGCCGGTAGCAGCGGCAGTCGCGGCGGACGTGCTACTTGAAGGTGACGGGGTCGCGGTGGTGGAGGCGGGCCTTGAAATGTCACGAACGATGTACTGGGGTGGGGGGGGCGGAAGCTCTCCTACCTTCACGGGCTGCTTCTGTTTACTCTTTTTGCTGGGTGCCGCCTCAACGCCATAATAAGTTTTCAGATATTTGTCCTTTTCCACCCAGATGAACTGTGGGGCGTCGATCTGCTGCCCATAGTTGGGATTTTTGATGCGGACATATTCGTGTCCGCCGATATCTCTCACATCCTGATCGATCAGGTAGTCGCTTTCGAGATAGGGTTTCTGCTTTTTCCAGAACATCAGGGATTTGGCCTCGTCTTCCAGGACGTGGCCCGCCGATTTCGCGGTTTCACAGGAAACCGGCGCCAGAAGCAGAATCGCCAAAAGCAGTAACAGGCAGGGTTTCAGGTATCTGGAAAATTTCATGAATCCTCCCTTGGCAACATTCCGCCATTCATAACAATCAATCCCTTTGATGTCAACCGCTGACAAGGGGAATCGGACGCTGCGCAAGAGAGGTCAGGCGGTATCCAGAAGACCGATGGGCGCATCAGGAATCCGCTGGCTGGGTCAATTCGGTCAGCACGCCACCCGTGCTCTTGGGATGAATAAACCCGACCAGGCTGTGATGCGCGCCTTTCCGGGGAGTTTCGTCTATCATTTTCGCGCCCTTCGCCTTGTAGGTTTCAAGGGCCTTGTGAATGTCGTCCACTTCATAGCAGATATGGTGGATTCCTTCGCCCTTCTTTTCGATAAACTTTGCCAGACCGGAATGAGGATCCAGCGGCTGGACGAGCTCGATGCGGGTGTCGCCAATGGGGATGAACCCCACCTTGACGTCCATGCCTTCCACTTCCTCGACCCCACCCAGTTTCAATCCAAGGACCTTTTCGTAAAACTCGGCCGCCTTTTCCACGTCCCTGACAGCCACCGCGATATGGTCAATCTTTTTAATCATGCCAGGCCCTCCTGTTTCTCCCGCTTTTCATGAATTTTCTCGGTAATCGTCTTAATGATGTCCCGCGTGTCGGTCCCGGGCTGGAAGACCTCGATAATTCCTTTTGCTTTCAGCTTCGGGATATCTTCATGGGGAATGATGCCTCCGCCGAAGACCAGGATGTCATCGGCTCCCTGTTCCTTCAGGAGCGCGACCACCTTGGGAAAAAGGTGGTTGTGCGCCCCGGAGAGGCAGCTCAGCCCAACCACATCCACGTCTTCCTGAATGGCGGTTTTCGCGATCTGTTCGGGGGTCTGGCGTATACCCGTGTAGATGACCTCCATCCCCGCGTCTTTCAATGCCCGGGCGACGACCTTGGCGCCCCGGTCATGTCCATCCAGCCCCGGTTTTGCCACAAGAACCCGAATCTTTCTTTCTTCGTTCATCTGTTGCTCCTCTCTGCTAACTTTCCCGGTATTCTCCAAAGACCTCTCTCAGGGTTCCGGCGATTTCCCCGAGTGTGGCGTAGGCTTTCACGGCCTCCAGGATCGGTGGCACAAGGTTTTCCGTTCCCTGGGCGGCCTCCTTGAGCCGCGCCAGCGTCGCGGACACCTTCACCGCGTCCCGTTGCGCCTTGACCTTTTGAAGTTTTTGAATCTGGTAGGACTCCACCTCGGGGGAAATCCTGAGCACATCCTTCAGTGGGGGTTCTTCCTGCCTGAACCGGTTGACGCCCACAATGATGCGCTCTTCCTTTTCCACTGCCATCTGGAATTGATAGGCGCTGTCGGCGATTTCACGCTGGATATAGCCGCCCTCAATGGCCTTGACCGCCCCGCCCATTTCATCGATTTTTTGGATATATTCATTTGCCTTGTCTTCGATTTCGTGCGTGAGTTTCTCGATGAGGTATGAGCCTCCCAGAGGGTCGATGGAATCAGCCACGCCTGTTTCATGGGCGATGACCTGCTGGGTCCTCAGGGCGATGGTTACCGATTTCTCTGAAGGCAGGGCGAAGGCCTCGTCCCAGGAGTTGGTGTGGAGGGACTGCGTGCCGCCCAGGACGGCCGACAGGGCCTGCAGGGTGACCCGCATGATGTTGTTCTCCGGCTGCTGCGCGGTTAGGGTCGACCCGGCCGTCTGGGTGTGGAAACGGAGGCGCATCGAGCGCGGATCCTTTGCTTTGAACCGTTCCTTCATAATCCGCGCCCACATGCGGCGCGCGGCCCGGAATTTCGCGATCTCCTCCAGAAAGTTGCTGTGGGCGTTGAAAAAGAAGGAGAGACGGGAGGCAAAGGCGTCCACGTCCAGCCCGGCGTCAATGGCCGCCTGCACGTACGCGATGCCATCCGCAAGGGTAAATGCCACCTCCTGGACCGCGGTAGACCCCGCTTCCCGGATGTGGTATCCGCTGATGCTGATGGTGTTCCATTTGGGCAGGTGATCCTTGCAATAGGCGAAGATGTCGGTGATGATGCGCATGGATTCCTTGGGAGGGTAGATGTAGGTCCCGCGCGCGGCGTATTCCTTGAGGATGTCGTTCTGGATGGTGCCCTTGAGAATCTTGCTGTCCACGCCCTGTTTCTCGGCCACGGCGATATACATGGCAAGCAGCATAGCGGCGGTGGCGTTGATGGTCATGGAAGTGCTCACCTTGTCCAGCGGGATGCCGTCAAACAGGATCTCCATGTCCGCGAGCGAATCGATGGCCACGCCCACCTTGCCCACTTCTCCGGCGCTCAGGGGGTGGTCGGAGTCATAACCAATCTGCGTGGGGAGGTCAAAGGCCACGGAGAGGCCGGTTTGCCCCTTGTCCAGAAGAAACTTGTACCGCTTGTTTGTCTCCTCCGCCGTCGCGAAACCGGCGTATTGCCGCATGGTCCAGAACCGCCCCCGATACATGGTTGGCTGAACCCCGCGGGTATAGGGATACCGCCCGGGAAACCCCAGGTCTCGGAGGTAGTCCAGGGAATCCGTGTCCAGAGGGGTGTAGAGGCGTTCGAAGGGGATGCCAGAGGTCGTTTCGAACGCCGCCTTCCTCTCGGGAAAGCGCGAAACAGTTTTGGCCACGTCTTTTTCTTCCCATTCGGCTTTCACTTCACGTATCGCTTTGAGGTCATCACTCATGGTGAACTCCTTCAAAAAAGGTTTTTGTCTCGGGTATAAGCAGGTCTTGCGGGAACCGACCCAGGCGGAAACGCCGTTGTTACCCTGAAACGCGCTCGATGTAGCTGCCGTCCCGGGTGTCGATTTTCAGGATGTCTCCCTCCTTGATAAAGAGAGGAACCTGAACCACCGCGCCGGTTTCGAGGGTGGCGGGTTTGCTCCCTCCGCTGGCGGTATCCCCCTTGATGCCCGGATCCGTCTTGGTTACTTCCAGTTCCACAAAGTAGGGAAGCTCCACCCCGATCGGTTTCTGGTTGTGGAACAGGACGGTTACATTCATATTTTCCTTCAGGTATTGCGCCCCCTCCCCAATCACGTCCTGAGGGATGCCCATCTGTTCATAGGTCTCGTTGTCCATAAAGATGTAGGACTCGCCGTCCGGGTAGAGGTACTGCATTGCCCGCTCTTCCAGGTCGGGGGGTTCGACCTTTTCACCGGAGCGGAAGGTCTTGTCAATCACGTTTCCCGTCAGCAGGCTTTTCAGGCGGGTGCGCACGAAGGCGCCTCCCTTGCCAGGTTTGACGTGCTGGAAATCGACCATCAGGAATGGTTCGCCATTCAATTCAATCTTTAGCCCTTTTCTGAAATCTGAAGTGGATACAGCCATTGGTCTCCTCGCAAGTATTTTTTTATTCAAACAGAACTGTAAGAGACTTGGGGCGCTTTGTCAACACGCGGCAGCCATCGGACGTCACGAGCACCATGTCTTCAATCCGGATTCCCAGCCTGCCGTTGAAGTAGATGCCTGGCTCCACCGTGAAGACCATGCCCGGTTTCAGAATCGTTGTGTCTTTTGGGCCGATGACCGGGCGTTCGTGAATCTCCAGCCCCACGCCGTGGCCGGTCCCGTGGGTGAAGCGGTCTCCAATCCCCGCGTCCTCAAGCACGTGCCGG
>WGDA01000173.1 GCA_015493505.1 Pseudomonadota bacterium | reverse complement strand
GCTTCAGGAAGCTGAGAGGGACGGAGTAACCCTGAAGCCGGTTGCCAGGTGGCGCGGCTTCAATTATTCCAAAGGAAAATGGCGGGACTTCACTCTGTTCGCGCCGGCTGGCATTGTTTCCAGGCATCGCGGGCTTGAGAAACATTCGCAACCGCCGCGGAAGAAGGCCCAGTCCAGATGAGATACGGAAGACGCTGAAACCTCGATTCAGGCGGGCGCCGCCAAACGCGTTAAAAATCCGTACTTTCTTGAAACTCTCCCATCCCTGTGATAGACAATCGGAGAGAAAGGAAACCTGAATGGACGTTATAGAGTACAATTTGGGCCAGAGGGAAAAACCGCCATGGGAAGGAACCCACCCTGTGATCACCATCGGCAATTTCGACGGAGTTCACGTGGGGCATCAGGCAATCTTCAGACAGGTCAAGGAAAAGGCCAGGCGGGTGAACGGAAAGGCGGTGGTGTTTACCTTCAAGCCCCATCCGCTCAAGCTTCTCCGACCGGACAAGTGCCCCCTTCTGATTACCCCTTACACCAAACGGATACGTCTGATAGAGCATTTTGGGATGGATGCCGTGGTTGTGGCAAGGTTTACGCGGGAGTTTGCCGCCTTGACCCCGGATTCTTTTTTTCTGGATGTGCTGAAAAGGACGTTCAATGTTCACGCAATCTATATCGGGTACGATTTTTCCTTTGGAAGAGACCGTCGAGGATCGGTAGAGAGGCTGAAAGAGCTTGGACGTGAGCATGGGGTGGAGGTCAATATCGTGGGCCCCGTACGCCTGCATGGTGAACCTGTCAGCAGCACCAAGATCAGGGAACTGGTCGCCAATGGAGAAATGCGAAAGGCGCGCGAGTTCCTGGGACGGTACTTTTTCCTTTCCGGCACCGTCATTGAAGGACACAAGCGCGGCCAGCAGTTCGGGTTTCCGACGGCCAATATCGGCACGGGGCACGAGCTTTTCCCGCGTAAGGGGGTGTACGCCACCTTCCTTTTCTACAAAGGAGCCCGTTACCGGGCAGTGACCAATGTCGGGGTCAACCCCACATTCAATAACGGCGCTCTCACCGTGGAGACCTACGCGCTCAATTTTAACGCGCCCCTCTATGGCGAAGAAATCAGCGTTTCCTTTGTGGCCCGATTGCGGGATGAGCTCTGTTTTTCTTCCGTGGGGGCGTTGGCAAAGCAGATAGAGAAGGATATCCAGACAGCCGTGAAGATCCTGGAAGAAGAGGAGAAAAATCCTCAGGAGACTCCGGAGGGATAGGATGCTGCGTGGATTACGCCTTCTGGACCTTTCAAGCCGGTTGCCTGGGCCCTTATGTTCACTCATCTTGTCAGACCTGGGGATGGAAGTCACCCGGGTGGAACCTCCTGCGCGCCTGAATAAAGGGGATCTCTTCAGGGAAATCCCAGGGAAGGACACCCCTTATTTCCCCATGTTGAACCGTGGCAAGAAGAGCGTAACCCTGAACCTGAAGACTGCGAAGGGGAAAGAGCTTTTTTATGAACTGGTCGAGCAGGCTGACGTGGTTCTCGAGGGGTTCAGGCCGGGCGTGATGGACCGTCTGGGTATCGGATGGAAACGGTTGCGGGAGGTAAATCCGCAGCTGATTCTGGCCTCGATTTCCGGGTATGGGCAGGAAGGGGCATACCGTTTGGTGGCGGGGCATGATTTGAATTACCTGGCCTATGCCGGCATCCTGGGGCTGAATGCCTCCCTGGAAGGAGGGGCTCCAGTGCGTCCTCCCGTTCAGATCGCGGATGTCGCCGGAGGGGCGTATCCGGCTGCCATCGGAATCCTTGCCGCTTTGCTCGCAAGAAACCGCACGGGAAAGGGGCGCTGGCTCGATGTGTCGATGCTGGATGGGAGCCTTTTTCTGATGGGACTGGCCTTTTTCGACTGGGGGATCGGGAAAGAGGTCAAAAGAGGGATCCCGCCCATTGCCCGGTGTGCCGTTAACTATCACGTGTACGAGACAAAGGACGGGAAGTATCTCGCCCTGGGGGCTCTTGAGGAAAATTTCTGGCGGGGGTTTTGCGAAACGATCGGGCATCCCGAATGGATTTCCCGGTATGAAGACGAAGTGGCCATGTGCGACCCGGATTTCCTGGATGAAATCCGGCGCCTTTTTTTGAGCCGCACGCGGGACGAATGGATGGAAATTTTCGCCGAAAGGGATGTGTGCCTGTCACCCGTCTTGTCCCTTGACGAGGTTATGACTGACAGGTTCGTCCGCAGCCGTGGCGTGATTACCTGGCGGTTTCTGCCGGACGGGAAAAAGATTCCTCAAATACGGTTCCCCATCAGGGCCTCCAACACGGACACACAGGCTTCGGAAGCTCCCGGGCTTGGTCAACACACGAGGCGGGTTTTCATGGATGAGCTGAAATTGTCATCTTCAGAGATTGAAACACTCGAAAGGGAGGGGGTGATTTAAAAAAGGGTTTGTCGGTATGCAAAGTAAAAACTAAAAAACTTTAACGAAAGGAGAGAAACCTATGGCGCAAGAAGAGATTCAGAAGATAGACAAATCGAACGTGATCTATTCCTGGGCGGTTCAGGGAAACGAGCACATCATCATGGATCACGCGGAACGCATCTACATGTGGGACATCAACGGCAAGCGGTACATCGATTTCTGCGCGGGCCTGCTCAACATCAACATCGGCCACAGCAATCCCTACGTTCTGGACGCCATGAAGAAACAGATGGAGAAGCTCACCTATGTGGCGACCATGTTCGGAACGGAGCCCAAGGCCAAGCTGACCAAAATGGTGGGCGAAGTAACCCCGGGCGATTTGAACTACGTCTTTTACACCAATGGTGGCGCCGAGGCCAACGAAAACGCCATCAAGGCGGCCCGCTGGTATACCGGCAGGCATAAAGTCTACGCGGCGTGGCGGGGATATCACGGGGCGACGGCCGGGGCCATTACCCTGACAGGCGACCCGCGTCGGTGGGCGGCGGAGCCGGGGATTCCCGGTGTTGTTCACTATTTTGGCCCCTTTACCTTCAACAGCGCCTTCGGCTCGAAGGACGACGAAGAAGAGTGTGAAAACGCCCTGCGCGCCCTGAAAGAACAGATTATGCTGGACGGTCCCAAGACCATTGCCGCGATCTTCGTGGAGCCTATCGTGGGCACCAACGGAATCATCGTGCCTCCTGACGGATGGCTGAAAGGTGTCCGGGAGATCTGTGACGAGAACGGCATCCTCATGATCGCGGATGAGGTCATGACCGGTTGGGGCCGCACCGGGGAATGG
>WGDA01000172.1 GCA_015493505.1 Pseudomonadota bacterium | reverse complement strand
GTAAGGCAACGCTTTTTGTTGCATAATGTCTTCACCCCGTTGGTGTTAGTTTGTTTTCCTTTAACTCATTCTAACGCACTGAATATTCAGTGACAACGGGGTGTCCTTTTTTATTTGATGGAGGATTAAGGACAATCGGCGCAGTTATTTCATCCGCAAAAAACTCCAGACTCTGTCTGGAGAATGGCCCGAAAGTTCTTCAGCTCAATCTGAACCAACTTTTCCCTTGGCAGGGTTTCAAGGAAGGGATTCCAGTAGGGGATTGAACCGTCGGCCATGATCAGGCTTCCTTCTCCATGGAGACAATCTTGTCAAAAATCTCCACGACCTTTTGGGCAAAGGCCGGATCGTTGATATGGGCGTTTGCCTGAATGAGGGGGATCTTCGGGGTTAAATTTTTCTGAAGGCTTTTCATTAAAGCCTGATCCGCTTCGGGGTCCCAAAATGGTTTTCCCGGCCTGTCCACGGATGAGAGCCCTTTTTGGGGCCACAGGACTGCGACAGGCCCCGTGGCCTGATTCAGCTTTTCCGCAATCGTTTTCCCCAGGAGCTTATTGTCCTCCGCGTTTGTCCTGACGATGGTCGCCTGGGGATTGTGGGGATGTATTTTTCTACCTTTGAAGCTTTCCGGAACCGTTGTAACGCCAAGAAAGTTTATAAAGTCAGCACTTCCGGGAACAACAATCTGGGGAATTCCACGCTTGCCGGCAGAAGTCAGGCGATGCGGGCCGGAGGAGGCCAGGCCACCAAGCAAGTGATTGCCGATTTCGTTAACGGCCAGCTCGATGACACAGGCAACATCACTTTCTGTTTTCACATATTCCTCCAGCGCCTCCCCGCCCGTGCCAATGGAATGGAAGACCAAGACTTCATACCCCTTGCCTTCCAGGGCATTTTTGACCCTTAGCCCACAATCTGTGATGGTGCCGTTCATACTCATCACGACCAGAGGCTTTCTTTTCCCTTTTTTTCCGGGTTTCATTTCGACCATCCCGGAGATGGCTCCCGCGGCATTGACGAGAACCTTTTCGGTCAACCTGTTGATTCCTGCCAAATCGGCCACAGGCGGTAGGACAAGAATGTCCTTGATCCCAATGTAGGGCCGGATACCGGCCTGAGACACCTTTGTCGAGACCAGTAGCTTGGGGAAACCAAAAGGGAGATATTTGAGGGCAGGGGAGGCGATAACGGATCCTTGGCCTCCGCCGATCGCAATCATCCCATGAATTTTCCCCGATTCCAAAAGGGAGGAGACTATTTTTTTCAGACCGACAGACATGATCTTCTGAGCATAGGACTCATCATTTTTTTGCCGGAGGGCCCTGAGGGATTCGCCTCCTGCTTTTGCCACGTCCTCTCTCGGAATATCGGCCTTCATGCCAGGAGTCCCCAGGATTCCTGTGTCAATGACAAGAGGGGTATGCCCCCTTTCTTCAATAAGGGTTTTTAGGAAAAAGATTTCCTCTCCCTTCGTGTCGAGGGTTCCGACGATAGCGATGGACTTTTTCATTTTTGCGCCTTGAAGCATGAGAAGGTTATTTTTGTTGGGTGTGTTTCGTTTACCATTTCACATATCTCGGCAAAAAGGTCGCAAGTTCCGGGAAAGAGATCAGGATGATCAGGGTAAGAATGATGGCGCCCAGGAAGGGCATGACGCCCTTGAAAATGGTCTCCAGGGGGATATCGGGTGCGATCCCTTTCAGCACATAGACATTCACGCCTACCGGAGGCGTCACCACGCCCAACTCGCTGACCAGCACAATGATCACGCCAAACCAGATGGGGTTGTAGCCCAGCTTCAGGATAATCGGATATACGAAAGGAATCGTCAGGACCACCAAGGCCATCGCGTCCATAAAACACCCACCCACAATGTAAAAGAAACAGATCAGGCTTAAAATTGCAGCCGGGGAGAGGGGGAGGTTCTTAACGGAATTGACCAGGAGATACGGGATGCGAGTGATGGCCATGAAGTGCCCAAAAACAGTGGCCCCCGTAATCAGAAAAAGAATCATACAGGATGTCAAAACGCCGTCTTTGGTTGCGAGTAAGAAGGCCTTCCAGCTTATTTTTCGTTTGACCAGACCGATTAACAGGGCTCCCGCGGCCCCGATACTTCCCGCCTGTGTCGGCGTGAACCATCCGGCGAAAAGCCCCCCCATCGTAATTCCGAACAGGACGATCGCCTCGACCACCCCGGTCAGGGATTTCAATTTCTGCAAAAGCGTTGTTTTCGGACCGGGAGGGCCAAGCTCCGGTTTTACGTAACAGATAAGGATCGTTGTCATGGCGAGCAGAAAGGCCAGGATGATGCCGGGAACAACTCCCGAGATGAAGAGTTTGCCGATGGATTGTTCGGTTAGGATTCCATAAACGATAAATATGGTGCTGGGGGGAATCAGAATCCCCAGGGTTGCGGACGTTGCGATACATCCAGTGGCCAATGAATCTTTATACTTATATTTTTTCATTTCCGGGAGGGCAATTTTGCCGATGGTTGCCACGGTGGCCGAGGTTGACCCGCATACGGCGGCAAACCCTGCGCTTGTGACGACCGTGGCGACGGTCAATCCTCCTTTCAACTGTCCAAACAGGTCATAGGCCGTTTTATACAGTTTTTCGCTGATCCCGGAAGCGAAGGCATAGTTCCCCATTAAAACGAAAGCGGCGATAACGCTCAGGGGATAGGATGCGAACATAGTAAAGAAATCCCGGACAAGGAGTTTGCTTCCTGCCTCGGGTGAGACCAGATAACAATATCCGACCCACCCGATGAAAGCCATCGAGAAGGATACGGGCATGCCTAAAAAGAACAGGAACAGTAACAGGCAGATACCCAAAATTCCGATTTCTACGGGCGTCACTTTTCCGGGCCTTTGATATCCAGAAAATCAAGGATCTTGATGAGGTAAATCGCGGCGACCATCACCCCGGAAACCCCCAGGATAAAGGCAAAGGGGAACAGGGGAATTTTTACGGTTCCCGTGACTTCATGGGCTTTTTTGAGAGATGCGGTGTATGAGAACCCCTCCCACGCCAAAACAACAAAAAGAATAAAGCCAAGGGACGACACAATGAATGAAACAATCCTTCTTAGACGCGGTGGCATTTTCATGACGAAGATCTCGACATGCACATGCCTTCCATAGATCAGGGTGTCCCCCGAGGAGAGGGCGATAGCGACCAATTGCGCCAAAAATACGAGCTCATAGGAACCGCTGAAAGGTTTCTTAAAAACCTTTGTTCCAATCACGTCAAAACAGGTCACAAGGATCATACAGAAAAGGGCGAATCCCCCTATAATCGTAAGTTTCCCAGACAACAAGTAGACAACCCTTTTTAATCTGTCCTTCCCTTGACCTGGAAACGCAAGATCTTTCACTGTCCCGATTCCGTTTTAGAGGGGGTGATTAAAGTTAAAACACCCCCTCTGTTATGGGTTCTCTAAAATTATTTAATTCGGATGCTCGTTGGGCCTGTCACCGATCGGATACCCTTTTGAGCCTGTTTCTCGGTCCATGACTTGATTTGTTTCCTAATGTAGCTAAGCATGGAATCTAACTTGGTTTTTGAGTAACCCTTGGCTTCCATTTCCTTGATGTAGTTGTCGCGAACGGGTTTGACCGTTTTAATCCATCGGGAGGCTTCAGCCGAAGAGAGGTCGATAAACTTAATGTGATGCTTTTTCCCGAATTTAAGTCCCTCGAGATCTACCTTATTCCATACCTGAGCCGCCTTTTCTTTATATTGGTCGGCAACTTTGTTGAAAATCTTTTTTTCTGAAGGGCTCAATCTGTCCCACACTTTTTTGTTCATTACCACATAAAAGGTATAAACATTTCCGATTTGCCAGCAGTTTGTGACGTATTTTGACACCTCCGCCAGTCTGAACGATCTCAGGGTTTCGATCGGGGTCATGGATCCGTCCACGACGCCACGGGCCATTGCTTCGTAAATCTCATTCATTGGAACCGGTTTTGGCGTCGCCCCTAACCTTTTTAAAACATCTCCGACCCGTCCCGGTCCACGAATCGTCAGGCCCTTCAGATCAGACATCTTGTAAACGGGCTTTTTCGCCAGAATGATTACGTTGGGCGGACAAGTGTTTAGCCAGAGAATGTGATATTTGTTCCATTCCTTCGGCTTAAAATGTTTATAAAAACTGTTTGCTACATGTGTTCCCACCCATGCACTGGGGAATCCCAATGGTAGATCGAGCATTTCCGTTATGGGAAACCGCCCTCTGGTATATTCCACATGCGAAAATCCGATATCAGCAATTCCTTGGGCGACACCATCGGCGACTTTGGTGGCCTTGAGAAGAGATCCGCCTCCAAAAAACTCTATCTTTATTTTACCGTTTGATTCCTTATTGATGTCACTACAAAACTTTTCCAGTAATTTCGACTGGGGAGCTGCTGTGGGGAAGTAAGAGGCAAATCGTAAAACACGGGCTGATTTGGCTTGGGAGTTGCCGGGCGAAATGACCAAGATGAACCCCGGTATCACGAAGAGCGCAAACATTATTGTAAAGAAGTGATTGCGGCTGAATTTTTTCATTTTTCGACCTCCTTTGACTTCTTTTTTGTTATTTTCTAAACAAGTTCACCTCCTTTCGTGTTTGTTTTCTCTTATAAAGCGATATAAGTATCTGCTTTAATTTCACTTAATCCCTTTAAAGACCTCGCTGAATTTTTCCATTACCTTTTGTCTCAATTCATCAGATGCCCTGTTAACCAATGGAAATTCATGTTTCCAATGGTAAGGTTTGCATGCGTTAATAAAAACCTTGGCGGTGGTGTAGTCTTTTTTGGCGCGTTTTTCCGGGCTCAACATGGGATCGAGGGGGCTCGTCAGGAATCCGGGGACGATGTCGATGTACTGTTCGGGATCACAACGGGTACAGACCGCCCATAAAACTTCATCGAGATTGGACGGATCAATGTCTTCGTCCACTGTGATGATATATCGGCCGGTACAGGCCCCTCCCTGCAAAAAGGCCCCTGCCAGTGTTGCAACCTGTTTTGCGTGCCCGAGGTACCTTTGTTTCAGGGAAATGACCGCAATAATCCTGTTCCCCGGTCCGTGAACATAGACGCCCCGGATATCCATCATGCCAGATTTCTCAAGTCTGTTCCACAAAAAACTTGCGGTATGCAGAGGAATGGGAAACCAGGTATTGACCGGAGGTTTGATCGGAGGTTGGCCGAACAGAATCGGATCGTTACGGTGATAAAGGGTTTTGATGTGGACAACCGGCTCATTCCTCGTTCCGGATGCGTAGTATCCCTGCCATTCTCCAAAGGGTCCCTCCGGGCGACTGTCTTCTTCCGGAGGTGGCGAAAATCCGCAGGCCACAATTTCGGCCGAGGCGGGGATGGGGAGCCCGGTTGTTTCATCCATGATGACTTCTACTCCCTTCCCTTTAACAAATCCTGCGAAATCATACTCGGACATTCCCCAGGGCAGACCGATGGTGGAAACACCAAACAGAAGGGGATCTTGGCCGAAACACATGGCCACCGGGCACGGCTTTCCTTTCGCCCAGTATTTTTCCCTCATAATCGTGGCGTGTTTGCCCGGGGAAGCGTAAAAAGCCAGTGTCGTTTTATCCTGAATCATGACCCGGTACGTCCCAAAATTAACCCACCCTTCATCAGGATCCCGTGTAATCGTGATCACACCTGTTCCGATATAGCGCCCTCCGTCGTGTGTGTGCCATTTTGGCGTGGGGAATTTGTAAATATCAATGGAATCCCCTGTCAGTATGTTTTCCTTGACAGGTCCGTTTGAAACTTCAATGGGGTGAATTGGCGAGAATCTATTGATTTTGTTTTTAAAATCCTCGACGCACGCCAGGTCTGTCATCTCTTCGGAAAAGTTAAAAGCCAATTTCTGGCCTATCCGGTGATGCAAAAGATTTGTGGCAACGCGAAACCCTTTGGGATACCCTTTGATTTCGTCAAAGATGAGTCCGGGGCCTTGTTTTTCAGCTACGAGCTCATTGATGGTCCCAATTTCAAGATCCCAGTCAGCGTTTTTCACAACGAGGAGTTTGCCCCTTTTTTCAAGCTCATCCAAAAATTCTCTGAGATCGTTAACCATTCCGTGCCCTCCTTATCTTTTCATATAGTTTCATATTGTGACACCATGTTTTATAATTGATTTGATTTTATCAGGGGCTTTTGGTATTGTCAAGATAAGAAAGAAAAATATTTTTTGGGGTTAATTTATATGGCTGCGGAAATCAGTAACCAGAATACCTACAGGATTCAGGTGATTGATCGGTTGTTGGATATTTTGGATAGTTTTACTTTTGAAAATAGGGAGATGAGCTTAACAGAAGTGGCAAAAAAAACGGGTTTGAATAAAACGACTGCAAAGAGAATCCTTTCGAATCTCACCCGTAGGAAATATCTACAGCAGGACCCGATAACAAAAAAATACAGGTTGGGGTTACGTCTGTTTGAGTTGGGCGGAGTGGTTTTTTCTTCTTTCTCTGTTAGCAAAGTCGCAGATTATTGGATGGATCGTTTACGGGAGGTGACGGGGGCAACGGTTCTTCTGGGAGAGATGATGGAAGACCAGCTCGTCTATATCAATAAAAAAGAGGGAAACCAGATGATTCGTATTTCTTCGGAAATCGGATGGCGAAGACCCCTTAATTACGGCATGCTCGGGATGGTATTGTTGGCGTATCAAGATCCAGGATATGTTGAACGGATATTAGCGCAATACCCGTTAATGCCCTATACTCCGAACTCTATTACGGATAAAGAAACGTTTTTTTTTCGCTTAGATCAGATACGCAAACAGAACTATGTCGTGGAGGTTGGTGAAGCAGTGATAGGGGTTGTGGGTATTGCCGCACCGATAAGAGATTTTTCGAAAAATGTCATTGCCGCATTAGGTATCGCCCTTCCGATAGGGAAGGGGTTAACGGAAGAAAAAATAAAATCCTATGTCGAGATGCTGAAAAAAGCTTGCGAAGATATTTCATTAAAAATAGGGTACAAAGAATAAAAAAATGTTTTACAAGTGGTTGTGAAGTTCCGCCTTTTCCGTTGTTTCTGGTGCCGGCTACTTTCAGGTCTTCAAGATATTTTTATACCTGAGGTTTGGAAAATAGAACACTGGATAACTGATTTCCCTAATCAATTTTAAGGGTTAATGTTTTTTCAACAAAACTTGTGGATAATGCGTGAATATCCCTGTATGAAGAATGTCTATCTTTTATTTTCTTTGAGAAAAAGCATTTTGCATACTTTTTGTTCATCTATAAATCCAATTGTTTCAATAAGTTACATAATCAGAAGAGAAGTTGATAACCCGCGGGAAATCCCGAGGACGATTTTCAGGGAGAAGCTTTTTAATAAAGTGGATAAGGTGTGGAAAATTTAAGGGGGGCGATGGAATCGCCCCCTATGTTCTGATAAGTTTATCAGCGGCTTTTCAGGGCTTGAGCAACGGTTTCCCCGATATCGGCGGGCGTTTCGACCACGTGGATGCCGGCCTTCTTCATGGCGGCAATCTTTTCCTTGGCACCGCCCTGGCCTCCGGAGATAATCGCGCCAGCATGACCCATGCGTCGTCCCGGCGGGGCCGTCAGGCCCGCCACGAAGCCGATGACCGGTTTCGGATATTTTTCCTCAACAATATACGCAGCGGCCTCTTCCTCTGCCGTGCCCCCGATCTCCCCGATGAGAAGGACGGCCTCGGTCTGGCCGTCATCCCGGAACAGGCGCATCAGGTCGATGAATTTGGTCCCGATGATGGGGTCCCCGCCAATCCCGATGACGGTGGACTGCCCTAACCCTTGGGCGCCCAGCTGACCAACCGCTTCATAAGTCAATGTACCACTTCGGGAGATGATTCCCACGGACCCGGGCTGATGAATCCGGTAGGGCATGACACCCATCCGGCACTTTGCCCGCGGTGTGATGATGCCGGGGCAGTTGGGGCCAATCAGAACGGCGTCACGCGCCTTGACATAGGCGTAAACCTTGACCATGTCGATAACCGGGATCCATTCCGTAATACAGACAATGACCTTGATACCCGCGTCGGCCGCTTCCATGACGGCGTCCGGTGCGAATCGGGGGGGGACATAAATAACGGTGGCGTTGGCCCCCGTTTCCTTGACAGCCATTTCCACCGTGTCAAAGACCGGGACGCCATCCAGGGATTGTCCTCCCTTGCCCGGCGTGACCCCCGCCACAACCTTGGTGCCATATTCGAGGGATTGACGGGTGTGAAAACTTCCCTCGCTTCCTGTTATACCCTGAACGCAAACGCGCGTGTTTTCATCCACTAATATCGCCATTGAATTTCTCCTCTCAACTGAAAGATCGAACGATGGAAACGATTTTCTCCGAGGCGTCTTTCATGCCGTCGGCCACCTGGAAATCCATTCCCGATTCATTCAGAATCCGTCGCCCCTCTTCCACATTGGTGCCCTCGAGACGGATGATGATGGGGCGATCCACGTGAACCTTTTTGGCGGCCTGAACCACGCCGGTAGCCAGGGTGTCACAGCGTAAAATTCCGCCAAAGATATTGATGAGAACGGCCTTGACGTTTTTGTCCGACATGAGAATCCGGAAGGCGTTTTCCACCATTTCGGCGTTGGCGCCCCCGCCCACATCCAGGAAGTTGGCCGGTTCAGCGCCTGAAAATTTAATCATATCCATGGTCGCCATGGCGAGGCCGGCCCCATTGACCATACAGCCAATGTTCCCATCCAGCTTGATATAGTTGAGGTTGTATTTGGAGGCTTCCACCTCGAGAGGGTTTTCCTCCGTGATGTCCCGCAGCTCCGCCAGGTCCGGGTGGCGGGCCAGCCCATTATCGTCCAGCGTCAGCTTGGCGTCCAGGGCGAGAAGATTTTCCTCGTCCGTGAGGATCAGCGGGTTGATTTCGCAGAGTGACGCGTCCACCCCCTCGAAGAGTTTGACCAGCTTGGCAAGAAAGGCGCTCAGTTTTCGGCTGAGGCCCGCGTTGAAGCCCAGTTTGAAGCCCAGTTTCATGCCCTGAAATGACCTGAACCCTACGAGGGGATCGATCCATTCCTTGAAGATTTTCTCCGGTGAGGTTTTGGCGACCTCTTCAATCTCCATGCCTCCCTCGGCGCTCGCGATGATCACAGGGCGGTTCAGGTCACGGTCGATCAGAACGCCCACATAGAGTTCCTGTTTGATGGAAGAAGCCGCTTCCACCAAAACCTTGTGTACCTCTTTGCCTTCCGGGCCCGTCTGGTGTGTAACAAGGCGTTTCCCGATGAGTTCTTCCGCCGCTGCCTTAACCTCTTCCGGGGTGTCGACCAACTTGACGCCCCCGGCCTTTCCGCGTCCGCCCGCGTGGATTTGGGCCTTGACCACGTAACGGTTCGTTTTCAGGCCCTTGGCAATCTGCATCGCCTCGATTCCACTGAAAGCCACGGCGCCTTCGGGTGTTGGAACGCCCCATTTTCTAAAGATTCCCTTTGCCTGATATTCGTGTAGCTTCATAGTTCCTCCCAATTCATGGTTCGTAAAAACAATCTCATCTTATGCGCTGGTGTGAAATGAGTCAAGGGGAGGCGGGCAGACGGGCGGTTTAGGCTTGTATTCCTTTTTCGATGTTGTAAAATGCAAAAAACGCGAAAGGGGTGGAGCCATGAGTGACGCGGAGAAACAGATTCCCATGAGTCGTGAAGAGGCCCTGGAGCTTCTCAAGTCGTATGTTCATCAGGAAAACCTGATCAAACATTGCCTGGCGACTGAGGCGATTATGCGCAGCCTGGCGGAGCGATTTGGTGAGGACCCCGATAAATGGGGGATCGCTGGATTACTTCATGATCTCGATTATGAAGAGACTTATGACACGCCGGAGCAGCACGCGAAAAAGACGGCGGAGATTCTGAAAGAGAAAGGCTTTCCTCAGGATATGATCGACGCGATCCTGGCGCACAACGCGGAAGCTCTGGGCATCGAGCGCAAAACACGCTTCGATTACGCGATTACCTGCTCCGAGTGTATCACGGGCCTGATTACCGCCACCACGCTGGTGTATCCGGATAAAAAGCTGAAGAGTGTCAAACCCAAATCCATTACGAAGCGGATGAAGGAGAAAGGGTTTGCCCGGAGCGTGAATCGTGATCTTATCCGCCTGTGTGAGAAGATTGATATCCCCCTGCCGGAATTCGCGGTTATCAGTCTGGAGGCTATGCGGGGCATCGATGAGGTACTGGGGTTGTAAGGAAACGGCCCTTTAACAGGCGCGAAGCCAATGGATGCTGCCACCCCGGTGGTTGACGTCTTGTCAAGGCAATGTTTAGATTTTACTTAAGAAGTTGAAAGGACTGTGCCAATGATGCTTCCTTATGATATGCCACCCTACCGCCCACCCAGTGAGGCATACAGCGTGCTGATACGGGCCACGCGCGGGTGCCCGTGGAACAAATGCACCTTCTGTGGCATGTACAAGGATGAGCGGTTTGAAATCAAGACTGTCGAGAGCATCATAAAAGACATAGAGGCCGCCCGCGCCTTTTACGGGCCAAACGTGAAGCGGGTATTTATAGGAGACTCCAACAGCCTGGTAATGAAACCGAAGGATTTTATCGAGGTTCTGCGGTATCTTTATGAAAATTTTCCGACTCTGGAACGGGTGACCACGTACGCGCGGGCGAAGACGGTACGCAGGAGGAAGCTGGAAGACCTGCGGGCCATTCGTAAGGCGGGCCTGACGCGCCTGCACGTGGGCCTGGAGACGGGCGACGCCTATCTCCTGGAGTTTATCCGGAAAGGTGCCACACCGGAAGAGATGATTGAAGGAGGGAAAAAGGCGATTGAGGCGGGGTTCGAGCTGTCGCTCTACGTCCTTCTGGGCATTGGGGGAGAGGATCGATCCCGGGACCATGCCCGGCATACTGCTGACGTTCTAAACGCCATCGATCCTCACTTTATCCGGGTGCGGACCCTGGTGCCGTATCCCGGTACACCCATTTTCGATCAAATCAATGAAGGTGTGTTTAACCCGGCATCTCCAAAAACGATTCTCACGGAGACGCTGACGCTGGTGGAAAACCTGAATGTTCACAGTGAGTTTCTCTCCGACCATATTTCCAATCTGGTAAACTTGAACGGGACTCTCCCGGCGGACAAACCGAAGATGGTTGACGCGATGCGGGAGATTCTGACTGAAATCGAAGAAAAGCCTGAGCTGCTGGAGACCTATTTCAAACCCCGGGACTATCGTTGCCTGTAGCCCTGGCCCAATATCGCGCGCATATTTTCCCGCGTGTTTCGCGGGAAGAAGGTGGGCTTTTTCTTAGATAATAAAAGAAACCGATCAGATGGGGCGCTATTCGTATGAACCCTGAAGAACGTAAGATTGTAACGGTTACCAGTTTCGGGCATTTTATGAGCCACTTCAACATGATGGTTTTTCCCGCTCTGGTGTTGCCCCTGACGACTTATTATCACCTCAATTTCAGCCGGGTTGTTCAACTCTCCTTTTTGATGTACCTTTTTTATGGCATTACCGCGTTACCGTGGGGGCTGGTGACCGACAGATTAGGGGCGAAGAAACTTTTGGCAACCTTCTTCCTCGGAACCGGAGCCTGCTCGATTCTATCTGCCATTTTTATGAATTCCCCGTTCATGTTTTCCCTCTATCTTTCAGGGATCGGGATTTTCTCCGGGATTTATCATCCCGCCGGGATCGGGCTGATTTCGAGGGGTGTTCGTAAGATTGGGAAGGCGTTGGGAATCAACGGGGTGGTGGGGAATCTCGGCTTCGCGTCCGGCCCGTTGATCGCGGGATTCATCAATTGGAAATGGGGGCCACGGGCGGCGTACTTTTTCCTGGGTATCTTTAACATTCTGGGTTTTTTTCTGATGCTTTTTCTTAAAATTTATGATCCGGAAAAGGGGGTTGCCATCAATCAGTCGGATGGAAAAGGGCTTCTGAAAGGATTCATTATCCTTTGCTTCGCCATGATTTTTGGCGGGATCGCCTTTCGAGGCCTGACCGTGACCCTTCCTTCCCTGTTTCAGCTCCGACTCCCTGGGTTGTTGAAGATGCTGGCTGGTAGCGTCAGCTTCCTGCAGTCTCACAACGTGGTCGCTTCCATCCTGACTTCACTCGTTTTTGTTATCGGCATATTTGGCGTATATCTGGGGGGGTACGTGGCCGACCACGCGGATCTCAGGCGTGCGTACATCTGGTTCAATGGGCTCGCCTTTTTTGGGGCGCTGGGGATGGCTTACCTGACAAATATTCCGCTCATCATCATTTCGATTTTTTATGTCTTCTTTCTCCTGGGCCTGCAACCTGTTGAGAACACGCTGATCGCGGCATATACCCCGGACAGGCTACGGCATTCCGGGTTTGGGGTTAAGTTTGTCCTGAAATTCGGGGTTGGGGCACTCGCGGTGAGACTGATCGGATGGGTCAAGGAGACCTGGTCGATTCAGGCGGTTTTTCTCGTCATGGCAATGGCCTCGATTCTTGTGGTCGCGATTATTTTTCTTCTCATCCTTGTCACGAAACCCATGAGCGCCCATGCGGAGCGGTGAAAAAAACTGCAAACGTCAACGCGGAAGCGCGTTGACAGCATCTGGCGAAAAATTAAATTCATTGACACTTCAATAGATGTATTTTATAATGCCGCGCCGTGGTAAAAAAAATAGCGCAGCATCGTATCCACAAATTCTTTTCCCCCTGTAACATGTAGACGCATGGAAGGAGGTCTCATGAAGTCGTATCTGTTCGCTCCAGGCCCCACGCCGGTACCCGAGAAGGCGCTGCTCCGCATGGCGGCACCGATTATTCATCATCGTGAAAAGGCTTTTGAAGCCGTGTTTGAAGAGGTCCGGGAAGGTTTGAAATACCTTTTCCAGACCCAGCAGGAGGTATTGATCCTCACTTCTTCCGGAACGGGGGCTATGGAGGCGGCGGTCAGCAACCTCTTTTCGAAAGGAGAGAAGGTCCTGGTCATTCGGGCGGGAAAATTTGGCGAAAGGTGGGGAGAACTCTCCGAAGCCTTTGGCCTTGATCCGGTTTACCTGGATTTTCCCTGGGGCGAGCCGGCGGACCCCGCCAGAGTTTCAGAAGCTCTTTCTTCCCAGCCGGATATCCGGGGCGTTCTCATTCAGGCCTCGGAAACCTCCACGGGCGTAATGCATCCCATTCAGGAAATTGCCGCCATTACCTCGAAACGGGACGACGTGGTGCTTATCGTTGATGGGATAACGGCTGTGGGAGTTTTTCCCATGCCTATGGATGCCTGGGGAATCGATGTGGTCATCACAGGATCTCAGAAGGCCCTAATGCTGCCACCCGGCCTGGCGTTTGTTTCACTGAGCGAGAAGGCGTGGAAGAAGGCGGAGTCAACCGACACGTCGACGTATTACTTCGATTTAAAGAAATATCTCGCCTCCGCCGGGAAGAACCAGACCCCTTATACGCCGGCTATTGCGCTGGTTTTCGGCCTGCATGAGATTCTCAAGATGATTCGGCAGGAAGGCCTGGAGGAGGTATTCGCGCGCCATCACCGCCTGGCGGACGCGACCCGTGAAGCCGTGAAGGCCATGGGGCTGGAGCTCTTTCCGAAATTTTCTCCCAGTGACGCCCTCACGGCGGTGCGGGTGCCGGAGTCGATTGATGGCCTGGCATTGAAGAAGGCCTTTTTGGACCGGTATGGGATCACCGTCGCGGGGGGGCAGAACCAGGTTAAAGGGAAAATTATTCGAATCGCGCATTTGGGCTATTTTGACTCGCTGGACATGTTTCAGGTCATCGCGGCGCTCGAAATGTGCCTGTACCAGATGGGGTATCCGGTGACGCTTGGAAGCGGGTTGAGCGTGCTGGCGCAAAAACTGGCTTAGGAGGGCGTAATGAAGGTTCTGATCAGTGATAAACTTTCAGAGGCAGGGATTGAAAAGCTTACCCACGCGAACGGGATTCAGGTGGACGTGAAGACGGGCCTTTCGCCCTCAGAGCTGAAAGAGATTATCGGAGAATATGATGGCATCATCATCCGTAGCGCCACGCACCTCTCGGAGGATGTCCTCGAAGCGGCCAGGAATCTGAAGGTGATTGGGCGAGCGGGAATCGGATTGGACAACGTGGACATCCCCGCGGCGACCCGAAAGGGGATTGTCGTGATGAACACCCCCCAGGGAAACAACATTGCCGCCGCGGAACATACCATTTCCATGATGCTCGCCATGGCTCGAAAAATCCCACAGGCGACAGCTTCCCTGAAAGCGGGAAAGTGGGAGAAAAACCGTTTCATGGGAGTTCAGGTCTATCATAAGATTCTGGGGATTATCGGGATTGGCAATATCGGGGGAATCGTAGCGGATCGGGCCTTGGGCCTCAAAATGCGGGTGATTGCCTACGATCCTTTCATCTCTGAAGAAAAAGCCAAGGAAATGGGGGTGGAACTGGTTTCACACCTTGACGACCTCTTTTCCCGTGCGGATTTCATCACGGTCCATACCCCGTTAATCAAGGAAACGCGGAACCTGATTAATAAAGACGCCTTCGAGAAGATGAAAGATGGTGTGATGATTATTAATTGCGCGCGCGGCGGGATTATCAACGAGCGCGATCTTTATGATGCCATCGTGTCCGGGAAGGTCGCCGGGGCGGCGCTGGATGTGTTCGAGGTAGAGCCGGCGAAGGACAACCCTTTGTTTGACCTGGATCAGGTAATCGTGACCCCGCACCTGGGGGCGTCCACCAGGGAGGCGCAGCGGAATGTCGCTTCCGCCATCGCGGATCAGGTCATTGCCTTTCTTCTGAACAGGACGATTCAGAATGCCGTGAACGTGCCCGCGGTCAGTCCGGAGGTTATGGAACGGATTGGTCCCTACCTTGACCTGGCGGAAAATCTGGGCGGTTTTCTCGCGCAGGTGTGCACCTTCAGAATTGAAGAAGTCGATATCGAATTTCACGGGGAAATGTTTGAAAAAGACACAGAACCGATTGTACTGGCGACGCTGAAGGGGCTGCTGGCCCCGGTCATGGGGGACGACGTCAACTTTGTCAACGCGAAGGTGATGGCGCAACAGCGCCGGATTAAGGTTCGGGAGACAAAGGTCGAGGACACGGGTGATTATACCACCCTGATCGTTCTCAGAATAAAGGGGCAGGACCGGGAAGAGAGCATCTGGGGCACCCTCTTTGGCAAGAAGGAACCCAGGATCGTCCGGTACAACGATTTTATCATCGAGGCGATTCCCCAGGGAGAGATCATCCTCGTCGAAAATTATGACCGTCCCGGCGTTATTGGGAATATCGGGATGACCCTGGGAAAAAAGGGTATCAATATCGCGACCATGCAGTTTGGCCGGGATAAAATGGGGGGGCAGGCTATCTCGCTTCTACACCTGGACGCCCCGCTAAACGATGAAATCATTAACGAACTGCTGACCCTTCCGAACTTGATTTCCGTTAAACCCATCAGATTGTAACGTTGAGAGGAAAAAGGGAAAAGCCAAAAGGAAGGGGAGAGAGGTAAAAGCGATGTCTGTTGTGGTGGTTGGAATTCAATGGGGGGATGAAGGAAAGGGCAAGATTGTTGATCTGTTGACGGAAAGGGCTGACGTGGTTGTCCGCTTTCAGGGCGGGAACAACGCGGGGCATACCCTGGTCGTGCGTGGCGAAAAGTTTATTTTTCATCTGATTCCGTCCGGTATTCTTCATGAAGACAAGATGTGCGTGATTGGAAATGGTGTGGTCGTGGACCCGCTCGTGCTGACAGAAGAGATGGACGCCCTCGAGAAGCAGAATATCCGCGTGACACCGGAGCGCTTGAGAATCAGTTCCCGCGCACATCTGATTCTTCCATATCACCGATACCTTGATCAGGCTGGAGAGTCCAAGTCCGGCAAAAAGATTGGGACGACCGGCCGGGGCATCGGCCCGGCGTACGAGGACAAGGTGGCTCGCCGGGGGATTCGCGTGGCTGACTTCATGGTCCCGGAGATTTTCAATCAAAAATTGCGTGACAACACGGAACGGGCCAACTTTATCCTGACACGGCTCATGGACGCGCAGCCTGTTCCCCAGGACGCGTTCACCCCATTCAACGGGGAACTGCGTGAACGCCTGCGGCCTTTTGTCGCTGATACTTCGAACCTCCTGTACGAATCCCTGAAAGAAGGGAAATCGGTCTTGTTCGAGGGCGCCCAGGGCGCGATGCTGGACGTGGATCATGGAACCTATCCCTTTGTGACCTCTTCCAACACGGTGACGGGAAACGTCAGTTGCGGCACGGGCGTGGGCCCTGGCGCGATCGGCTCGGTAGTTGGGGTTCTGAAGGCCTATACGACCCGGGTGGGGGGAGGCCCCTTCCCGACAGAGCTCCATGATGAGACCGGCCAGGCGCTGCGCGATAAGGGAGCGGAATACGGTGCGACGACAGGCCGCCCCCGGCGGTGTGGCTGGTTTGACGCCGTGGCGGTGCGTCATGCCGTCCGAATCAACGGAGTTACCTCCATCGCCCTGACCAAACTGGATGTCCTGGAAGGGTTGCCCGAGATTCGCGCCTGTGTCGGGTATCAGTTGGACGGCGAGAAGTGTGACGGGGTTCCCCCACTTTCCACGGAACTGGACCGCGTGGTGCCGGTGTGTCAGACCATGCGTGGATGGACCCGGGATATCTCCGGGTGCCGCACCTGGGAAGCGCTTCCTGATGCCGCAAGGGAGTACGTCCAGTTTATTGAAAAGGCGGTGGGCGTTCCTGTTGACATCATTTCCGTCGGATCGGACAGGGAAGCAACCATTATCAAACGCCACCCCTTTTCAAAGGCGTAGCCTCTGTTTTCCTTTGACCCCCTCATCCGGCCTGCTTCTGGGCCGATGGGGGGTAGCCTCATTGGAAATTCCTTTTTTTTATGGTATAAATTCAATTACTAACACGGGCAGGCGAGAACACAGAATGGAAAGAAAAAACAACAAGAAAATGAACCCGTTTTATCGCAACCTGGCATTCTGGCTGCTGATCAGTTTGTTCATGATTTTTATGTTCAATGTCTTCAACAAGGGGCAGTCGCCGCAGCGGAAGGTCATTTTCAGCGATTTTTTGAACATGGTCAGCACGGGGGATGTCACCTCCGTGACCATCCAGGGCAATCAGATAAAGGGGACGACCGCCAGCGGGTCCACATTCAGCACCTACGCACCCAACTACCCAGACCTTGTGAAATTCCTTCAGAGCAAAGGGGTGAAAATCTCCGCCAAGCCACCGGAGCAGTCACCTCTCTGGCAGTCTATCCTGATTTCGTGGTTCCCCATGCTCCTGCTCATCGCGGTCTGGATTTTCTTCATGCGCCAGATGCAGGTGGGGGGCGGGAAGGCTCTTTCGTTTGGGAAGAGCCGCGCCAAAATCCTCTCTGAATCGAAGAAAAAGGTAACCTTCAAGGACGTGGCGGGGATTGAAGAAGCGAAGGAAGAGCTTCAGGAAATTATCGAGTTTCTCAAAGACCCCAAGAAATTTACGCGCCTGGGGGGCAGGATCCCCAAGGGTGTTTTGCTGATGGGCGCGCCGGGCACGGGAAAAACACTCCTGGCGAAGGCGATCGCGGGAGAGGCGAACGTGCCCTTCTTCAGTATCAGCGGTTCAGACTTCGTGGAGATGTTTGTCGGCGTGGGGGCTTCCAGGGTGCGTGACCTCTTCGTCCAGGGAAAAAAGAACGCTCCATGCATTATTTTTATTGACGAAATCGACGCCGTGGGTCGCCATCGCGGCGCGGGCCTCGGTGGCGGCCACGACGAGCGTGAACAAACCTTGAACCAGCTCCTGGTGGAGATGGACGGGTTTGAGTCCTCAGACGGCGTTATCCTGATTTCCGCCACCAACCGGCCCGATGTCCTGGACCCCGCGCTGATGCGTCCGGGCAGGTTCGACCGCCAGGTAGTGGTTCCCGTTCCCGATCTGCGGGGCAGGGAAGAGATTCTCAAGGTGCACACCCGCAAAACCCCGCTGGCGCCCGAGGTGGACCTTTCGGTCATCGCGAGGGGGACTCCCGGGTTTACGGGCGCCGATCTGGAGAACCTGGTGAACGAGGCGGCGCTGCTCGCGGCCCGCAAGGGGAAAGACAAGGTTGAGATGGCCGATTTCGAAGAGGCCAAGGACAAAGTCCTCATGGGTGTGGAACGCAAGAGTATGATTATCTCGGAAGATGAGAAACGGAATACCGCTTTTCACGAAGCGGGACACACCCTGGTCGCCAAACTTCTTCCCGGGACCGACCCCATTCACAAAGTCACCATTATTCCCCGCGGGCGGGCGCTTGGCCTGACGCAGCAGCTTCCCATCGATGAAAAACACACCTATTCCAAGGAATACCTCCTGAACAATATTACCGTTCTCATGGGAGGGCGTGTGGCGGAGGAGATTATCTTCAATCACATGACCACCGGCGCCGGAAACGACATCGAACGGGCCACAAACCTGGCACGGAAGATGGTGTGCGAATGGGGAATGAGCGAGCGCCTTGGGCCACTTTCCTTCGGGAAAAAGGAGGAGCAGATTTTCCTTGGCCGTGAAATCGCGCAGCACAAGGATTACAGTGAAAAAACAGCCGTGGAAATCGATGAAGAGGTGACGGCGATAGTCACCCAGTGCTACGACAGGGCAAAAAAGTTGCTGATGGACAACCTCGAGACCCTTACCCGTCTGGCTGAAACCCTGCTTGAGCGGGAGGTTCTGGATGGGGAAGAAATTGATCAGATTGTCAAGGGCCTGCCGTTGAAGGAGAGGAAGAGACCGACGGAAACGGTGGCGAAAGAGGTGAAAGAGGCGCCCGACGAGGCGGCACAGACCACCGGAAACGAAAGCCAGGGTGAGGAGGCGGCGGCTGAATCACCGCCACAAGAGGAAGAACCCCCGCGCGCATGACGCGCGCGGCGTTCGGGAGGACTCCATGCTGGTTAGGATACCCGATTATCTGACATATTTGTGCCTGTCTCAGCGTGGCGCATCCACGCATGGGTGGCAGCGAAACATGTTCCCCATTGGCGTTCTGGTCGAGGGAGTGCCGCTGAAGGCGATCGAACCGTGTGAGCAATGGATCCTGAAAAACCAGGGCGTCATGGAGGTCAATCCTTCAAGACTTGGGGATTCGTCCCAGAGAGACCTGTTACTGCTCGCGCCGCTTCGGGCCTTCATGGACGAGAGCCGGGGGTCTGATAAAATAGAAGAGATATTGAGCCTGGTACGCTCGGTTCTGTCTGGCGTCAAGCGGGAAGAAGTTGTCCTGAATTGCGGGGGGAAGCCCCTCAGGTTGGGTAAGAAGCCCCGCATCATGGGGATTATCAACGTCACTCCGGATTCCTTTTCAGATGGAGGCGTCAATTATCGCCTGGAGGACGCGGTGGCCCGTGCGCACGAGATGGTGGAAGACGGGGTGGATATCATCGATGTTGGTGGCGAATCGTCCCGCCCTGGTTCGGATCCCGTCGAGGCCAGGGAAGAGATGGTTCGCGTGGTTCCCGTTATTTCAAGGCTCGCCAGGGAGTTGACCATCCCCATCTCCGTGGACACCACTAAGTCCGAGGTGGCCCGTGCCGCGCTGGATGCCGGCGCCGGGATGATAAACGATATCAGCGGGCTGCACTGGGACCTGAAGCTGGCGGAGGTTGCCGCGCGGTATGAAGTTCCCGTGGTGATTATGCACACCCGGGGGAAGCCGAAAACCATGCAGCAGGACCTGCGGTATCAGTCGCTCTTTTCGGAAATCCTGCGCTATCTCAAGGAAGGCATTGAAGTCGCCCGAGCGGCGGAGATTTCCTCCCATCAGATTGTGGTGGATCCAGGGATCGGTTTCGGCAAGAGCGTCGAGCAGAACCTGATGATTATGAACCACCTTTACGAGTTCTCCGCCCTGGGTAAACCCATCCTCCTGGGGGCTTCCCGGAAATCGTTTGTCGGCAAGACACTCGATGTGGATGTTGACCAGCGTCTCGAAGGCACCCTTGCCACGACCCTCTTTGGTGCCCTGCGGGGCGCTGATATCATTCGCGTGCATGACGTGAAGGAAAACAGACGGGTCCTTCAAATGCTGGAAGCGATGATACACCCCGGAGACAGAAAAGGGGAAATTTCAGAGTAGGATGTTGCATCTCCTCCCAACCGTACACTGGTATGATGCGTTAGATATCCTTATTGTCGCCTTCATCATCTATAAAATCATTGACCTCATCAAAGGGACCCGGGCTGTCCAGATGGTGGTGGGCCTGGTGGTCCTTTTCGTTGTTTCCGTGCTTTCGCAGAAGCTTCACCTGGTTACCCTTCACTGGATTCTCACGAGCTTTCTGAGCTCCATCATCCTGGTTATCATCGTTATTTTTCAGAACGATATTCGCAAGGCCCTGATGAACATGGGTCAGACCCCTTTTTTTCGCCGGGTCTATTTTTTTGGGAGGGAATCTGAAATTGAAGAGCTCAGCCGGGGGATCGCCTCCCTGTCCGGCCGTAAGGTTGGCGCCCTGATTATTCTGGAAAGGAATACCGGTTTGCGGGACTACGTGGAAAAGGGCGTGCAACTGGACGCCAAAATCAGTGGTGCACTCCTGGTCAGCATTTTCAACAAGGAATCTCCCATCCATGACGGTGCCGTGATTATCAGCGAGGGGCGGATTGCCGCCGCTGCCTGCTTTCTTCCCCTGACGCAGGACCCGGGGTTGGAGAAAGAAATGGGGACGCGGCACCGGGCGGCCATCGGGTTGACAGAGGAAAATGATGCCGTTGCCATCGTAGTTTCCGAGGAAACGGGCGGCATCCGGTTCGCCATGGGTGGCAAGTTGAGCCGAAAGATGGATGAGAAAGGGTTTCAAAAGGTGTTACAGCGGCTGTTTGTTCAGACGGGTAGGAACCCGGTGTGGAAATTCTGGAAGCGTGAGTCATGATTCGTTCCATTCTGTTCAGAAACCTGGGGCTTAAAATCCTGTCGCTTTTTTTCGCTGTGGTCCTTTGGTACACGGTGGTCAGCGAGCGCCAGACGAATCTCCTGGTGACCGTGCCTCTGACGTTCGTCAATGTACCCAAGACCATGAAGGTGAGAATGGTCAGCGATGAGCGGGTCCGGCTGCACCTGGAAGGGCCCATATCAGTGCTCAGAGCCATGGAGATCGGAAAGATACGCGGAACCATCGACCTGTCCGGAGCGCATGAAGGGAAAAGCCGGTATGAACTGCTCCCCAGCCACTTCAACCTTCCGGATGGCATACGGATCGAGGGAATCAGCCCAGAGGTCGTGTATGTAACCCTGGAAAAACTCAGAAAATTCAAACTACCCGTCAAGGTCAGGTTGCGTGGAAGGGTTGATCCCCATTACACGATTCGAAAGGTTGAGACCATCCCGAAATCGGTTTGGGTGATTGGCGACCGCAAGGCACGGGCATCGCTCGAGAACATCCCCACCGTGGTGGTCGACGTCGACGGGCTGAAAAAGGATCTCAAGAAGGAAGTTGACCTGGACGTTCCGAGGGACGTGCACCTCCTGAAGAGTCACGAGCAGGTCGAGGTGGTGGTGAGCCTGCGGGAAAAGGTTTGGGATAAAAAGATAAGCGGCGTCAAGGTGGTGCCGGATCATGTGGTCGGCCTGTATGCCTATACCATCAACCCCGCTGAAATTACGGTTTTTATCCGGGGATGGGCTACCATCGTTGATGTCATCTCTCCATCGGATATCAGGGCGATTGTGTCCACAAAGGGGTTGGAGCCAGGGCGGCACGCCGTGGTGCCAAAGATCGGGGTGCCGCAGGGAATAAAGGTGCTGTCGATTGCGCCGCCGAAAGTGAACGTACTGGTTGAGCAGAGAGTCAGAGAATAGAGGAAAGAAAATGAAAAAGCTTTTTGGGACAGACGGCATCCGGGGGATTGCCAACATGGAGCCGATTACGGTCGAAACGGCCATGCGGGTCGGCCAGGCGTTGGCCCGGTTGTGCCAGAAAAAGAACGGCAAGAGCCGGGTCAAGATCGTGATTGGCAAGGATACCCGCCTCTCCGGCTACATGCTGGAGACGGCGATCGCTTCGGGAATCTGTTCAATGGGGGCGGACGTTCTGCTGGTGGGGCCCCTTCCAACGCCGGGTATCGCGTTTATCACCAGTAGCATGCGGGCGGACGCCGGCGTTGTGATTTCCGCTTCGCACAACCCCTACTATGACAATGGCATCAAGATATTCTCGGCGGAGGGCTACAAGCTTCCCGACGAGGAGGAGGCCTGGATCGAACGGGCGGTGGCGAGGCCTGAGAACGGCTGGATGACACCTACGAAGGACGAAGTAGGAAAGGCCTTCCGGGTGGATGACGCCATTGGCCGTTACGTGGTGTTCCTGAAAGGGACATTTCCGAGGGAGTTCGACCTGGATGGCATCAAGGTGGCGGTGGATTGCGCCAACGGAGCATCTTATCGAGTTGCCCCGGCGGTTTTTGAGGAGTTGGGGGCAGAAGTCTATCCGATCGGTGTTTCCCCTGATGGCATGAATATCAATCAGGAGTGTGGCTCCCTGTATCCCGACCGGATTCGGGACGAGGTCCTGAAAACCGGCGCGGATATCGGGATTACCCTGGATGGCGACGCGGATCGGGTCGTTTTTGTGGATCATGGCGGGAATATCCTGGATGGCGACAAAACGCTGGCCCTTTGCGGCCTTCACCTGCACCAGAAGGGGATGCTCCGCAAACAGACCGTTGTGGCGACGATTATGAGCAATTACGCCCTGGACAAAACCCTGGAAGGGCACGGCATCCGGGTGGTCAGAACGAAGGTTGGTGACAGAAACGTGATGGAAACCATGTTGCGCAACGGGTATAACCTGGGCGGGGAACAGTCCGGGCATCTTATTTTTCTCGACTACAACACCACGGGGGATGGAATCGTCACGGCCCTTCAGGTGCTTGCCATCATGAAAGAGACGGGAAAGCCCCTGGCGGAACTGGCGAAAGTGATGGAACCCTTTCCACAGGTCATGAGGAATATTCCGGCGGAGATAAAAGTTGACCTGGAAACAGCCCCGGAAATCAGGAACAAAGTCGCCGAGATGGGAAAAAGGCTCGACAACGCGGGCCGGATCATCCTTCGTTACTCGGGGACGGAACCCATCCTGAGACTGATGGTGGAAGGGGAGTCCGAGGAACTTATCAGTGAAATTGCGGACGAGCTGGAGGCCTTTCTAAAAGAAAAACTTACACGGATGGAGGAAAACGGATGATACGCTTGGGAGTCAATATCGATCATGTCGCGACCGTCCGGCAGGCGCGGGGAGTTACGTACCCGGACCCGGTCGCAGCGGCTGCCCTCGTCGAAATGGCCGGCGCGGACGGAATCGTGGTTCACCTCAGGGAAGATCGGCGGCACATTCAGGACCGCGACCTCGCGATTCTCAGGAAAACGGTCAAATCGAAACTGAACCTGGAGATGGCTGCCAATGATGAAATCATTGCCATTGCCCTTGAAACGGGCCCCGACATGGTCACCATTGTCCCGGAGCGGCGGCAGGAGGTGACCACCGAAGGGGGGCTGGATGTGGAAACCCACTTCGACAAGCTGAAAGAGATGACAAAACGCATGCACGGGCGGGGGATCTTTGTCAGCATGTTCATCGATCCGGAACCCAGGGCGATTGCCGTGTCGAAGGAACTTGGCAGCGACGCCATAGAGCTTCACACGGGCCGGTACTGTGACGCGGCAACCCCGGATGAGCGCCAGAAGGAATATGAAAGGATTCGCCTGGGCGTGGAAGAAGGGCTGAAACACGGCCTGCGCGTGAACGCGGGCCACGGGTTGAACTATTTCAACATCAAACCCATTGCCCGCCTGGCGGGAATCGAGGAGCTGAATATCGGTCACAGTATCATCGCGCGCGCGGTTTTCGTGGGACTCGACCGAGCGGTACGGGACATGAAGGCCCTCATTCGCGAGGCGGAACGGGACGCGGACGCGCCGGCATGATCAAGGGAATCGGCGTCGATATTGTCGATATTGAACGTTTCAGAAGGTCCTTGGAGCGTTGGGACGGAAAACTTGTGGACCGCCTGTTCACCGAGCGGGAAAAGGAAGAATGCCTTGGGAAGAAGGACCCCGCTGCCCATCTTGCCGTGAGGTTCGCCGCCAAGGAGGCTTTCAGCAAAGCCGTCGGAACAGGCTTAGGAATGGAGATCTCGCCCAAAAGCATCGAGGTGGTCCGGGAGAGGACGGGGCCGCCACGCCTGCGACTGTTAGACGGCGCTCACCGGAGAATGGAGGCGCTGAGGGTGACGCGGTCGCACCTGTCTCTGTCGCACGACGCGGGAATGGGAGTGGCCATGGTGGTTTTGGAAGGAGAATCATGATAAACAACTGATGAAAATCTTTGTGGTGTAAGGAGATGACAATGACAGCGAGAATCGGATTTTATGAAAAGGAATGGGAAACGCAATCACCCGAAGAGAGAGAAAGCCGTAAAGCGGCGTGGCTGGCTGAGACTGTCCGGTACGCGTATGAACATTGCGAAACCGTGAAGGAAAAGATGGACGAGGCGGGTGTGGGCCCCGACGCCATAAAGACCATCAAAGACCTGGAGAAAATTCCCATCACTCCCAAGCGGGACCTGGTGAGGCTGAACCAGGAAAAGGGCCCTTTTGGAGGGCTCTTGGGGGTGCCGCCGGAAGAGCTCAAGCGCGTTTATATCTCTCCGGGCCCCATCTACGATCCCCATGGTCGGGAGAAAGACGCCTACAGCCTGCAGCCGATCTTTTACAACGCCGGCTTTCGGAAAGGGGATCGTGTCCTCAACACCTTTTCCTACCACTTGACACCCGCGGGAATCTTCTGCGACGAAGCCATCAACGCCCTGGGGTGCGTGCTCATTCCCACAGGGGTGGGCAACACGGAAGTCCAGATCAAGACCATGCTGGACCTCCAGGTCAACGGGTATGTGGGGGTTCCCAGCTTTCTGATGAGTCTCATCGAAAAAGCGGAACAGAAGGGATACGACTTTAACAAGGATTTCGCCATGGAAGTCGCCTTCGTGGCGGGAGAGATCCTGCCCGATTCCATGCGGCGAAGACTTGAAGAAGACTATCACATCATTGTGCGCCAGGGCCTGATTATCGCGGATATCGGTGGCATCAGCTACGAGTGCGCTGAGAAAAACGGGATGCACTTTTCAGAGCACCGGGCGGTGGAAATCGTGGATCCGCAAACCGGGAAGCAACTGGGGCCGGGGGAGGTGGGGGAGGTTGTCGTAACCCCGCTCAGGCACCAGACGTATCCGGTCATCCGGCTCGGAACGGGTGACCTTTCCTATTATGAAGAGGAGCCATGTACCTGCGGCCGCACCTCGAAGCGCATGATGAAGATTGTCGGACGGGTGGATCAGGTCACCAAGGTGAGGGGGATGTTTATCCATCCCAGCCAGGTCGAGGAGGTCGTGAAGGCATTCGCCGAGGTTGTGAAGGCCCGCGTGCGCGTGGACCGGGAAGGGGCCCGCGACTTGATGCTTTTCGACGTGGAGCTCGCGGAGGGCGTCACGGGGTCGGACGCCCTGAAGACGAAAATCGAGGAGAAGATTCGTGAGGTTCTGAAACTGCGGGGGGATGTCTCTTTCGTGGAGAGAGGGACGATTCCGGAGGGAGCCAAGGTGATTGAAGACGTGAGGAAGTGGGAATGAGCGAAAAAATGCGTTCCCTGTATCTGACCACGCCGGAACCCCATAGTGGAAAGTCGCTGATTTCTCTTGGGATTCTGGAGATGGTCTCCCGAACCACGCAACGTATTGGAGTTTTCACCCCCATCATCGATCCTGGGGCGAGAGGAGAGAGGGATAAAAAGATCGACCTCTTGCTCGAGCACTTCAATCTCAATATTCCCTATGAAGACACCTACGCCTTTACCCTGGAGGAGGCGAACCGCCTTCTGGCGAGGCAGGAGGATGATACCCTCCTGAATCACACCATCCAGAAGTATCGCGCTCTCGAGGACCGCTGCGATTTCATTCTCTGCCTTGGGACGGAGTACAGCCAGGACATGGCGCTGTTCGAGTCGAATCTGGACGCCGAAATGGCGCGGAACCTGGATTGTCCCGTGCTGATACTGACCAATGCGCGAGGCATCTCCCTGGACAGCCTTGTGGCGAATATCCATAACGCCGTGGGAATCTATCACGCGAAAGGGTGCCCCATCGTTGGGGTTATCGTCAACCGCATCCCCCCGGACGAAATGCCGCGCGTCCAGCGTGAAATTGCTACCTCTTTCAAGGGCCACGAGATGGTCTTTTCCCTCATCCCCAATGACGAACTTTTGGGCAGTCCCACGATCAGGGAGGTCGCTGAGCAGTTGGGGGCGAAGGTTCTGTATGGCGAGGACAAGCTGGACAGGCTAGCGTATCGCTACATGGTCATCGCGATGCAGATGCAGAATTACCTGGCCAGGCTCAAACCTCACGCGCTTTTAGTGACGCCCGGCGACCGGGGTGAGGTGATATTGAGCGCGTTGCAGGCCCACCAGTCCACGAAATACCCGCCTCTTGCCGGTCTGGTGCTTGCCACGGGGGAGCAGCCCGCCCCGACTGTGAGGCAAATCCTGGATGGTTTGCCAAGTGTTTTGCCCATCCTGTCAGTGGAAACGGAGACGTTCGAAACCGTGACGCGCCTCAACGCGGTACGATCCTACATTACCCCCGACAACCCCGCCAAAATAGAAACGGGCAAGAAGCTTTTTGAAAAGCATGTGAACATGGAGGCCGTGTTTGAGCGTTTCGGCCGGGTGCAGTCCCGCGGCGTGCCCCCCAAACGGTTCCTATACAACCTGGTACAGTGGGCGAAGGCTGACAAGAAACGCATCGTGCTTCCCGAAAGCACGGATCCGCGTATCTTGAGGGCGGCAGAGGCCCTTCTCGAACGCGATATCGTGGACATCACTCTTCTGGGAGACTCGCGGGAGATTGAATCGCTCATCAACCAGATGGGGTTGTCCATCGATCTTAAAAGGGTTTCCGTGATTGATCCGGTCGCGTCTCCCAACTTCGAGAGATACGCCCAGGTCCTGTACGAACTGCGGAAACACAAGGGGATGACACCGGAGCTGGCGCGTGAGACGATGCATGACATCTCATATTTTGGCACCATGATGGTTTATCATGGCCACGCGGACGGCATGGTTTCGGGTGCTGTTCACACAACGGCGCACACGATTCGTCCGGCCTTTCAGATTATCAAGACGCGTCCCGGGGTCGGCATCGTGTCATCAGTCTTTTTCATGTGCCTGGAGGACCGTGTTCTGATTTACGGAGACTGCGCGGTGGTACCCAAGCCCACGGCGGAAGAGCTGTCTGAGATCGCCGTTACTTCCGCCGAGACGGCAAAGGCCTTCGGAATTTTCCCGCGGGTGGCATTGCTGTCCTATTCCTCCGGTACGTCCGGGTCCGGGGAGGAGGTGGAGCGCGTGCGCCAGGCCACGGAAATGGCTCGGAAGAAGCGGCCTGACCTCCTGATCGAAGGCCCCATTCAGTATGACGCCGCCGTGGATGAGAAGGTCGGAAAGGCGAAGATGCCTGGCTCCAAGGTGGCGGGGCAGGCCACGGTCCTGATTTTTCCGGATCTCAACACGGGTAACAATACCTACAAAGCCGTACAGCGGGAAACCGGTGCCATCGCGATTGGCCCCGTTCTCCAGGGCTTGAACAAGCCGGTGAATGACCTTAGCCGGGGATGCACCGTTGAAGATATCATCAATACCGTGGCGATCACGGCCGTCCAGGCGCAGCACCCCTAAGGCTGTTTCACCAACGGGCCAGGAGACATACGCGTGAAGATTCTTGTCATTAACACGGGAAGTTCCTCTATCAAATACCAACTTTTTGAGATGCCGGAGAGAAAGGTTCTGGCGAAGGGCCTGGTCGAGCGCATTGGCCATGATGACAGCCAAGTAACGCACCAGTATCGCCAGGAAGGCGAGCTGGAAAAGCATACCCGTACCATGCCGGTCAAGGATCATCGTGAGGGACTTCAAATCGTCTCAACCCTTTTGACCTCTCCGGAGTTAGGGGTCATACATGATCCCTCGGAGGTGGACGCGGTGGGGCATCGCGTGGTTCACGGGGGGGAGCACTTCAGTGCCACGACCCTGATAGGGGATGAGGTTCTGGAAACAATACGAAGGCTCATACCCCTGGCGCCCCTTCACAATCCGGCAAACCTGAGGGGCATCGAAGTGGCCATGGAGATTTTCTCCTCCGCGAAACAGGTCGCGGTCTTTGATACCGCTTTTCACCAGACGATCCCGGAAGAGGCGTTCCGTTATGCCATCCCGGGGTCTTTTTATCGCGAACACGGGGTGCGGGTGTATGGATTTCATGGCACTTCCCACCTGTATGTGGCGAAAAGGGCCGCCGAATTCCTGGGAAAAGATGTGGAAGATGTCAACCTGATTACCCTGCACCTGGGGAACGGCGCGAGCGTCACCGCCGTAAAGAACGGTCAGTCTGTTGACACAAGCATGGGGTTCAGCCCGCTTCCAGGCCTGATGATGGGTACGCGTTGCGGGGATATCGATCCTTCGATCATCTTTTACATGAACCGCGCCCTCGGCATGGGGATGGATGAGATTGACGACCTGTTGAATAAAAAAAGTGGGCTGCTGGGTGTGGGCGGCAACAACGACCTGCGTGATATCCTGAAGCGCGCTGAGGGCGGGGATAAAAACGCGCGTCTCGCGCTGGGCATGTACACGTATCGAATTAAAAAGTATATCGGGGCGTATGTTGCGGTTCTGAATCGGGTGGACGCCCTGGTCTTCACCGCGGGCGTCGGCGAAAACAGCCCGCTGATTCGCCGCATGGCCTGCGAGGGGCTTGAACACATGGGGATCCGGGTGAATGAAGAGAGGAACCGGCGCGCGATTGGGGTAATGACTGAGATTCAGGCCGCCGAAAGCCACGTCAGGATATTGGTCATCCCCACAGATGAAGAACTTGAGATTGCCCTTCAAACCGGGAGAATTGTTGCCCGCGCGTCACGTGAAAAGGTGGAAAAATGACGAAAGGTTTTAAAAAAGTCGGCGCTTCCGAGGAGCGCATGTATGGTCCCTGTAAGATTGTGGTCTGTGGATACTCGCCAGGGCAGCATGATCCGCTGCTGGCCTTTTTCAGAGCCAAGGGGTTTGAGCAGTTCCATGTGGTTTTTGTCCCCGGGCGGGAGGAAGGGAATCTTGTGAAGGATTTTATCTCCCGACCCCATCTCTATGGCTATCAGGAGGACCCCGGCACACAGAAGGCCATCGTTATTTCCGGTTTTACGGAAAAGGAACTCCACGCTTTGCTTGCCGCTTTTCGTGAAGAGGGAATCCCGCGCCCACTCCTGGCGGCGTTGACGCCGACTTCTGAAACTTGGCCCGTGCGCGTGTTGCTAAGAGAGCTGTCTCGTGAGGCCGAAGAGATGAAACGTCTGCGGCAGAAAAACGGGAATCAGCCCAGCGAAAAAAAGGAATCTGGGCAGAATGGATAAAGGTTGTTTCGCGCTGCCGGATGAGGACCGCGCCTTCCTGGAAAGCCTGGGTGAAGCGGATATCCTGATAGGGATTCCCAGCTTCAACAATGCCGAGACGATCGGGCATGTGGTGGAAGCGGTCAGGATAGGACACGCCCGGTACTACCCGGACAGGCAGGTTGTCCTGATAAATTCGGATGGGGGATCCACGGATGGGACCCGCGAAGTGGTTCTGCCAACACTTGAAAGGGACATACCCGCAGCCAGCCTGGTGAAGAAGCCAGAAAAACCGATGCGGGGACGCTCTGTGATCTATCAGGGAATCCCGGGGAAGGGCTCCGCGTTCAGGGCGATCTTTGAAGCGGCGCGTGTTTTGAAAGCGAAGGCCTGCGCTGTTTTTGATTCGGATCTTCGAAGCATCACGCCGGAATGGGTGCAGCTTCTGGTCGCCCCTGTCCTGGAGAAGGGGTATGGTTACGTTTGTCCCTTTTATCGACGCCACAAGTATGACGGGACCATCACGAACAGCATCGCCTATCCGCTGACGCGCGCTCTGTATGGCCGCCGGGTGCGGCAACCCATTGGGGGCGATTTCGGATTTTCGGGAGAGTTGGTTTGCCGGTATCTCCAAAAGGATGTGTGGGAAACAGATGTGGCGCGTTTTGGTATCGATATCTGGATGACCACAACAGCCATGGTCGAAGGGTTCAGAATTTGCCAATCCTTCATGGGCGCGAAAATCCACGATGTCAAGGACCCGGGAGCAGACCTCGGCCCCATGTTCGAGCAGGTGGTGGGAACCATCTTTACCCTGATGCGGGAAAACGATGGAAAATGGAAATCCGTCGTGGGGAGCCGGCCGACCGCTATCTTTGGTTTCCAGTCAGAAGTATCTCCCAGGCCCCTACGTGTTGATGCCAAAAGGATGATTCGCAAATTCGAGGAAGGATTTGACGAAAACCGGCCGTATTACGCGACCTTCCTGTCAGACGACTGCTTTTCGAAGCTGTCGGAAGTGCGTGAAATGTGCCCGGAGATTGCGGATTTTCCAAAGGTCCTCTGGGTAAAGACGATTTATAACTTTGCCGCGCGCTACCAGGTCGAGCCCGACCGGAAACGCCTGCTCGGTTCCCTGATCCCGCTTTACTTTGGGTATGTCACTTCATTCATCAGGGAAACCGAGGCCTATGATGATTACAGGGCCGAGGAAGTGGTCGAAGAGCTGTGTGAGATCTACGAGGATACCAAGCCCTACCTCCTCCAGCAGTGGAGGGAAAAGGGGTGCGAGGGATAACCATGGAAGCAAAAAGAAAGATTCTGGCCATCGATGATGAGGAAGATATCCGGTTCATCCTGAAAGAAGAACTCACGGATGAAGGGTATGAGGTGCATACCTTGGGGGACCCCACCCAGGCGCTTGATAAGATAGAAGAGGTCCAGCCAGACCTGATCCTGCTAGATATTAAGATGCCCCAGTTGAGCGGCATAGAGCTTCTGGGGCTCATCCGCGACAAGTATTATGACCTCCCTGTCATTTTGCTTACAGCGTATAATTCATTCAAGCGGGACATTGCGTCCGTCGCGTGCGACCACTATGTGGTCAAGTCGGGTGACCTGACGGAACTGAAGGAGAGAATAAAGAAGATTTTCAGGACCAGAGTTTGAGACGCGGGGTGTTTTCGACCCCTCAGGCGGAAAACGGGGTTGACGAAAGCGATAAAATTGGGTATATGAAGTGCCATTGTTGCTGGGGGATCGTCTAGTGGCAGGACGACGGGTTCTGGCCCCGTTAACCGAGGTTCGAATCCTCGTCCCCCAGCCATTTTGGTCCCATCGTCTAGCGGTTAGGATATCGCCCTCTCACGGCGAAGACAGGGGTTCGATTCCCCTTGGGACTGCCATCAAGATAATAATGGTTCCGGGGCTGTAGCTCAGCTGGGAGAGCACTTGTCTGGCAGACAAGGGGTCGGGAGTTCAAATCTCCTCAGCTCCACCAGAAATCATAAAAGCCTCCGCGTGAAGTGGGGGCTTTTTTTTGGAGGCGCGGGTTTGTCCGGTTAAATTGCGTTAACACGTACTCAACAAGGGCAGATTTCAGTGGAACGTACGGATAACGCGGACTGGAAAAAAGGCCAAAGGTGAAGGGCAATATTAGAGGTCAAATGAAGACTTGACCCGTTTCAGACCGTTGCATGGGGTTACAAAATTGCTTGACTGTGGTTATGCGATATGCTAATTTTCACTAATAAAAAACAGGAGGTGCATGATATGAAAAAATGGATGCTTGGTGTGATGGTTGTTTTTCTTGCGCTGCTCCTTATAGGTGGCCCCGCAATGGCAAAGGGAAAGGTTGTGGTCGCTTCCGATATTCCATGGCCGCCATTTGAAATGGTCACATCCAACGGGCAGTATTTTGGCTTCGACCTTGATGTGATGCGAGCCGTCGCAGTGCTGTCCCATTACGACGTGAAAATCCAGAACCTGGCCTTCGATTCCATCATCCCCGCTGTCAAGGCCGGTAAAGTGGATATCGGTGCTTCAGGTTTTACAATCACGAAGGAACGGGCAAAAACGATTAGTTTTTCCCATCCCTACTACCTGTCCAACCAGGCCGTCGTCATTAGAAAAGATTCAAAGCTGAATATAGTGACCGCCCTCTGCGGTTTGGGGCCCACGAAGGCGATTGGCGCCCAGAACGGAACGACGGGGTTCGAATGGATCAAGGACAACCTCCAGAAGAAGGGGATTAAAGTTACGAGAAAGGGATATGAAACCTATCCCCTGGCCATTATGGACCTGGTTAATGGCAGAATCGACGCGGTCATTCAGGATCAACCCGCTTCCAGGGCGTCCATTATCGCGTATCCCAAAAAGCTGACGATCGCCGGCATCATCAACACCTATGAATACTTTGGGTTTGTGGTCGCCAAAAACGATCCGAAGAAACTTCTCCCCAAAATCAATGCCGCCATCAAGAAGCTGGGACTGACGGCCCAGAAAAACGTGACCGGTAAATACGATCTGATCGTGACGCCCGGCAGTGCCTGGGACAATCTGATGAAGGCGTATTTCGGACCATCAACAAAGAAAATCAAGGCCGCCTGGCTGCAGTGTAAAGACATTCTCCTAAAGGCGAAAAACCTGAAGGATATTGAGAAATACGCGAAAACCTTCGCGGAGCTGGCAAACAAGTAACACGTAATCTACGGAACAGGATGTGTCCCTCCTTTGGACTCCGGAGGAGGGACCTTTGTTTTCACGAGGAAGGGTGAAGCTATCGATACTGTAAGCGTCCTCTGGAAAAGCCTTCCCATGCTGCTTCGGGCAGTGTTAATCAATATAGAGCTTTGCCTGGCGCTGCTGGCACTCGGCCTGATTGTGGGAACAATCGTTGCCCTGTTACAGGTCTATGGCAACCGCACACTGCGTACCCTATCGTTTGGCTATGAATGGATTTTTCGGAGCATTCCGGCGCTTGTCCTGCTCATCCTGTTCTATTTCGGCTCCTCACAATTCGGCCTGGAGATCTCCTCCTTTGTTGCCGCGACTCTCGCCCTGGGTTTCAGGTCTTCCGCGTACCAGTCGCAAATCTTCCGGGGCGCCATTCAATCACTGCCGCGCGGGCAAATGACAGCCGCCCGTTCAATCGGGTTGAGCCAGTTCCAGGCAGTCACTTCGATCATTCTTCCTCAGGCGTTTCGCCTGGCGATTCCCGCCTGGTCCAATGAATTCTCATCAGTCGTCAAAGATACCACACTGGCCTACGCGGTAGGCCTCAATGAGATTCTGCGCCACGCGCGATACATCATCGTACAGCATTATAAATTGGCCATGCCCACTTATCTCACGGTGGCGCTGATTTTTCTCGTCCTCACCTACGCGGGCAATGGCTGTCTCGGCCTTCTGGAAATGGGGACGCGTATCCCCGGCCTGGAGGGGTATAAAAAATCTGGAGCCGGAAGAAGATGAGTTTACTCAAAGTTGAAAATATTCATAAGCGTTTCGGGGACCTTGAAGTCCTCAAGGGCGTCTCCTTTGAGGTCGAAAAGGGAGAAACAAAGGTCATCATCGGCCCTTCAGGCACGGGAAAATCGACGCTTTTGCACTGCATCAACCAGTTAACCACTCCCGATGACGGGAGGATCTTTCTGGACGGTGTGGAGGTAACCGGGCAACATACGAACATCAACAAGCTGCGTGCTCAAATGGGGTTTGTCTTTCAGGATTTCAACCTTTTCGCACACCTTACCGCCATGGAAAACGTGCGCCTCGGGCCTGTCAAGGTCAAAAAAATGCCCAAAAAAGAGGCGACAAAGCTCGCGATTGAAGTGTTGGGTAAAGTGGGACTCGGCGACAAGGCGAACGCCTATCCAGCGCAACTCTCGGGCGGGCAACAGCAGCGCGTTTCCATTGCGCGCGCCCTGGCCATGTCCCCAAAACTGATTCTTTTTGACGAACCAACCTCCGCCCTCGATCCCGAACTGATCGGAGATGTCCTCGAGGTCATGATTGAGCTTGCCAAGGAAGGCATGACCATGCTGGTCGTTTCACATGAAATGGGATTCGCCCGGTCTGTCGCGGATGAAATCATTTTTATGGAACATGGCGTTATCGTGGAACAAGGGCCACCGGAAAAACTTTTCACGGCGCCTGAACACAAACGGACTGGAGAATTCCTCCACAAGATTACGGAGCTTTACGGGGAAACGAATTGATTGCGACGATCATTTCCTGGCTTCCAGCCCTCTTTCGGGGACTCCTCATAACCCTCGAAATTACCTCGGTCTGTATTCTGATCGGCATCGTTCTCGGAATTTTCATCGCGTTGGGAAAGCTGTACGGCGGCCGATTTGTTTCCCTCTTCTGCAGCGCCTATGTGCAGTTCTTCCGTGGAACTCCCCTATTGGTACAGCTCCTCATGGCCTATTACGGGCTTCCAAGCTGGGGAATCCGCCTTTCTCCCATCACCTGCGGGATGCTCGCCCTCGGGCTGAACACCGCGGCGTATCAGGCGGAGTATTTCCGAGGGGCGATTCAATCCGTCAAGGGAGGCCAGATGTTAGCCGCCCGATCCATCGGGATGAGCCTTCCACAGGCCATCCGTTGCGTGATTCTTCCACAGGCACTTCGGCTCGTGATTCCTTCCTGGTCCAACGAATTGATTCTGATGCTGAAGTATTCCTCGATCGTCTACATGGTCACGGTCCTTGACCTGATGGGGGAAGGAATGCGGATCGCGTCACACAATTTCCTTTACATTCAGGTCTTCATCGTGGTTGCTATCATTTATCTCGGGATCGTGTTTATCATCAACCAGCTCCTCCACCTCCTGGAACGCCGCACACGCATTCCCGGCCTTGGAGGCGGGACTCTTAATTAGGGAAGAACTCCCTTTATTCCCCTTTAGGGTTCAATACCCTACGGCTTGCCGCTTTTATTGAAAATGGGGTAGATATCACGACCGCTTGCGGTGGGGTAGCTCATTCTTTGCGAGGGTGTCAAAGTTGGGTGAATTCAGCTATCAGAATGGTGTGGTCCGAGGGCTTTTCCAGGAGCCTGGGTGCCATGTCAATATTACAGGCAATGGATTTCTCACTCAGGGGCCGCGTCGCCAGGATGTGATCGATGCGCCATCCAAGTCCCCGTTTGATGCCGCCACGGAGGCGATAATCGTAGAAGGTGAACTGTTTTGGTTCATCCGGGTGGTGTTTGCGAAAGATATCGATGAGCCCCCATTTTTTCAGAGAGGTTAAGGCTTCCCAAACCTCCGGCGTAAAACAGACGTGCCCCAGAAGCCCCTCGGGGTCATACACGTCAATCCTTTCCGGGGCCACGTTCATGTCCCCACATAGCAGAACGTGGTCTTCAGGAGAGAAACTGCCTTCCAGGAGGCTTTTCAGGCGATCGAACCATTGAAGCTTATATTGGAAAAACTCGTGGTCTTTTTCTCTCCCCTGGGGAACATACACGTTGAGGACTGTTCCAAAAGGAAATCGCGTGACGAGGAGGCGGTCCTTGTCATCCTGCCCGCCGTCCTGAAAGCCATGGATGACCTCGTCAGGTTTCAAAAGGGAAGCCGTGGCCACGCCATTATAGCGCTTGTAACCAAAATAGGTGATGTGGTACCCGATACCCTCAAATTCCATGGTGGGGAATTGAGCGTTATCCACCTTGGTTTCTTGCATGCACAGAACATCCACCTGATGCTCCTTCAGCCATGGAATCACGATATGCAGGCGGGAGCGGATGGAATTGACATTGAACGTGGCAATTCTAAAAGAGCTCATTTCACAACTCCTGAGGATAAACTTATCGAAGGTATACCAGAAAACCTTTGCCCCTGTCCATTAATCTGGGTATGTTTTCACGTTATAATAGAATGACGAGGGAATGGATATTTAATTTGAAGCGCAAGATGTAGAGGGTAACCGTCAAAGCTAAGCTTCAATTTCCGAACTTATGACTTCGACAGAAAAGTGACATTAAGTTCTGACAGCCAAAACTCAAGGTCAGGGATCAAACAGCCTTATAGCCAGAAAATGAAGGGTAAGCCATTATTTCTGTTCGATCCCTTGTTCTTCTGGATGCATAATGATCATAATCGTCCGGGTGGAGATACCTACCAATATTCCAAAGAGTATTATTCCTATTAGGGCGAGGAGGACACTGATAAGCTTTCCCACTGCAGTCGTAGGGCTTATGTCTCCAAAACCGATAGCCAGAGCAGTTATGTAGGCAAAATAGATTCCATTTCCCATGCCAATGCCTTCAACTGTGGCAAACAGTATTCCCAGCGCAACAATGCAGAGGTTGAGGATAAAGAGAATCAGGCGAACGTGCATCAAGCAATGGTAAAAATGCCTTAAAAATTCAACCATGCTTCTCATTTTTTCATCATATCACGATGTTGCCATTACGGGAAAGCGACTTTGTGACAATTCTTTTATGCCATTAATTCCGCTGGCAGTATAATTTGGAAAGTTTTTTCGAACAGCACTAAATTCGATTGGCAGGAAACTGGATGTTGACTACCTTCATCTCCATGATTGGTGGCTGTAGTTTGTTCAATTTGGATTTCAGCCTTCAGTTATCGACCTCCCATTAAGGTAGACCCTATTGTCAAGACAGTTCTTGAGTGAAAATAAGGTGTAGAAGTTTTGGTTGTTTTTGTTTCTCTTTTCATCCTCACGCTGCCCTTTTCTGTTTGGTTTCACCCCAGTAGATCTCTGAAGGTGTCCTGCCCCCAAAGGTCTGATGAGG
>WGDA01000171.1 GCA_015493505.1 Pseudomonadota bacterium | reverse complement strand
ATCTTCAGCAGCTTACGCCCGCACCGGCAGGGCTCCCGGTACAATTTTGTCAAGTCCCGCACCCGGTAACGTATCAGAGGCATGGCGCGCCGCTGAATCGCCGTCAGCACCAGTTCTCCCTCCTCACCGAGCGGTAAGGGTTCTTCCGTTACGGGATCGATAATTTCAGCGATGTAATGATCCTCGTTGATATGGAGCCCCGCCTTCTCCGGACAACTGAAGGCCACGCCAGGCCCGCCCATCTCCGTCAGGCCATAGGATTCCATGGCCAGAATCCCCAACCTTTCCTCGATCTCGCGACGCATCTCCTCCGACCAGGGCTCCGCGCCGAACACGCCGATCTTCAGGGAAGAGTCCCGGAGGTTTCCCCCCAGCTCTCCAGCCTTTTCGGCAATGGTCAGTGCGTAGGACGGGGTGGAAAAGAGAACCGTCACCTTGAAATCCTGAATGAGGATAATCTGTCGTTCCGTCTGGCCAGAGCCCGCCGGCACCACCGTCGCCCCAAGGGTTTCCACACCCTTCAGAAACCCGAGCCCACCAGTAAACAGTCCCATGTTATAGGCGTTCTGACAGATGTCCGCGGGACGCACCCCGGCGGCCCAGAGGGTGCGGGCCATGCATTCCCCCCACTGCTCCATGTCTTCACGGGTGTATCCCCCTGTGATGGGTTTACCCGTTGTTCCGGAGGACGCGTGGATTCGCGCGCAATCCTGGGGGGGAACCGCGAACAGGCCAAATGGATAATTTTCACGCAGGTCTGATTTCGTGGTGAAAGGCAGGCGGCTCAGGTCGTCAAGGGTCCGGATGTCATCCGGTGTGGCACCCAGCTCCTCGAACCGGGCGCGGTAAAAGGGGACCTTTTCATACACCCACGCGACTGTCTCTTTCAATTTTTCGAGCTGAAAGGCCCTCAGGTCCCCTTCAGGCATCGTCTCGAAATCGCTGTTCCAGTATTTTTTCATCGCGGCATCACCATCCCTCTGACAGTTTTTACAGGCCAGCCATCTGCTCAGATCTTGAAGCTTTCCGTGATTCCCCCGTACTGCTTTCTCAGCTTCGGTTTCTCGATTTTTCCGGTTGGATTCCGCGGAACCTCCCCGAAAAAGACCTTCCGGGGGCGTTTATACCGTGGCAGCTTCTCACAAAAATCGAACACATCCTGCTCGGTCAGGGTCTTGCCGGGTTTCACCTGAATGATGGCGGCCACGATTTCTCCCAGACGCTCATCCGGAAGCCCGATGACGGCGGCATCGTTGATGGCGGGATGCTCGTGGAGAAAGTCCTCAATCTCCACGGGGAAGATGTTTTCACCCCCCGTAATAATCACGTCTTTCTTCCGGTCCACCAGCCAGATAAACCCGTCCTCATCCATCTTCGCGATGTCCCCCGTCAACAGCCACCCGTCCACGAGGGTCCGTGCCGTTGCCTCTGGGTTTTTGTAATATTCCTTCATGACCCCGGGACCCCGGACCGCCAGTTCCCCCGGTTGCCCAGGTTGGACCGGCTTCAGTTCCATGTCCACAATCCGGGTCTCCCAGTCAAAGCCGGGTCGGCCAATCGCCCCGACTTTATGCTCATTACCCATGCCCAGGTGCACGCACCCGGGGCCGGTGCTTTCGCTGAGGCCATAGTCGGTGTCGTAATCCTGATTCGGGAAAACGCTTTTCCACTGTTTGATCAGGGCTGGCGGCACCGGCTGGGCCCCAATGTGCATCAGGCGCCACTGATCCAGTTTGTAGTCTTTCAGGGTTACGTCTCCATTCTCGATAGCGATCAGGATATCCTGCGCCCAGGGGACCAGCAGCCAGACGATGGTTGCCTGCTCTTCGGAAACCGTTTCAAGAATCCACTGGGGCTTGATCCCCTTGAGAATCACGGCGGGGGCGCCCACGATGAAATTCCCGAACCAGTGCATCTTCGCGCCCGTGTGGTACAGGGGGGGGATCAAAAGGAAGTTGTCTTCGTGGGTCTGCAAGTGATGACGGTTCTCGGTGATGCACGCGGATTCCAGGTTCTTGTGCGTCAGAAGAATAGGTTTCGGCTGGCCCGTCGTACCAGAGGTGAAGTACAGCCCTGCCTCGTCTTCATAGTGCAATTCCACCGTCACGGGAGCCGCATCTCCCTGTTCAAGGACCTCCTTGAAGTTGACGGACCCTTCTGGTGTCGGCTCGCCCACAAAGAAGTAGTGTTCGATGGTTTCCAGGTCTTCACGAATGGCATCGATCCGCTCCACAAACTCTTCACCATAGATTATCGCCTTCGCCTCGGCGATCCGGGCGCAATACAGGATATCATCGGATGAAAAGCGAAAGTTCAGGGGCACGGCCCAGGCACCCGTCCTCAGGATCCCGAAATAGGCGGGGAGCCATTCCAGGCAATTCATCATCAGGTGAATAACCTTGTCTCCCTTTTTTATCCCTTTTTGGATGAGAGTGTTGGCAAATTTTGTGGCCTGTTCGTCAAATTCCCGCCACGTCATTTCGCGGCGTATCCCCTTTTCGGGAATCCGCTCGATCAACGCCACCTCGTCTCCGTACATGCGGGCGTTCCGCGCAAGAATCTCCGTAATCAGCATAGGGTTCCTCCTTTTACCTTTTTTGACGGCTTCGTAAAAAGCTAATTTATGCCGTTTTTCGGCAGTCTATCAGCAACGAAGACCGTTGACATTGAGCGTTTCTTGTTGTTTAGGTGAATGTATAACAATATTATCACCTTATGTCAGTTTCGCCAAAATGACTTCCTTGGAAGTCCAGTTTCTGTGCCTGTCTGTGCGGTGCACGCAGACATGTCGCGCTGCATCCCCTGTCCTCTTGAATCTCGCGAAGCGAGGCGGCAAAGCCGATTTAACCCCGGTACCATCTTCCGGAGCTACGGGGCAGGCAGGGTGAATCATTGCAGCGACCTTCAAAGTCGCCTCATTCCTCAGGAATTGCGCTCCTTGAAGGTAAAGCTTTTTACTTTGCCTTCTCATTCTGACTTTTTGCGAGACCATCTTTTTTGTTGATTCGCTAATCGCCGGGGTGATCCCCGGTCGCCTGTTTCCGGGTTTTTCCCTCCTTGCCGCCATCCTTTTCATTGGCGCTCGTTTCCGGGGGATCGAAATCCATTTTAATGAAGAGAATGCCCCCGCCTTCCCGCGACATCTGCGCGTTCGGGTAAGCCTTTTTGAAGACGTGAATCATGGGAAGGTTCTCCTCCATCACGGTGGCGGTAAACCCCCGGTAATGGTTCTCCCGGGCGATCTTTTCCAGGTGCCTAAGCAGGAAGCTTGAGATCCCTTTTCCCTGGTAATCTTCCCGCACGATGAAGGCCAGCATGGCGTATCCGGGTGTCTCCGGGTCATGGGCGTAACGCCCCACGGCGATCATCTCTTCCACCCCTTCCGCGTTCTGGACAATGCCCACGAGGGCCATGTCTTTCCCGTAGGTGATGTTGGTCCACCGCTGCGCCTTTTCATGAGGCCATTCCCGGACATTCTGGAAGAAACGGAAATAGATGGACTTCTCTTCAAGCTTGTAAAAGAAATTCCGGCTCAGGAACTCATCGCTCGGCCGGATGGCCCGGAAGTGCACCTTCGTGCCATCCGACAGGACGAGATCCGTGGAATAGCGCTCCAGCGCTAGCCAGTCCTCCGTCGAAGGGGTAATCTGATCCTTGAAGATATAATGATGCTTCTTCGCCTTTTCCATCAGCGATTTTCTGAAGCGGGGGTGCGCCACCTGCACCAGTTCCATGACACGCTGGTAAATGTCCTTCCCGTAAAGCTGGGCGATGCCATATTCCGTGACCACATATTTCGTATCGGCGCGTGTATTGGTCACCCCGGCTCCCTCGCTGAGGTGGCTGACGATTCGAGAGACTGTCCCGTTCTTGGCGGTGGAGGGAAGCGCGATAATAGAGATCCCTCCCTTTGAGCGATTCGCACCCCGAATGAAATCGACCTGATCCCCCATGCCGCTGTAAAAGGTATAGCCCAACGAATCCGTGCAGACCTGTCCGGTAACATCGATTTCCAGCGCCGTGCTGATTGAGACAAGGTTGTTGTTCCGGGCGATAACGTTTGGGTGGTTCACGTATTCAGACGGGCGAAACTCCACCATAGGGTTGTTGTTCACGAAGCGGTAGAGCCGTTCGGTTCCCATGGCCAGGGAGGTGATAATCTTCCCCGGATGCAGGTTTTTCCGTTTGTTGGTGATGACCCCTTGCTCAATCAGGTCCAGAAAACCATCGGAGATCATCTGTGTGTGCACGCCCAGGTCCCGTTTGTTCTTGAGGAAGGCGAGAACAGCGTTGGGAATCTTTCCAAACCCGACCTGAAGCGTCGCCCCATCCTCGATCAGGCGGGAAACGTAATACCCAATCCTCCGCGCGGTTTCATCGAGAGCTGGAGGAATTGTCTGATACAAAGGCTCTTCGTGGGGCACCATAATATCGATGTCATCCACATGGACGAAGCTGTCCCCCCAGGTTTTGGGCAGTTGCGGGTTTACCTGGGCAATAACAAGCTCGGCATTTCGAATGGCGGACTTGGTGATATCTACCGAAACCCCCAGGCTGCAAAACCCATGTTCATCGGGGGGTGTCACCTGAATCAGGGCAGCCTCCAGCCCGATGCGTTTCGTGTCAAACAGGGTGGGAATCTCGGAAAGATAGGCAGGCACATAGTTAATCTTTCCCTCTTCCGCCGCTTTTCTGAGGCTCAGGCTGATGAAAAACGCCTTGAGGGTAAACCGGTCGAGGAATTCCTCCGTATCCAGATACTTGGCGATGGTAAAGGGCAGGATCTGAAACAGTTCCATATCCCGGGCGTCAGGAGATTCCACCAGATGATGGATGAGATGCTGGGGTTCACCACAGCCGGTTCCGATAAAGATCCGGCTCCCTCTGCGAATCTCCCGGATGGCACGTTCTGCCCTTTTGACCTTTTTTGGATAACGGTCTTTGAGAAGCGCAGATAACACCCGATTGGGATCCCGATCTGTGATCAGTGAAAAAAGGTGATTTTCTACCACGATCCCTCCCGGTTATACGTTTACTTCTCTCATCCTTCCGCTACGGCTTTAATTTAGAAAACCCCCTCCTGAAAGTCAAGTAAACACGTAAAACACCGTCACGGATCAGGCCAAGTCAGCTTGACAATTATTTTAAGTTTTGATAGGGGAAGAAAAAGCTCTCAGTAATGATTTGCGGTTTCTTTTGAAGGAAAGGAGGTGAAATCAGGGGGGATTATGTAAGACTAACCAAAAAAGAAATCGCGCGTAAAAATGGGAACGCATGACCATGCAACATTCAAAAGGAGTAGAAAGAAGGAGGTTTTTATGAAGCATTTCAAACTTGGAATCACGGTTGGGATTATCGCGATTTGTTTCCTCACGCTGGGCATCATGGCTCCCAGCACCGCTTCGGCGAAGATTACCTTTGTGACCATCGGAACCGGTGGTGTAACGGGGGTTTATTATCCGACCGGCGGCGCCATCAGCAAGATTGTGAACAAAAAATCCAAGGTCTACCATCTGAAAGTCACGGTGGAATCCACGGGTGGGTCCGTGTTCAACGTGAACGCCATTATGTCCGGCGACCTGGATTTTGGGATCGTCGAGTCGAGCCGCCAGTACCAGGCATGGCACGGCCAGATGGAATGGGCCAAGAAGGGTCCCCAGAAAAACCTGCGTTCCATCTGCAGCTTTCATCCGGAATCCGTGACCATCGTGGCTGGGGATGACACGGGGATCAAGACCTTCCGTGACCTCAAGGGACATCACGTAAACATCGGGAACCCCGGTTCCGGCCAGAGAGGTGAGGCTATTGAACTGCTGACTCAGGCGGGAATCGACTGGAAGAAAGACATCAAGGCGGAAGGCATGAAGGCGGTGGAGTCCGCGCAGATGCTCCAGGACGGCCGAATCGACGCCTTTTTCTATACAGTAGGGCATCCCAACGGTTCCATCAAGGAAGCCACGGCGGGGAAACGCAAGGTCCATTTCGTGCCCATTCCTGACGATATCATCATGCCCCTCCTGAAAAAACACTCCTATTTCGCCAAGGCGTATATTCCGATCAAATTCTATCCGGACGCGACCAACAAAAAAGACGTTCCGACCATCGCCGTCAAGGCGACCTTCTGCACCTCCGCCAAAGAACCGGCCTGGATTGTCTATGACATCACGAAAGAGATTTTCGACAATCTTGAAACCTTTAAAAAACTCCATCCGGCTCTGAACGTATTGACGAAAAAGAACATGTTGACAGGTTTGACCGCCCCGATCCATCCGGGCGCCCTGAAATACTATCGGGAATCCGGCCTGATCAAGTACATTCCCAAGTCTCTCATCAGCAAGTAGAGTTTTTGGGGACTCAAGGGTAAAGGGGATTTGTCCCCTTTACCCTCTCTTTTTTTCTAACCACAACGCAGGGGGGGTGCACCAGTGGCAGAAAAACTCAAGATCGAAGCGGGTGAAGGAGCGGCGAAGGCGCAGGAGATCGTCAAGGCCTCGGAAGAGGGGCTGAAATCGGTCAAAGGCCCGTCCCGGTATCTCATCCCAATCATCGCCGCGGCGTGGTCGCTGTTCCAGCTGGCCCTGCCATCCGTTCTCATTCTAAACGCCGTCTATATCCGGGCCATCCATCTCGCTTTCGCCATCGTTCTGGTTTTCTTAAGTTATCCCATGTTCAAAAAGGTCCGTAAGAACAAAATCCTGGGATATTTTTCCGTAAGGGACCGGTACACCATTCTGGACTATGTCATTACAATTCTGGCGGCGGCTTCATCTCTCTATATCGCCTATGACTACACGGGTATCAGCGGCCGTATGGGCGCTCCCAACATCCTCGATATTACCATGGGAGTCATGCTCCTGGTCCTGCTGCTGGAAGCGGCACGCCGTTCCCTCGGCCCGGCCCTGCCGATTGTGGCCATCGCCTTTATTCTGTACAGCTTTTACGGGCCTTACATGCCGGACATTCTGGCCTTCAAGGGGGTGTCACTCGACCGTTTCATCGGGCAGATTACCATGTCCACCGAGGGTATCTACGGGATCCCCCTGGATGTCTCAGCCACCATTGTCTATCTTTTCGTCCTCTTTGGCGCTATGCTGGAAAAGGCCGGCGCCGGAGAGTACTTTGTGCACCTTGCCTTCAGTGTGCTCGGGCGTTTCCGGGGCGGCCCCGCCAAGGCCGCAGTTCTGGCGAGTGGCCTGACAGGCCTCGTTTCCGGGTCCAGTATCGCCAACGTGGTGACGACCGGCACCTTCACCATCCCCCTGATGAAGCGCACCGGGTACCCGGATTACATGGCCGGTTCCGTCGAGGTAGCCTGCAGTACCAACGGGCAGTTGATGCCGCCGATCATGGGCGCCGCCGCCTTTATCATCGCGGAATATTGCAACATGCCGTATATCGACGTGGTCAAGGCGGCTTTCATCCCAGCCATCATTTCATATATTGCCCTGATGTATATTACCCACGTGGAAGCCACGAAGCTGGGGCTGAAAGGGATGAAGAAGGAAGAGATCCCTCCCTTCTGGTCCACCTTTTTCAAGGGGCTGCACTATATCATTCCCCTGATTTTCCTCGTGAATGAACTGGTTGTTCTGAGGCATTCCCCCGCGCTGGCCGCCTTTTACGCCATCATTGTTCTGGCAGGGCTCATCGTTGTGCAGAACCTGATCCAAGCCTGGAGGAATCACATCCCCTTTCGGGTCGCTATCAAAGATGCCCTTCTCATCATCTGGAATTCGCTGGTATCAGGCGGCAAAAGCATGATGGGGATCGGCGTGGCGGTCGCGGCCGCCGGGATTATCGTCGGTGTGGTGACGCTGGGCCTGGGCGGGATTATCACCGAGGTTATCGATACCATCGCGCATGGAAACTTCCTCATCATCCTGATTATGACGGCCATCGCCAGCCTGATCCTGGGGATGGGGCTTCCCACGACGGCCACCTATATCGTGCTGGCATCTCTGACGGCGAACGTGATTGTAACCCTCGGGGCGCGGGCCGGTGTGGTCTTCCCGCTGATCGCGGCGCATCTCTTCGTTTTCTTCTTCGGGATCATTGCGGACGATACCCCGCCAGTGGGGCTGGCCGCCTTTGCCGCCGCGGCGATTGCAGGGTCGGACCCCATCAAGACGGGTGTGAAGGGGTTCTCGTACGACATCCGAACAGCTATTCTCCCCTTCATGTTTATGTACAACACGGACCTCTTGCTGATTAACATTCATTCTCTCTGGCACGCGGCGTGGGTCTTCTTCACGAGCACCATCGCCATGTTCGCCTTTGCCAACCTGACGCTGAACTACTTCCTGGTGAGGAACCGTATCTATGAATTCATCCTGTTGGGTGCTGTTACCTTTGCCCTTCTCCGCCCGAAATACGTCTCAAGCCTTATCGGGCTGGATAAGGGGTGGGGGCCCTTCCTGATAGGGGTGGCAGGGATCGCCGTTTACGCGATGATTTACCTCATGCAAAAACCCAGGGCGCGGGCATTTGAGGCCGCGCGGGCATAACAGGGGAGAAAACGCCATGATGCCGGATATTAAAAAGATTCTTTACGTGACGGATTTGAGCCGAAATGCCGCCTATGCCTTCCGTTACGCCGCGCGTTTCATGAAGGCCTTCGACGCGGAAATTGTCATCCTGACGGTGCTGAAATCTTTTAACCCGGTGGACCAGGTTCCCGTGGTGGTTCAAATGGGTGAAGACAATTTCAGAAAGGCCCGGGAAGACGCCCTCAGGAACGTCCTGGAAAGGTTGAAAAGACGCCTGGAACACTATGCTGAAAAAGAGCTCACCTCGGAAGAACAGCAACGGATGATGGAAAGAGTCAGCATCGAGGTTAAAGAGGGAGATCCTGCCGTCCAAATCCTTGAAGAAGCCGAAGCAGAAGATGTGGACATGGTCATCATGGGGGCCCACAGCAAGGAGGTCATGAAATACACCTTCCTCGGGAAAGTGACCCAGCGCGTTTTACGCCATATCCGCAAGCCGGTTTTGGTGGTCCCCATTCCCAAAGGCTCTTTCGAGCTTTCCTTCAAGGAGGACGATACCCTTTAAACGTTCCACACAGGAGGAAAGGGTGTGAAAAAATCACTAACCATCTCCATCCTGGCGATTGCGATGGTCGCCCTCGGTGCCGCGGGACTGTTTGCCCAGGGGAGGTTCATCGACAATCATGACGGAACCGTTACGGATACCAAGACGCATCTCATGTGGGCGAAATACGACAATCAGGGTGACATTACCTGGCATGACGCCAAGGCGTACTGCGAGCATATCATCCTGAGCCATTATGACGACTGGCGGATGCCCACCATCAAGGAACTCGAAACGCTTTATGACGCCCACGCGAAAGGCTACAAAACAACGTGCGGAAACTGGGTGCGGGTAAACCCTCAGATACAGTTGAGTTGCGGGTGGGTCTGGGCGCGGGACGCCCTGACGATTACGGCTTACGCCTACAACTTCACCCGTGGCTACCGCTACACTGACCGAATGGTTCACAAGCGGCATTTCCGGGCACTGCCGGTCAGAACGGTCAAATAGATTAACAGTCATGGCCTGGCCTGTATGCTGCTGATTTCGCGTCAAGTGAGATCTGTGAATTAAAATGAATTTCCCGTGAGGGGGGAAGCGATTGCTTCCTCCCCTCACCAACTATTATATCCCTAAACCTATTTTTTCTTTCTCTGGGCGAACTCCTCCAGCTTATCTTGCCGCTCCGGCGCGGAGACGGTCGCGAGACACGCCTCCACCTCGTAGTCCATCAGGGCCTCCAGGCTTACCTCGTGGGCCATGTTGAGACCCTTTTTGATGAGGCTGATGGAGAAGGCGGAATTCTCGGTGATCTTTCGGGCCATCGCGAGGGCCTCTTCCATGAGCCTGTCATCGGGGACGGCCTTGTTCACGAGGCCGATCCGTTCCGCCTCTCTTCCGTCGATATAGTCACAGGTAAAGAGAAGCTCCTTTGCCTTTCCCGGCCCCACCAGATCCTGCAACAGGCGCATGGCCCCGCCCGTCACCGATGAAGACACCCGTGCCTCGGGAGAGCCGAACTTCGCGCTTTCTCCCGCGATACGGATGTCGCAGGCGAGGGACAGTTCGTATCCCGATCCCAGGGCGTAACCATTGACCGCCGCGATGGTTGGCTTGGGGAATCGGATGATCCGCCGGGAAACCTCCTGAAGGTGGACAAGATAATCCCGATAGGCGGTCAGCGATCGTCCCTTCGAGTCTTTCAGATCCGCGCCCGTGGAAAAGGCGCGCCCTTCCCCCGTAAAAATCAGGGCCTTGACGCCGGTATCCTCCAGGGCGTCATTGAGGGCGTCCTCCAGGTCGAGCCAGAGTTGTTTGTTCATGGCGTTCAGCACCTGCGGGCGGTTCAGCCTGATAACCGCCACGCCGTCCTGTTTCTCATAGATAATGCATTCGTAATTCATGGCTTTCTCCTTGTATCATTTTGTCCTGCCCGGCTGTGAGATCGATGAAGGCCTTCTCTTTGAATTTGCGATCGTTCAGATCTCACGGCCGGGTCAACCTCTCACACCAGAATCATCCTCGCATCCACGATGGACGCGCCTTTCTCGTGGACGATGATCGGGTTGAGGTCCATCTCGCCGATCTCAGGGTTTTCCACCGCCAGACGGGAAACATTTATGAGAATCTTCCGGATGGCATCCATGTCCTTCGGGGACTGTCCCCGGATGCCTTGCAGCAGGGGATACCCCTGGATTTCCCGGATCATCTCACCGGCGTCCGTTTCGGTCAGGGGTGCCACGCGAAACGACACGTCTTTCAGGACCTCCACAAAGATTCCGCCCAGCCCGAACATCACCACGGGACCAAACTGGGGGTTGCGCGTCATACCGATGATGCATTCCTGTCCCGGCCGCGCCATGGGGCTCACGAGTACGCCCTCAATCTCCCCGCTTGCCGCCACCCTCCGACCATTCTCCATAATCGTCTGAAAGGCACCGGCAACCTCGTCCGGGGCGTGCAGATTTATCCGGACACCCCCCACGTCGGATTTGTGCACAATCTTGCGTGAAACGATTTTCAGCGCCACGGGTCCTCCCATCTTTTTGGCCGCGGCGACCGCCTCGTCGGGGGTCTTCGCGATCACCGCCCTGGGAACGGGAATCCCATAGGCCTCGAGGACCTGCCGTGCCTCCGTCTCCAGAAGGTTTTGTTCTCCACGTTCCTTGAGGTGAAGGAGGAGGCCTTCGACCTGCTGGTTCCTTTCGCGCACCGAAATCACCGGCGACGCGGAACCCTTACCGTGAATCCTTTCCGCCGCCTTCGCCATGGCCCCCAAGCAGAACGCAGCGCGCTCGGAATAGCCGAAGACGGGCACGCCGTTCTCTTCGAGAATCCGAAGGGACTCGAACGGTTCGTGGGCGAAACTGGTGTGCATGATGAGGGGTTTCTGGTACGACTTCACGAAGCCGGCAAGGTCCCTGGCCGTCTGAATCTCAAGGGCCTCCACGTGGGGCGCGATGATCTCCTTGAACCCTCCGAAAAAGCCCGTGATGTAGATGGCATCCACTTCATCGCTTTCCATGCAGACCTTGCAGCACTCCGTGATGACATGCGGGTTCTCCTCCGCCGTTCCGCCGTAGTCGATAGGGTTCTGGGCGGGCATCCCCTTCAACAGAAAGGGGCGTATCTTCTCCTGGGTCTCGGGGGAGAGAACGGGCACCTCCAGGCCGTGGGCCTCGGCGTTATCGGCCGCCACCGAATTGTCTCCCCCGCCCTCCGACATGATGGCAACCCGGTTGCCTTTCGGGAGAGGGAGCTTGCTGAAACATTCAGCCAGGTCGAACATCACGTCCACGTTGGTCACGCGCAGGATTCCCGCCTGTTTGAAGGCAGCCTGAACAATTTTATCGTCCGTGGCAAGAGAACCGGTGTGTGAAGCGGCTGCGCGGGCTCCGGCGCCCGATCGCCCCACCTTCAGGGCGATAATGGGTTTTTTACGCGTCACCCTTCGGGCGGCTGCCACCAGTTTGTCCCCATTCTTGATTCCTTCCATGTACATGCAGATGACCTTCGTGTCCGGGTCATCACCCAGATATTCGATGTACTCGTAGAACTTAACCCCAATGGCATTTCCCGCACTGATAATCTTGCTGAATCCGATTCCCTGCGCCTTGGCGTAATGGGTGAGGGAGTCGATGATATTGCCGCTCTGCGCGATAATGGCCACGGGCCCCGCCTGAATCGGGGGAACCCCCAGCAGATTCATGCTGGCGGAACGGCTGAACATGCCGCTGCAGTTGGGTCCGATAACCTGGACGTTTCCCTTTGCGGCCTTTTCCAGGATGCGCGCCTCGATCTCCTTACCTTCCTCGCCCGTTTCCCCCAGACCGGCAGTGATGATAATCGCGCCCTTCGCCTGTTTCGCGACGCACTGGTCGATGACATCGGGAATAAAGCGCGCGGGGATCACGATCATGACCAGATCCACGGGCCCGGGAACCACATCGAGGGAAGGATAGGCCTTCCGCCCAAAGAGAGTTTCCCGTTTCGGATTGATGAGATACACCTTGCCGGAATACCCGCCCTCCAGCAGGCTGCGCGTGCGGCGTTCCGCCGCCTTGCCGGGCGTTTCAGACGCCCCCACAATCGCAATGGACGCGGGATTGAAAATTTTCTCCAGCGACTTGTCCATTTCTGTCCCCTCCTGAAAAATATTTTTCACATATAAATCATCCTGTAATATTTTTTACAGCATAAACACGTTATCAACACTTGTCAAGGTTCTCTGGTTCATTTATGGTAACTGTGTTATAGGTTTGCCAAGAAACCTTCCCCTCAAAATCTTTTCAGGCGGAGTCCGGAATGATCAAGCGGATAAAATACAAGGCGGGTTACAAATATCAGCTCGTGGAACGGTATGAGGTCTTTGTAAAGGTTTTCCCGCGCGCTCCGATTGACACCGACTATCTGGCGCTGACCCTGGACGGTCGGCTGACCGTAAAAAAGGGTTACGCGTGGGATGGCCCTTCAGGATTAACCATCGACACGAAAAACTTCATGCGGGGGTCGCTGGTACACGACGCGCTGTATCAGTTGATGCGAAACGCATTGATCAGCCGAAAGCGATGGCGTAAGGCCGCGGATAAAGAACTGCGAAAAATCTGCCTGGAGGATGGCATGTCACGTGTTCGCGCCTGGTGGGTTTATCATGCCGTTCGGCTGTTTGGGGGTCCCGCCGCCTCAAAGGAGATGAAAAAGGAAGTCCAGGTCGCGCCATGAAGCCTTTAGCCATGTCTTTCAATGATAAATTCCCGTGGATCGGCTTTCAGCGCCCATTCAAACTCCTCAAATGAGGAGGGAGATGTCTCGACAAAGAGAAAGCAGAAAACCGGGTAGTCCCTGTAATCAATCTTCCGGAGCATGATGGGGCGTTTAAAATGAGAGACAAACCCGTCGTAATCAAAGCCCGCGATCCTTTTCCCATCAATCCCGGTGGCGTTCTCCATCACAATAATGCCGTACCGTTTTTCGTCCTTTCCAGTCAGGATCCTGTCCCAGTCCGGTTTCTCCTGCCTTAAGAACAGGACGTACGGATTCACGCCATAGGCGAAAAAAGTCATATCCGGGGTGGTGCACCATCCGCCGAAGCGCATGGGGTTGATTTCAATGGGGACGAGTGACCCGTTTGCCGTCCGCCTGATTTCCGCATGGAGGGGGAAGCGCCTGACGCCGGACAATTCTCCCACTTTACGAAGAAATTCCGTCATCTCCCGCAGGTTCGCTTCGATTACGCGCCTGGAGGTGTAATACACCCGATCGCTGACATCGTCGCCCGAACCGAAAAGATGATGGTATAGACCCACGATCACCGGGGCGCCCGTGACATCAAAATACGCGTCCACGGCAAATTCCTCTCCCTCGACGACTTCCTCCATAATGAATGAGGTGGCATTCAGGACTTCCCTGGGATAGATCCTCTCCAGTGATCTGATTTCCTTCATGATGGACGTCTTTGCCTCATCCCAGGCCGCCGGATTGGTAACTTTCCGCACCCCCATGCTGAAAAATCCCACGCTCGGCTTGATGATAAAGGGCATGGCAAGCTCAGGAACGCGCAAGTTGTCCAGCTCGTCCCATCGGACTTCTTTGAAGGCGAAGTCTGGGAGAATGGGCTGAATCAATCTTCTGAAGCGGACCTTGTCTTTGAACAGGCTGATTTTTTCCGGAAGTTCGGCATGGGAAAGGTGGGTGAATATCCAGGCGAGGGCATTCTCGGAGGTGGTGTAAATGAGGGGGGCTGTCTCCGAACCCAGGATTCGAATGGCTTCCTCTTCCCCGACCAGGTTGGGGGTATCAATAAACCCCAGCTCCCTTGCGGCGCGCGTGTTAACCACCTGAAACCCGTTGTCGACTACTGTCTTTCTGAAGAAATCAGAGATGTAAGGCTTCTCCACCAGAATCACGCGTATCCTCCCCCATGTTTGTCAGGCAATTCCCGCCCCCTGTCTTTTTCACTCACCACTATGCCTGAGGCGTTCCTCCCCGTCAACCGGTTTTCTGCTGCGTGTTGTTCCCCCTCTTGACGTTCGCCAAAAAGTGATTATTTATTTCCACGAAAAGAAAAAAGGAGGTGAGAAGGATGAGTTGGCTGGTACCCCTCAGAACAAGAGAAACGGAAAAACCCTTGTTTCCGACCCGGTTACTGGACACGTTATGGGAACCTTTCAATCTGGAACCCCTCTTCGGAACGGTGGATATGGTCCCGGTGGATATGACGGAAACAGACGATGAATACAAACTGAGAGTGGAACTGCCCGGAATGGAAAAGGATGACGTGAAGATTTCACTGAACCAGAACATCCTGACAATCAGTGGTGAGAAGAAGGAAGAAGATGCCAGAGAAAACGAGTCCTTCCATAAAAGGGAAATCCGTTACGGCTGGTTCGAGCGGAGCTTCACGCTTCCGGGAGATGTGGACGAGAATAAGATAAAGGCGAAAATGAAAAACGGCGTCTTGACCATCCGCGTTCCGAAGAAAGAGTCAGCGAAACCGAAAAGGATTCCCATCACCGTCCAGTAAACAGGCCCACTTTTCAAGCAAGCCGCTCCCTGAAAGGAGCGGCTTTTTTTATTTCACCTTTACAAAACGGCCTGTCAGGAGGGTGAAGCCCAACGCTCCCCATCCCAGGCACACCCCCGCAGCCAGCCATGGCCAGGAATAGGTCGTTGGCAAAACGCCTTTGATCAAAGCGGGAACCCGGTTGAAATAGGAATAAACAATCATGGCGGCACCCAGGATGGCCATCCCCCAGCCGGCCCAACCGGGCCAGATGATCACACCCCTTTTAAACAGGCGATTCAGAACGAGCGTGGCGATGATAAAATTTATGGAGACGAAAACGGGAGACCAGACAGGCCCCACCCAGGCAATGGGAATCAGGAAAAGGATGTCCCACGTCCAAAGGCTCGGGGGCCAGCGCAGGAACAGGAGAAGCCACAGGTAATAAAAGATATCCCACACGGCGAAGAGGTAAAGAAAGGTGGAAAAACGCGGCCAGAACGACCGGAAAGAGAGTCGGGCTACCGTAAAGAGCATGACCATAGTGGCCGCCTCCCGGCCCACCTCAATCAGGTAGATGCGCAGCGGCATGGGCTTCAGAATGACGGAAAAACCCTCCGGGTAGTATAACATCCGGAGATACACCACCACCGCCGACTCCAGGTAAGCCATGGCGGCGGCAAAAATGCCCAGAATCAGGAATCGCCTGACCCCCAGCGCGCGCTGGTCGTCACGGATATGTTCAAGTCTGTCATTCTCCATAACCGAGGCCACAAAATCACGCTGTGAGGTCATCGCGTCCCTTACAGGCAGATTATTTCATACTGTTCGATATGCAGGTCGCCGGCGGCCCTGATAATAATCTCGTGCCCGATTTCGTCCTGCAGCAGATCCACCATCTGCGCCTCCTCATTCATCAGGATATCCGCGACATCCTGATGGGCGCGGATCAGAACTTTGTTCCCGTTGGCCTGGTTCCGAAGCCGTTTCAACTCTCTCAGGATATCGTAACAGATGGTATAGCGCGAGAGGACATGCCCCGTCCCCTCACAGTAGGGACATTCCTCGGAAATCGTCTTGCAAAGGCTTTCTCGGGTGCGTTTGCGCGTCATCTCCACGAGGCCAAAATCAGAGATCTTCAGGACATTGGTCTTGGCCTTGTCCCTCTTGAGGTGCTCCTTGAGGGTATTGAAAACCTTTTCGCGGTTCTCCGCCTTCTCCATGTCGATAAAATCAATGATGATAATGCCGCCGATGTTTCGAAGCCGCAACTGATAGACGATCTCCCGCGCGGCCTCCAGGTTGGTCTTCAAAATGGTTTCCTCGAGGTTGCGTTTACCCACGAAACGTCCCGTGTTCACGTCGATGGCGACCAGGGCCTCGGTCTGCTCGATCACAATGTACCCACCTGACTTCAGCCAGACCTTCTTGTCCAGGGCACGGCGAATCTCCAGCTCAATATTGTAGTAATCGAAAATGGGCTGAAGCCCCTGATAGAGTTCAATCTTGCAGGAGGGGTCCGGAAGGTAGAGGTTCAGAAAGTCGGTAATCTTCCTGTAGGTCTCTTTGTTGTCCACCACGATCCGGCGGATGTCCCCGGAAAAGAGATCCCGCACGGCTCTCACGCAGATATCCGGTTCCTCATGAATCAGGGAAGGGGCCGAGGTCCCGTTTTTTGCCCTTAAAATATTCTCCCATACCTTGAGAAGGTAATTCATGTCCGCTTTCAGGTCCGCCGGGGCGGCCCCTTCGGCGGCCGTTCGGACGATCACGCCGGCGTGCCGGGGGCGAATTTCCTCGGCAAGCTCCCGCAGACGGTCCCTCTCTTCCCCGTCTTCTATCCGGCGCGAGATCCCCACGTGATCCGCGTAGGGCATCAGAACCAGGTATCTCCCGGGGAGGGAAACAAAAGACGTCACACTGCATCCCTTGCTGCCAATCGGTTCTTTCGAAACCTGCACCAGAATTTCCTGCCCCTGTGTCAAGAGGTCTCCGATATGCCGCAACCCCTGTTTCCCGTTTTTCTTGGAATCTTCCAGGAATTCCTCACTCTCATCAAGAAACATCTGCTGATACTCATCAGACGGATGAAACACCTCGGAAACATAAAGGAACGCGGCTTTATCCAGGCCAATATCGACAAACGCGGATTCCATCCCCGGCAAGACCCGCACGACCTTTCCCTTGTAAATGTTTCCCAGGATGCCCCGCTCTTTTTTGCGCTCGAGGAACAGCTCTGCCACCTCCTCGTTTTCCACGAGGGCGATGCGGGTTTCCTGGGGGGTTGAATTGATGATGATTTCACTCATGGGGTTCATTCCCCGTGTTAAAGTCAGCCACACCCCGCAATTTAATCACGCGCAGGCCGCTTTCCGGTGAGACAACCCCCGCAAACAGGATCGTGAGCAGAGGCAACAGGCGAACGCCCCGTGGCAGATTCCCGACGCGGGCGTAGAACCGCGACCAGGGCAGACCTGTCTTAAAGGTTTCAATCCTGAAACAGTCCGAAAGCGTGACCGTCACCGGTCCCTTTTTCGCTGGCACCTGAATGGTATTCATTTCTCCTTTCCGGATCCTTTCGATCCGGCCCAGAACTTCCGCAGAATCCTTTTCTCCTGAAGCCTCAAGCATGCATAAGTACCTATATATTTTAAAATTATCAAATTCTTCGGGCTTTTTCAAGGGTGCGCACCGCGCGCGCCTCAGACGCAGGCCAGGAGGCAATGCCGCGTTCATCGCCTTTTTTATCGCGCCGGGATCAACCATTCGGGTCAGCGTAAAGGCCACCGACTCGCAGAGGCTCTCCATTCCCAACGGAATGGGGTCGGAAAACCGCACCTTCGGGGCCGGATGAAACCCCTTTGAAAAGGCCAGAGGCAAACGGGCCCTCCGGGCCGCCATGATCAGCGCCCGCGCCGCATCCAGATGCCCCAGATACCTGGCCGCTCCCACCTTGAGATATGTCGCCTGAAAAACGGCGCCGACCTCCTGCACCCTTTCAGGTACCATCCGGGAAGACACGAGTGACGAGGAGATCGTTTCCTCTCCTTCGCTCAGTTTAACCGAAATCCCTCTTTCCGGGTCGCAAACACCGCAGCGGCGGCAGCCTTCCCGTACCGGGCAAGGAGGCGAGAGCGCAGCGTCGAGCGCCCTCTGGTACTCTTCCCACAGGTAGGTCTTTCGAACCCCGGTTTCCACCATATCCCACGGCAAAACCGCGTCCCTGTCCCACGCCTCAAGGCCAGAGGTGACGACAGAGGCTTCGAATCCCTTGGCCACCGCCTCCCACGTGTCGTGTCTGAACTGATCCGTCCATCCGTCCAGGTATGCCCCCGCCCTGGCGACCCCTTCAAGAAAGGCGCTCAAGGGCCTGCCGCCCCGGGAAAGCACCCCTTCCCAATAGCTCAGGCGCGCGTCATGCCATTTGACACGCAGCCCTCTCCGCCTCAGATGGCTGCGGAGGTATTCCTGCTTCCGCTGAACCTCCTGGAGAGGCGTCATTTGGCACCACTGAAAGGGTGTGTGTGGTTTGGGCACAAATGTCGAGACGCTAACGGTCACCTCATTCTTTGGGCTGATCTTCCGGGCCATGCGCCAGATACGGGTCGCCAGGACAACAATCCCCTCCACATCCTCTTGGGTTTCCGTTGGAAGCCCGATCATGAAATAGAGTTTCACGAGATGCCATCCGGCGGAAAAGATGGTTTCAACGGTGCGAAAAATCTCACCTTCATCAATCTTCTTGTTGATGACATCCCTGAGACGCTGGGTCCCCGCTTCAGGGGCAAGGGTAAATCCCGTCTTCCGAATCGACTGAATTTGTCCAATCATATCCCGGGTCAGGGAGGTGACCCGTAGAGAGGGCAGGGAGATAGAGGTGCGATCGGAGAGGTTCCTTGACACGGTCCTGTCCAGAAGCGCGGGAATCCGGCTGTAATCCCCTGCGCTGAGAGAAAGGAACGAGCATTCCCCGTAACCGGTCTCTGCAAGCCCTCCTTTCAGGAGGTGAAGCACCTCCGCCTGGTCTCTTTCCCGGTAGGGACGATAGATAAAACCCGCCTGACAGAACCGGCATCCCTGCAGGCATCCCCTCGCGATTTCCACGGCGTACCGGTCATGGACCGCCCGGATAATGGGAACCACCTCGCGTGTCGGAAAAGGCAAGCCGCTGATACCTTTCTCAATCCGCCGACGTACCGGGCCCCTTCCTTTTAAAGGGATAATCCTCGTCGGGCGGCCGGCCGCGTCATACCGCGCGTCGAAAAATGCCGGTACATACACGCCCGCGATCTCAGCGAGGGATTCCAGGGTTTTTTCCCGCGGCGCGCCGGATGCCTTCGCGCGGCGCAGCGTTTCGGCGATTTCCAGAATGGCACGCTCCCCATCCCCGATCACAAAGGCATCGATAAAAGGGGCAAGGGGCTCGGGATTGACGGCGCAGGGCCCCCCGGCAAGCACGAAAGGGTGACGGGCGCCCCGTTCCTCAGACTTCAGGGGAATGCCCCCCATTTCGAGCATGGCCAGCAGGGTCGGATAACTCATCTCGTACTGAAGGGAAAAGCCCACCATGTCAAAGGTGTTCAGAGGGGTTTGCGTCTCCAGGGATACGAGGGGGGCGCCTTTCCGACGCAGGTGATGAGCCATGTCTGTCCAGGGAGCAAAGACCCTTTCACAGAGCACCTCTTCCTGCCCGTTCAGGATGTGGTAGAGAATCTTGAGGCCGATGTGGGACATCCCCACCTCATACACATCCGCGAAGGCGAGAACGACGCGCAATATCCCCGGTCGCACGGTTTTGGCGGGAAGGTTCACCTCACGACCCAGGTATCGTGCCGGCGTGCGGACACTCAGGGGAATGTGCATCCAGTCAGCTTCCATAGCTCTGTTCCGGGGAAAAAACCGTCGTGCCCCGGCCACATTCACCAGATTCCAGGGGGACGCTATCGTTCGTCACGATCCGGAGCACAGCCATGGGCGTCACGCTTTTCGCGTAATTCATAAGATGTTGAGCCACCGGAGGGAATGGCCGCCAAGTCTCAAAAAGAATCAAAAGATTCGGCAGCATCAGAAGGGCGCTGAGCAGGGCAAGCAGGCGCCGGTCACCCACATTTAGGCCCTCAATTTTTTGAGTCTCCCGGCCGGCGAACCCGGACAGGTCGAGAAGGGCGCGCAGAAACGCCGCCATGGAGACGCGCCCCTTGCTTTCTCCCACTCGGGAGGAAAAAGCGATCTCATCCCGAACGGTTACCGAAAAAAAACGTTCCGGTTCGATCAGGGCGACACAGCCATCCGGGGTTACATATCCCGTGGCATCCCATCCGTCTTTGATAACTTTCCCCTTTTGGGGGGGGGAGATTCCCTTGATGACCCGAACAAGGGCGAGGCCATCTCCCGGCTCTCCGAGAGACAGCACCGCGTCTTCCCCCTCATGGATCTTCAGGTTTATCGGGCCCACGATCCCGGAAGCCCCTTTATAAAACAGGTCGTCCAGTTTCAGGGTGAATTTTTTCTCTTCATTGACAGTCATGTCCAGCGGAAAATACCACGCCACGGGGAATTGCACAATAAGCCGGGCGGGTTAAAGCTCTCCATGCTCCAAAAAGCTGTAATACCCTTTGAGGCTAAAGATAATGTGATCCAGCAGCTTGATCCCCAATATCTCCCCCGCCTGTTTCAACTGGCGGGTCACCGAGACATCTTCCCGGCTTGGATTCAGGGATCCGGACGGGTGATTATGCGCCACGATAAGGGAAGACGCCCGCTCAGCGATGATGTCTGCGAAAACCTCCTGGGGATGCACGTGACTCATGTTGATCAGGCCTATCGTAACCACCCGTACACGCATCACCTCATTGGCGCCATTCAGGGAAACCGACAGGAAATGCTCCTGCTTCCGATCCGCGTAATGCCGGATCAGTGGGAGCACGTCACGGGGGGATTGAATCTTGATTCCCTCCGGTCTGATGCGCCGGCGAGCGAATTCAAAGGCGGCCGCGATCAAGGCGGCCTTCGCCTTTCCAATCCCGTCAATTCCAAGAATGTCTTCGGCTTCCAGGTCCAGGCCCCGCTGATCAACCACCTTGACCAGCTTTTTCGCGAGGGACAGAACGTCGTGGTTCGGCGTCCCTTTTCCGATCAGGATAGCCAGAAGCTCTTCGTCATTCAAAAAAGACGCCCCTTTTGCCAAGAGGCGTTCCCGAGGCCGCTCACTCTCGGGAAGGTCCCTGATTTTCTTCATATGTGTTTCATATCAAGGATTCTTTCCTTTTTCAAAGGTCCCCCCCTTTTATGCGGTGGCCCCCGTCTTGACACTCCCATGAAGGCGTGATAGCTTCAAAAAAAATGAAATGGGGATGTAGCTCAGCTGGGAGAGCACCACGTTCGCAACGTGGGGGTCGTGGGTTCGAATCCCATCATCTCCACCATTTTTTTATCCACGCCCGGAAATCATTTCCATTTTTCAGGGGGATCTTTCCCTTTCGGAGCATGTGAAAAGTCGTATCCCCCGCGAAGGGGGATGCGGGTTATTTCCTCTTGAAGATAAAACGCACCGGCAGTCCCGTAAAATCGAAAACTTCCCGCAGTTGCGCGGAGAGGAACCGGTGATAAGCGGGTGGGATCGCCTCCGGAAAATTCGCGAACAGGATGAAGACGGGCGGAAACGACCGCGCCTGGGTGCCATAAAGGATTTTAACAGGCCTGCCCCGGTGCCGCCCGGGAGGATGCTTCGACACAATTTCCCGTAACACCTGGTTGAAGTGAGAAGTGGCGACCTTTTGCTGCCCCCGCCTGTGGATCTCCAACGCCGTGTCGAGAACCCGGTGGGTCCGCTTCCCGGTTCGGGCTGAGATTGAAACGACCGGGGCAAAAGAGAAGAAGGCAAGGTCCTGGTAAAGCTGCCGCACGTAATCCCGAAAGGTATTGGTTTCCTTTTCCACCAGGTCCCACTTGTTCAGGGCGATGAGGGCCCCTTTTCCCTTCTGTACAATGAGATCGGCAATCTTGGCATCCTGATCCGTCACGCCCTGGGTGGCGTCCATCACCAGAACGGCGATGTCGCACCGGTCGATACTCGCGATGGCGGAGACAACAGCGTAGCGCTCCATCTTCTGGGAGATGCGGCTTTTCCTTCGAATCCCCGCCGTGTCAATCAGCGTGATGGGAAGGCCGTTGTAGGTGAGTTCCGTGTCGATGGCATCCCGTGTCGTGCCCGCGACGTCGGATACGATGACCCGCTCCTGGCCCAAAAGACTGTTGACGAGGGAGGATTTTCCCACGTTGGGCTTGCCGACGATGGCGAGACGTAGCCCCTTTGGCATTTTTTCTTCGGAGGAAAGTTCTTTCAAGTAGGGTGCCGCCGCCTCCAGGACGTCATCGATTCCCAGGCTATGGAGGGCGGAAACGGGAAAAACTCGCTCGAAACCCAGGCTGTAGAAGTCGTAGGCCATTTCCTCATGTCTGAGGTGATCAATCTTGTTCGCCAGGAGAAAAACCGGCTTTCGGGTCCGGATCAGTAACCGTGCCAGGTCCTGGTCGTCCGGCAGGAGGCCACTTTTGCCATCTACCATAAAAAAGAGGAGGTCTGCTTCTTCAATGGCAAGCTGGCACTGCTGCTGGACCTCCCTGCGCGTGGCCTCATCGGGGTTTTGTTCGAACCCGCCCGTGTCGATGAGGGTCACGGGATAGGTGTCCAGAAGAACCGTGTCCCCGTAGTTTCGATCGCGCGTGACGCCAGGGTAGTCTTCAACCACAGCCTTTTTCCGCCCCATCAGGCGGTTGAAAAGGCTCGATTTGCCCACGTTGGGCCGTCCCACGATGGCAATGATTGGTTTTTTTGCCGTAGAATCCACGGCGGTAACTATATCACAGCTCGTTTTTCCCGGAAAGCAATCAATCAGCAAATCATTGGGGAAACGCCTTTCTCTTTTTTGACGCCCCTTTGTCAATTACCTTTGGGAGGGGATCCCAGAACGGGCGGACCCACAGGTACGCCAAGCCGAGGGAAAACCTCGAAGGCACCGTGCGCGTGATCCGAATCAAGTGGGATGGGTTCTAATTTATATCCATTTCTCAGGACAAGAAAGCGTTGGATGGTATAATGCGCCTTTCCGGCATAATCGAATTTGATGGTTAATTTTTTGTAAACAGCCTCCCCTGGCATGAATCGGTCGTAAGTAAATTCAAAATGTTCGGTTTTCGTGCTTGGAGAGGGATGGTGAATATCAATGATAAATTTTGTTTTGTCAGAAAGATCCCGGTCACTCGGGTTGAAAATCTTGAAAACCACAGAGACCGTTTTACCCGTGACAAAAGGCGCGTGTTTTTTCAGGTAGATATCCAATGGTCTATAAACGGTTGCCGTTGGATCAAAGACCACTTTTGGATTGTGAACGTAAAGGGAGCCCCGCATGCTGTTATTTGTCCAGTCTGATTCATCGAAGGTTCTGTCAGGATTAACCACGATTTGATATCTTTTCACTCCCTTATGCCACCACCTGATTCCCCTCTTGTGTTCTGCAGAAGATTCTCCAGGGGCAAGTGGCGGAATTGTGTAGGTATGTGTCCCATCCTCATCAATGTGAAGACGCATGGTCGTTTCTTTCGACGCTGCCCCGCCTGTGTTTTTCACGAAAAAACGGAACCATCTTTTTGGGCCGCTCACGCGCACATTACCAGGGTGGGATATCCATACTCGTAGGTCAGGGAGAGGAGAAATGATATAAAATTTTTCCCCGACATTGTTTTCAAAATTTTTTTCACCTACATATGAAGAAAATTTTACTCTGACAAAGTTCCAATATTTCCCCTCCGATGGAACGCTGTAACTAAAATCAAACCTTATATCGCCGCCTCCCGGGGAATTCACCGGGCGGAGATGTCCCGTGCTTGTCTGTTTCATCATGGGCTCTTCTCCAAGTGGGCCACGGACAGAAAGTTGCGCTACGATCTTCAAGTTTACAAGTTGGACATAATCATCGCCAACATTTACCACGTGAATAATGCAGTGAATCTTTTTTCCGATTACTGGAGGTTGTGGCGTAATTTCCATGGATATGATTTTGAGATCGGGATGAAATCTATCATCATAGGTTGATATTTTTTTGTGTTTCGGTGGGGTAATGTGCTTCGCGGTCGAAAGGGCCTTCAGGGTATTTACGTTGGGCGTTACGGTCTTCTCTTTACCTTTCGAGACACGGGCGGCGTTTTTGGCCAGCTCGGCGTTGTTTTTGTGAACCATCCTGAATGCCCGCGGGCTAAAAACGTGCCGCGCGATAAATTCACGGGGGGGTCCTTCGAATGTTGTCAGACCATGCCGGTTCATTCCTCCGATCCCCATAACCTTCAGGGTATTTTCCCCATGGGACATCTTGACGAAACTCTCGATCCGGGTCGTTTCTCCTGGCCTCAATGCCCTTACCCTGAACCTCTTCCATGCCCGGGTGCCGTCCGCCCGCCGGACCTGAACCCTGAATTCTCTCGCCGCCGTCGCCTTTTTACCGATATTTTTCAGATTAATGGCAACCCATGTCTCGCCAGGTTTCCGGGCCCTGAGATCATCAAAGCTGATTTCCTGAACCACCAGCCTCCCTCGCGCTTTCGAGGCCTGAGCCTTTGAAGCCCTTCGGGCCCCTTCTGTTATCTGTTCCCGGGGATGAGACAAAACCTGGACAACCTTTGCCATGAGGAAATACTCTTTTTCCAACCGATTGCCGTTTTTATTGGTGTCGCTGATTGAGACCTTCAGGTTATTGTGGCCAGGCTTTACGGAAATCCGCCAGGTCAATACCTTCGTGGTTCCGGCCTTCAACGCCTGAACAGACCAACTGTTTTTCGCGTGGCTCCCGTCTCCCCGCGTTAGAACGGCCGAGACACGCGTGGCATGCGAGGGGGCCGTTCCCCCATTCTTGATGATAATGGTTGCCTCAGCCTTACCAGCAGCCTTCTTTTCAAAGCGGATGCCTTCAACCACCAGGTCCGGCTTGAAGGCGGCATGAGACAGCGTATTGGCTGAAGGCTTGCCCGGAATGGCATGAAAACCGGTGGGAGCCGGCTTGCCCGGAAAATGGGTGAGAGGAGGGTTCCCCGCGAAGAGGCTGCCGACAAATATCAGCAGAAAGATACACGTTAACACAAGGATGAAGCCTTGGCGTTGGTGAAATAGTCCAGAAAAGTAATTGCTGTGTGCCGATGATGCCTTCATTTTATGCCTCCTCCCTGTGTTAGTGGATTAGCATTTTAAAGGTAAGTGCGGTTTTTCGCGAAAAGGTTCACTGGAAGAGAAATCTTTTGATGCGGTAGTAAAAACTCTGCGTGGAAACACCGTCAGATGTATTGCTTATTTCTGTGTTGTGCTGCATCCCTTCCCCCAAAAAAAGGGGAGAGCCTTAGACAGCTCTCCCCCTTTTTTGGGTAATAAATTCTTCAATTTTCAAATTACGAGAGATCAACCTTTCATCCCCGCACAAATTAAAAACTCAAGGGACCATTATCCTATAGCGAAAGACAAGATAAATACTTCCCAAGACCGTGTTATCACAGTAAGCTTTGTTTGTGAGTTTGTCAAAGATTTTATTGCGTGTTCCCCTTTTTGTGTAAAATTAACAGGCATCTGTATGAAGTTATTTCGAAAGGTTTCTCCGGGGTTGCGATGGCGATTTTTTCACGGGTGTTTTTACAGTTGTTTTAACGGGCACCGGTTTGGAAGCACTCTTTCCGCGTGTTGTCCCGCTCTTCGAGTTGGATTTTAGGGATTGAGGCGTTTGCCTTATCTTGCGCGCGTACGCCGGGGCCGTAAATGTGTTGTTGTGTTCATTTGTTTCCGCCACCACGTTGGTGTTGTCAATCTCTATCGTGATAGCCTTTCCCACATCATCTTGAAACAATTCGATTTTTATATCCACATAACCTCTCTGGTTAAGGGTATTGAAATCGTTTTGGCCAATGGCGTAGTTCGCGCCCCCACTGGCGCCGCTCACACGCGTTTGGTAGCTGAGGCCTTTGTTGGGGACATGAGACCCCTTATCGAAGGTCGCGTTGACCACATGAAACGTGAGCCACAGTTTTCCTCCCGATTCCGAGTAACGGGCTCTCGTGATCCTCAGGTCAGGTTTGATTGGGGTGGGCTGAACGCCGGGGAAAGCCTTGTGGCGTGACTGTCTCGCCGCGTTATTTGTGAGCCCTGGAGAAGTGGGAAACCGTGACGTGGGTCTCAAATTGAGGGAGACATCAAAGGTGTTGTTGTGTTCATTCGATTCCTCGATGGTACCAGAGCCATTCGGGCCGGAATCAATCTCTATGCGCGCCGAGGAGCCGATACGGGGGTAGCGCAATGTCCAGAAAATCGTCGTTCTACCCCTGTCATTGAGTTGGTCATAGTCGCGATCGGGGATTTGGTATGTGTCCACGTCGCGGGATCTTATCCTAATATACAGGTGTTCCGTCTCTTCCAGGTGCAACTTGGCGCCACGCCTGTTGACGGTAATCCAGAGGTGGATATTGTTACTGGAAGCGTCCTTTTCGGGCCGCACGCTGGAGATATACAGGTCGGGGCTGGCGATGGAGAAATTTCCATCACACTCTCCAAAGACCGTTCCATCCTGGGTTTGGATCCGTATGGTATAGCCGGATCCGTCGGGAACGGCAACAGAGTCAAGCGATCCCACCTTCCAGCTCAAGGGAAACCTTCCTTCGTTTCCCAGGTTATCCTTGATCGTGCCGATTTCCACGCCGTTTCGATACAAAACGGCTTTGAGAGAGGACCCGGAGCTCAGACCGAAAGCATCATAAACGATGGGGAGTTTGAACGCCCTGTCATAGGTCGTATTCCCCTCTGGTTTGACAATATGGATAGACCCGTCGGCAAAGGCATATGGTGTTGCAAACAGGAGGAAAAAGAGGGGAAGACAAATGAATAGCAATAATCCTTGTTTCCGGGTAGTTTTTGTGTTCATGATATCCTCCTCATTTTCTCCTGTCCCATCCATCTATTCATGACGGAATCTTCTGGTTTCTTCGATAGTAAACGTTTGGCCGCTATTGCTTTGTCCCGGTCCGGTAGTTCTTTCTATCAGGATTCGGTATCCCGGTCCGGTTGGAAGATCATCCGGGATAATCCAGTCATAATGGTTGGGATACGGGGGAATGTCGGACGCGATCACCCATTGCCCTCCCCCTTCACTGCTATCTCTAGTCAGGGAAATCCGAAGCCTGTTTCGCATGGCTTCTTCCCGTGTAGGAGCGTGGTATTCCCATCGAATCCGGATTGTGCCGCCATAGATATATACGTCACGGTCCCCCCATCCGCTCGGCTCTAAGAGGTGAACGGGATTATGTTCAAAATCATATGCATCATAGGCGTTATTGATGAGGGTAAAAGGAGGCGTGGTTGCTGACGCAATTAATTCCCTCCTTCCGTCCGTATCTTCTCTATACATTTCCACCCGCACCTGATAATCTGAGCCACTAAGATAGCCTGCCACAGAAAGAGCAACCAAATCAAAATTAGGTCTATGGGTCTCGTCAGTATCGCCAGTCTCCCTTGGCCCATTTGTAATTGCTCCCATGTAATTTCGCTGCAATTCAACACCGTTTTTTAACAGGATAATGTAAAAAGGATAATGTTCACCATGGACATGCAAAAGATTCCATTGTACCCATAACTGTTGTTGCCTTCCAGTGTAAACTGTTTGACCTCCACGAGGTGTTCTGATTTCGACTGAGGGGAGTTCTACAGATTCTGGAGCCCTTGGGGCAGGATAAATCATAAAGACAGGACTGTAAGCCGAACACCTTGCGAATCTGTCTCCCCGGGCTAGGTTTGCCTGGGCAAAAAATCGGTACCTCCCTAAAGGAAGACCTGGGAAAAGTGAGACAGAAATTATTTTTGAGGTAAAGGGCTCACTCTCCCCATAAATCTCGGGGTATTCATAAACAACCGTTCCGTAGTCTTCTCCCGGACTGGCTTTAATCAGTTGCAGATGAACCTGCCCAATTGAGTGACCCCGCCCGCCACCGTTGGAAAGGTTCAATCTCATTCTTGTATTATTTCTAACATAGGTGAGATCCGTGGGCTCAAGAATCTCGATGGTCATCCCATTGTCCAGGTTTGATATGCGCTCGTTTGCATTGATGGTAAATCTCCTGGAGATTCCAGTCACGTTATGGTGAGGTGTGTCTGCAAAGAGGTGGTAGTTCCCTGGTGGAACTCCATCCGGTATACGGAAAGTCATGGATTGAGTGTGTAAATGGGATGAAGGGGGCATGGAAAGCATGGAAGTTTCTTCCGCTAAAACGGCACCATTGTGTAAAAGCCGAAAAGTTATGGGTACAGAAGCAACTCGATGAGCTAATTGGTATTCAAAACGAATTAAATCTCCCGCAGCATATTCACTGTTTCGAGGGATTCCTTGGAAGTCGAGTGGAGAGCTATCGGGAAGGATCTGAAAGGGTTCGCTTTCACCATAGACAAAATCGTCCCACATAGCCTTAATGACATAGGTCCCAGGTTGAAAATCTTCCGGGATTTTGGAATCGAATTGAGAGTCATATTTGTTTCTTTTCCTATCCAATCTCGAACCTAGTCTAATACGATGAAACTCCGTTTGTTCCTCCGTTTCTGTGTTGACCAGAACCATACGTGCAAGCCCACTTATTCTATTTGAGGAAACGTTGTAGCGAATATGCATTTTTTCCCCAATACAATATTGCCAGTTTAATCCTGGTTCTATTATAGTAACTTTTGTCGTATCAAGCCTATTAGGAACTACTTTTGGAACCCTTTGATTTTTGATGTTGGGTTTAACCTTCCCAGCCATCATCGTGGTTTTGGGCGCGAGGGGTTTCTTCCCCGCCCGCATGGGCTTGGCGGAGGGGGTGGCCGCCCCGGCGGGAACCTTCTTGGCGCCCCTTACGAACTTGCCGATGGGTTTGCCGATGGGCGGCATCAGACGGGCGCTCTTCGTTCCGCCCGGAACGTGCATGAAGGAGATTTGAATAGTCGTGGGGACGCTGATGATGGCGCCGGTGGTGTAGGCAACCGTTTTGCCTCGGTTCAAATTTCCCTTTTTATCGACCTTGAAAAGCGGCCAGTGCCATTTGGACCCTTCACGCCGAAGGGCCAGGGCGCCCTTGTTGTAATCCTCTTTGGTGAGTTTTCCCTTGCCCCTGTTCTTGATTTCAACGCGGACAAGATAATCATTCCCCACTTTTTTGAGATAGAGTTTCTCCACGGTCAGGTAGGGTTTTGCCTTGTGTGTCAGGGAGAGGGGCGCGATACCTGGTGCCGCTTTTTTGTGCCCATTTGCTTCGTGGGCACTGGTTCCCGCGAAGGCCATGCGGGCCGCTTTGTCCGCCTCGGTCTTTTTAATAAAGAACTTTCCCTTCTTCTTTTCACAGGCCGATTTTCGGATGTGGGTCATCTTCCCCTCCAGCAGGCACCAGCCCAGGGGATCACAGGCGTCCCGGGCGGCCTTTTGGTCCTTGAAGAAGTGGCCTTTTTTCTTCAGGCAGTCGCCTTTTTTCAATGAGAGAACCTTGCCATCCAGGCAGCACCAACCGGGGATCTGAGCGTCACACCAGGTGGTGGCGGTCTTTTTGTCTTTAAAAAAGTGCCCCTTCTTTTTCAGGCAATCGCCCTTCTTCATGACCAGGGTCTTGCCATTCATACAACAGTATCCCGGTGTCTGGGCATCGCACCAGGTAGCCGCCGCCTTTTTATCCTTGAAGAACTTGCCTTTCTTCTTCAGACAATCGTCTTTCTTCAAGGAGAGAACCTTACCGTCCAGGCAGCACCAACCCGGTGTCTGGGCGTCCAGGTAAGCCTGGGCGTCCTTTTTGTTCTTGAAGAAGTGCCCCTTATGCTTGGCGCACTGGGTAGAGGTGCTCCAGGTAATCTTTCCATTCTGGCAGCACCAGCCCCAGGTCGTTGCCGATGTGATTCCTTTCGAGGCCTGCTTGGCATACAAAGGGAGGACAAATACGGTGGCTGTCACCATGAAAAACAGAATCAGCAGGATGGGGATGGGGGTTACTTTGTTTCTCGCCTTCATTTTCCTTTTCCTCCCTTTTAAGGGTTGCATTTTTTTGATTCTAATAAGTTAGTAACAAAAATCGCCCAAAAGGTTCACTGGTGTTGAAATATTTTTTCAAACATGGAAGGCGCTTTTACTCTTTATAGCAGCATAACTCTCCTGAAATTGGTTAGTCCGTGAGAAGTTCAAAAAAGCAGAGATGGGGATTCATAAAGAGAGCCACAGAGAGGAGGTGGTCCGCGTGTCCGAAAGTGCCGTTAAGTGTCAAAGCGCGGACACGGAATTATCCCGTATTTCATGAGTTTTTCAAACCTCATTTGATTTATACCGCTTACCTACCGGTCAGGTCAGGCTGTTCCCACAATCAGAAGAATGCAGCTTGACCTGGTTTGGGAGCGAGGGCACGCTCGTTTATCCTTTATTCTGAGGTTTGACTCCGACACAGGATGGTTAGAAAACCTCTCAATACTGTTCAGCTTTTTTACCAGGATTGTACCGGTAAAGAAGCGTGTGCCATTCACATGGTCCCCCCCCCTTTTTTTTGGCAATATGCCTGTTAGATCACCACCGAGATTGACAATTAAACGTATTCCATAATGGATTCTCCAGTTCCAGTTTTTCCGTCCTGTGCGACATCCCGGGAACGTTTTTCAGGTATATGGTATATCTTTTCGAGACAATCGCCTTTCCATTGGAGAGAAAGGTTGTTACAAAAAGTTCTAATTTTGGATAATAATCTTGCGGGCAGGTTTTATATTGATCCGGAAGGTTTCCTGTCTGGATGCCATAGACTATGTTCTTGTATATCCTGACTGTTACCGCGTTGAGTTTTTTTCTGAGATTAGGAGTAAAATGCAACCAGTTTGTGCTGGACCCATGGGCAAAGACATGTTTCGGAAAGGTTGAGGGGTTTCCCGTAACGGAAATTGTCCCGGACGCGACCGGGTATCTATGGCCTGGATAAAGCAATAATTCATAATTGGACAATTGGTAGGACAGCGTCTGGGTTCCACCAGGCCCACCCTTGGAGCTGAATCTAAATGGTTTAGGGGCATTGACACCGATGCTGACATCCACTGTCCCTGTTGATTCCGAATAAAGGGCTTTGATTATCTCAAAACTGGTACCCTGCGCGGGTAGGGAGTCTTTGCCGGGATTGATGATCTCAACTAAGCGTTGTCCACCCATTACCCTATACCGATCGTATAGACGTTTTCCGTATTTTGTATTCGATGCAATAAGTTGATAAGGGCCTGGTTTCAGATCACCGGGAAGAGTTACAACGGTTTTCCCGCTTTTAGTAATCCACGCCAGCCCGATATCCCGTATTCCACCACCTGTCTGGTCGAGTCTCTGGAGAGAAAAAGTGACATGGTCCTCAAAGTTGCGCGCCTGCCATTCTATGTTCACGGACGATCCGGCAAACCAGCGGGCCGTCTGCTGGGGCCCGGGTGAGGAAATTGTGAAAAAAGGGGCATAATGATGGGGATCGAGAATAATAATGGGCTTTGAGGGTGATTCGACCGGGCTGTAATTTTTGATAGACTTAAGGTACAAATTGCCCCGTCCCGGCAGGACAGTACCGGGGGATATATTCCAGTTCCACGCACCATCTGCGACGAGAATAGGTTGCTTGTTCAGTTGCATTTTCTTCACTGCTGTCCGGTTAAAAGTTAAATAGTTTCAGTTGGTTATAAGTTGGGTGTGTTGTATTGTTGTAGTATGAAGTTGCAAGTATCTGAGATAATGGGATTTTTTCAAAAAGGGTAACGCTCAAAATCTGTAAAATTGTGTAGAGGCTCA
>WGDA01000170.1 GCA_015493505.1 Pseudomonadota bacterium | reverse complement strand
TGAGCCTCTACACAATTTTACAGATTTTGAGCGTTACCCTTTTTGAAAAAATCCCATTATCTCAGATACTTGCAGCTTCATACTACAACAATACAACACACCCAACTTATAACCAACTGAAACTATTTAACTTTTAACCGGACAGCAGTGAATTCAAGTATAAACTTCTGGACTGAAAAAGGAATTTTTTAAACGTCGTCACTCAGCAAAATGGCGATCCACCGGGTATCTTCCTGGGAATCGAGGGCGATTTTCACCACCATGGTAAGCGGCACGGAGAGGAACATGCCGACGGGCCCAAAGACCCATCCCCAGAAAATTAGTGAAATGAACACCACCAGCGTGGACAAGCCCAGCTTTTTCCCCATGGCACGTGGTTCGATCACGTTGCCGATAATAATGTTGATAACTGCGTAGCCAATCATGACCACGATGGTCTTGCCAATTCCAAACTGAATGAGGGCGATGACAATGGGGGGAATCGCAGCGATCAGGGAGCCGATGGTGGGGATGAAGTTCAGGAGGAATGCCGCCAGCCCCCACAGGAGCGCGAAATCAACCCCCAGGATAAGGAGCAGCACAGCGGCGCACAGCCCCGTGATCAGGGATAAAATGGTCTTTAGCGCCATGTAACGCGTGACATTGTTGAAAAAGGTTTCAAAGTAGGTCACCGTATCCGGGGTCTTGGCAATATGTTTCAGTTTTTTCGAGAAGACAGAGGATTCAAGCAGCACGAAGATGACGAAGAGGATCACGAAAAAGCTGTTGGACATGACGTTCCCAAAGCTTTTCAGAGAGGTGCCGATATATTTGACCAGTGTTCCGGGGTTGAACAGCTTGAGCAGTTTCTCCTTTGGAAGTTTGACGCCAAGGTCCGAGGCAATGGTGAGGGTTTTTTCAGCGATGGCCGATAATCTCTGCTGATAGAGGGGCAGGTTGTCAGAAAATCCCTGAACCGAAGAGCCAATCAGCACCCCCGTGGCCGCGATGATGACCACGATAAGGAGAAAGACGATGATCAGGGCCAGCCAGCCTGGCAGTCCTTTCTTCCGAAAGAAATAGAAGATGGGAAGGCAAATGATTGAGAAGAAGATTGCCAGAAGAATCGGGACGATAAAACTGCTTGAAAGCTTCAGGCCGGCGATGACGATGACGAACGCGGCGAAAGACAGGAGAAAATTTGAGGCCGCCGTTTTGCTGGATGGCATGCGCTGCTCCCTTATTTTTCTTAAAAATATCGGACGCACGCCGTGATGTCAACAGATTAAAAAGTTTCAGAAAGTAAAACCCCTTGACGGAAAAGGGAAATTTTAGTAATGGATAATTGTATATAAGGGAAAACTGGTAACAACCTCTTTGTATGAGGGCGCTTTGGAGCTGAAGAGAGCGCGTGAGATGGTTTTAACGTGGGATGTTCTCGGGTTTAAAGTTATTTTAAATTATGTCGATAAAATAACTTGATGTGTCATTAAACGAAACATTTGCCTAAAGAAGGATGTAATTTCATGACGTTATCCAGTATTGACGCCATCCGGAGTGCGGAAAAAGAAGCGCGGGATATTGTGGAAGAGGCGGAAAAAAAGGCTGCCGACCTGACGCGCGAGGCTGAGGAGAAAGGGAAAGAGCTGTTGTCACGCTCGGCCGAAAAGATACGAGCCTTTCAAGAGGAAAAACTGAAGCAGGCAGAGGAAAGCGCGCGGAAAGAAATAGAACGAATCCAGAAGGAAAAGTCCGCGGAGATAGAAAAACTTGATGCCCTTGGTTCGAAACACCTGCCGATGGCAAAAAAGCTGATTTTTTCCAAGATGTGAAAGGTTTGATGACGATATGGGTATAGAAGCGGTCAAAAAAATCAGAATTATCGCGCATCATTCCGTCGAGAAAAACCTGATTGACTACCTTCAATCCCTGGGGTCCATGCATTTGACCCGCGTTGCCTCTGAAACGCCAGAGCGTGAACTCCTCCCAACTGAAATTGACAAAAGGCTGGAAGAGGGGTTGCAACGCCTTCGCCTCGTAATCCAGTTTCTAACGCCCTACGAAGAAAAAGCGAAAGGTCTGTCCGCGATTTTTGGCAACCGCATCATTATTCCTCCCGAAGATTACGAGAATTTCGACAAGGAAGAAGAATTAAACGGGGTGATTGAGCAGGCGCAATCCCTGGAGCAGCAGATACACCAGGCGGAAGCCATGCTTTCAAACCTCGAAAATGAGGTGGCCTTTTTACGTCCCTGGAGCCAGCTTGACGAACCTCCTGACACCCTGGACAGCTTTTACCGCGTGAAAGTGATGACCGGGGTTCTTCCCGCTGAAGACTTGGATGCAATTTTGAGCCAGATAGGCGGGGAAACGCCTTTGGCGCATGTGGACGTGCTTCACGCGACAAAACGTGAGGCGTATGTTTGTGCCCTGGTACATAAAAGCGCGGAGAATGCGCTTGTCGACCTGCTTCAGAAAAATGGGTTCGAGGCGGTGAAGCTTGAAGGGACCCTGCCCCCATCCGAGCAGATCAGGGAAAAAGAAGCCCAGATGGAAACCCTGCGCGAGACCCTTTCCGGGTATCACGAGACGGCTCGGCGTGTCGCGGAGCGGTTGCAGGAGCTTCGTGTCTTGTTCGATATCTGGGAGGAACGGCTGAAGAAATCGCGTGTTCGACAGCAGTTTGGGGCCACGGAGCGGACGGTTCTCATCGAGGGATGGGTGCCGGAAAGAATCATTGGCAAGCTTCGGCGAGAGATAGACAATAAATTCCAACTGATCAGCCTGGATGAGATTGAACCGGACGAGGATGAATCCCCTCCCATCCTGCTGAAAAACAAGACCCTGGTGCGCCCCTTTGAGCTGATTACGGAGCTGTACGGGATGCCGCACGCCAAGGAGTTTGACCCAACGCCTTTCTTCGCACCGTTTTTTGCCATCTTTTTTGGTTTGTGCCTGACCGACGCGGGATATGGATTGGTGCTTTTGGTACTCAGCGTCTGGATGGTCAGAAAATATAAAATATTATTAAAAGGGTCCAAGCTGATTTGGATTCTGATGATAGGCGGGATCTTTACCATCCTGATGGGAGGCATCACGGGGGGATGGTTCGGCGATATGGTGGATCGGCTCCCCTCCGCGCTAAACGGGATTAAAGACTTCAAGAACGCCATCATGCTTTTTGACCCCATGAAACAGTCGATGATATTTTTCGCTATCGCCCTGGCGCTTGGCTTTATCCAGATATGTTTTGGGCTTATCATAAAAGTTGCCCGCGATTTTCGGGACGGGGAGTTCCTGGACGCCCTTTTCGACCCCATTGCCTGGCTTGTCTTGTTAAATGGCGCGGTGTTATTCGGGCTGAGCGGCGCTGGGATCCTGCCGCCCGCCTTCAGGGCGATCGGGAAGTGGGCGCTTATCGCGGCGGCGGCGGCCATTGTTTTTTTCTCCGACAGGGAGAAGAAGAATCCTATCCTCAGGGTGGTCAGCGGTATTTACACCCTGTATGGCGCTACGTCCTATCTCGGTGACGTACTTTCATACCTGAGGCTGCTGGCGTTGGGGCTTGCCACGGGCGTGATCGCGGTGGTCGTGAATATCATTGCCTTTATGGTGGCCGGCATTCCCTACGTGGGATGGCTGGGGGCCGTGATTATCCTGCTGGGCGGGCACGCCTTCAATATCGCGATCAACGCGCTGGGCGCCTTCGTTCATACGACCCGCCTGCAGTACGTGGAATTCTTCCCCAAGTTTTTTGAAGGGGGTGGCAAGGCGTTTAAACCCTTTAAGAGAGAGGGGAAATACACGCTGGTATACGAAGCGGAAAAGGGTTAGGAAAATGGATAAAGAATTATTGAAAGGAGGAAACGGATGGATTTTTTAGGGAGTTTCTCTTACGCGGTGCCACTGGCGGGTGCAGCGCTGGCGGTTTTCCTGGCGGGTTTTGGGTCGAGCATTGGTGTTGGCCTGGCCGGCCAGGCGGCCGGAGGTGTTTTGAGTGAGGACCCGGACAAATTCGGGGCTCTTCTGATCCTGGTTGCCTTGCCCGGGACACAGGGAATTTACGGCTTCCTGGGTGGATTCCTGGTGATTAACAAACTGGGCTTGCTTGGGGGCCATCCCGCTCACCTGACCATGCTGCAGGCATGGCAGGTTTTTTTCGCCGCGCTCCCGGTTGGTTTTGCCGGATGGATCTCAGGGATTCATCAGGGAAAGGTTTGCGCCGCCGGAGTCGCCATGACCGCCAAGAGGCCGGAAACCATGATGAAGGGCGTTATTTACGGCGCTATGGTGGAAACGTACGCGATTCTTGGCCTGCTGGCAACCATCCTTTTATTGAACGGAATCAAACTCTCATAGCGGATTCCGCGTTGAAGGAGCGCTTTCATGCCGCTTGACAAAATTACGGAAAGGATTTTGGAAGACGCGAGGGAAGCGGCGGCCAAGATCTTGGAAAAAGGAAAGGATGACGCCGAAAAGGCCATGGCACAGTATGAAAAGCGGGCACAGGAACATGAGGCCCGGGCCATGAAGGAGGCGGAGGCACAGGCTGAGGCGAAACGCGCGCAGATGATTAACACGGCTCAGAGGCTCGCTCGGAATGAGATCCTGGCAAGGAAGCAGGAATGGATAAACCGCGTGTTCGGTGAGGTCAGAAAAGATATCCTTGGGATGCCTGAAACGGAATACATCGCATTTCTGACCGCTATCCTGAAAAAAGCGGGACTCGAAGGCACGGAAGAAATCGGACTTTCCAAGAAGGATTTGGCGCTCGCAGAAAAATTGGCGGAAAGCTTGAAAAAGGATTTCCCGGACAGCCGTTTCAGCTTTGTGGAATCCCCCTTTCCTGTCGAGGCCGGCGTGGTCATCAAGAAGGGGCAGACATATCTGAACGCGTCTGTGGATGCGATTCTGGAGGAGTTGAGGGAGAAAGAGGGCCGAGAAGTCGCCCGGCTGCTTTTCCCGGAGGGTGGGGATGGAGCTTAGGGGAAACCCGGACTATGCCTACGCGGTGGGGGTGATCAGGGTCAAGGAGAAGGCCCTGTTGAGCCAGGAGCGCTTTAACAGGCTGGTGGAAGCGAAGAACGTGGAAGACCTCTTGCGCCTCCTGTCCGATACCCCGTATGGCGAAGGTTCTCACGAAGAGACACACCCGGAACGGGCGATCCGCCAGGGCCTGGAACGGGAATTTCTCGGCAGCATTTCCCTCTTTTCAACCCTTTGCCACGACCAGACGATCAAAGAGACCGTGTTTTACAGGTATGACTTTCACAACCTGAAGGTGATTTTCAAAGAACGAAGCGCGAAGGGCCGACTTGAGCCGGCGAGATACCCGGATGGGAATTACCCTTTCGATGTGCTGAGGGCCGCGGTCGAGGAGAATGCCTGGCTGGATATCGAGCCGGATTTCCGTGACACGTTGCGGTCATGCAAGGCAAAGATTGAAGAGGATCCGCTGCCCTATGTGATAGATAACACCCTCGACAAGACGATGTTTGCAATGATGCGTTCCAGGGTGAAGGACGCCGACCCTTTTTTCCGGGAGTGGGTTGTTTCCGAGATTGATTTGACCAACATCGGGGCGTTTTTCAGATGCCGGTACGCGGAACGACCCAGGGCGTATCTCATGGCGGCCCTGATTCCCGGCGGCACGCTCGACGCCTCCTTTTATCAGAAGGCATGGGAAGAGCCGATCGAGAGTCTTCCCGCCAAGTTCCAGCACACCTCTTACCGGAAGGTGGTTGAGAAGGGGATCGAGGCGTTTGAAAAGGGATCATTCGCGTCCCTGGACCGCGCCATGCTTGAACACCGGCTGGCCTTTCACCGAGAAACGAGAAACGTGGCCATGGGGATCGAGCCGCTGATTTCTTATCTGGTTTTCAAGGAAACGGAAACAAAGATGTTGCGGATGATCCTTGTGGGGAAAATGAACCGGATTGATCCTGAAACCTTAAAGGAGTTTATACCCAATGCCCTTGGCTGAGATTGGCGCGATAGGGAACAGAGAGGCCATTTTATGCCTGCAGGCGGTGGGGGTGACGATCTTTCCGTCGAAGAGCAGGCATGAGGCTCAGAAAGCGTTTCGTTTCATGGTGAAAAATCGCTACGCGATTATTCTTGTGACGGAGCCGATCGCCGAGCTTATCAAAGATGAAATCGAGGCTACGCAGGCGGAAACCCTTCCCGCGGTCGTGGTGATCCCTGACAACACGGGCAGCAAGGGGGTCGGGGTACAACATATCGAGGATGCCGTGATAAAGGCTGTAGGCGCAAATATTTTTTCTGAAAGTGAGGAATAGATGATGGACCAGGGCATAATTGTCAAGGTATCGGGGCCTTTGGTTGTAGCGGACAAGATGAAAAACGCGAGAATGTATGATGTCGTTCGGGTCAGCGAGCAGCGCCTTGTGGGTGAGATTATCGAGATTCACGGGGACCTCGCGTCTATTCAGGTCTATGAGGAAACCGGCGGCATTGGCCCTGGAGAGCCCGTTTATTTGACGGGCCAGCCCTTGAGCGTGGAGCTTGGGCCGGGCTTGATTGAATCGATCTACGACGGCATTCAGAGGCCCCTTGACGTGATTCAGAAGAAGGTGGGGGATTTCCTGCTGAGAGGCGTGGACGCCCCGGGGCTTTCACGCGAGAAGAAATGGCCCTTCAAACCCCTGAAAAAGCCGGGTGACAAGGTGATGAGCGGGGATATTATCGGGGAGGTTCCTGAAACGGAGCTGGTGATGCACCGGATTATGATTCCGCCCGGTGTTCAGGGCGAGATTGTTTCCATCGAGGAGGGCGAGTTTACCGTCGAAGAGCCGGTGTGCCAGGTCAAGGACGCGGAGGGGAACACACGGGATATTTCCATGATGCAACGCTGGCCCGTGAGAATTCCCCGTCCCTACGTGAAGAAGCTGGCGCCGCTGGAGCCCCTCATTACCGGGCAGCGCGTGGTGGACACCTTTTTCCCCGTTGCCAAGGGGGGGACGGCCTGCGTGCCGGGGCCCTTTGGAAGCGGCAAGACCGTGATTCAGCATCAGCTCGCCAAATGGTCTGACGCCGACATCATCATCTACGTGGGCTGCGGAGAGCGTGGAAATGAGATGACAGACGTGCTGATGGAGTTCCCGGAGCTTTTGGACCCCCGGAGCGGGAAGCCCCTGATGAAGCGAACCGTTTTGATTGCCAACACCTCGAACATGCCGGTCGCGGCGCGGGAGGCATCGGTTTATACGGGGATCACGCTGGGAGAGTATTTCCGGGATATGGGCTTCAAGGTGGCCCTGATGGCGGACTCCACTTCCCGCTGGGCTGAGGCGATGCGGGAGATTTCCGGCCGCCTGGAAGAGATGCCGGGTGAGGAAGGATACCCCGCGTATCTTGGAACGCGTATCGCGGAATTTTACGAACGCTCAGGACGGGTCATCTGCGCGGGATCCGATGGGCGAGAGGGGTCTTTGACCACCATCGGAGCGGTCTCACCTCCCGGAGGGGATCTGTCCGACCCTGTGGTCCAGGCGACCCTTCGGGTTGTCAAGGTTTTCTGGAGCCTGGAGGACAAGCTGGCGTACCAACGACATTTTCCTGCCATCAGTTGGCTCAACAGCTATTCTCTCTACACGGAAAACCTGGACGATTATTTCAGGAATGAGGTGCATGAGGATTTTGCCGCCCTGCGGCAGAAGGCGATCCGGTTGCTCCAACAGGAGGCGGAACTGAGCGAAATCGTGAAACTGGTCGGGATTGACGCATTGTCTCCCTCCGATCGCCTGATTCTGGAGACGTCCCGTTCCCTGAGGGAAGATTTTCTTCACCAGAACGCCTTTCATGAAATTGACACCTACTGCTCCCTGGAGAAATGTTACCGGCTTCTCAAGCTGATTTTGACCCTTCACGATAAAAGCGAGCAGCTTTTGCACGAAGGGATTCCGTTCAAGGAGATTCAGGCGATGAAGGTCAGGGAAACCATCGCCAGGGCGCGTTACGTGGATGAGCACGAGCTGGATAAAATGGATGAGATTCACCGAGAGATTGAGGAAGAATCTCAGAAATTTATCGATGAAGGGGAATGAGAATGCTAAAGGAATATCAGACGATACGAGAAATTTCGGGACCACTGGTTCTCGTGGAAGAGGTGGAAGGAGCCAAGTACGAGGAGCTTGTCCAGGTTCAGCTTCCCTCCATGGAGACCCGGACGGGCCGCGTTCTGGAGGTTGATCATGACAAGGCGCTGATCCAGCTCTTTGAAGGAACCACGGGGGTGGATATCCACAAGAGCAAGGTCCGCTTTCTGGGGCGCGGAATCCAGTTGGGGGTATCACCGGATATCCTTGGCCGGGTCTTCGACGGCTTGGGGCGCCCCATTGACGATGGCCCCGAGATCCTTCCTGACAAAAAGCTCGATATCAATGGCAGCCCCATCAACCCCTACGCACGGGATTATCCAGAGGAGTTCATTCAGACGGGAATCTCGGCCATTGACGGGCTGAATACCCTGGTCAGGGGGCAGAAACTCCCCATCTTTTCCGCGTCGGGACTTCCCCACAACCGTCTGGCCGCCCAGATTGCCCGGCAGGCGAAGGTGCTTGGGGAAGGAGAGAAATTTGCCGTGGTTTTCGCGGCAATGGGGATTACGTTCGAAGAAGCCAACTATTTCGTGGAGGAATTTCGGAAAACGGGGGCCATCGACCGTGCGATTCTCTTTCTGAATCTCGCCAGCGATCCCGCCCTGGAGCGTGTGGCGACTCCCCGAATGGCGCTGACGGCCGCTGAATACCTGGCGTTTGACCTGGAGATGCACGTTCTGATTATCCTGACCGATATGACAAACTACTGCGAGGCCCTTCGGGAAATCTCCGCCGCGCGAAAGGAAATTCCCGGGCGGCGCGGGTATCCCGGATACCTGTATACAGACCTTTCTACCATCTATGAGAGGGCCGGGAAAATCAAGGGAAAAAAGGGGTCCATCACCCAGATTCCCGTGCTGACCATGCCGGAGGACGACAAAACCCATCCCATCCCCGACCTGACGGGATATATCACGGAAGGGCAGATTATCCTCAGCCGGGTGCTGCACAAAAAGAATATTTCTCCCCCGATCGATGTGTTGCCTTCCCTTTCCCGGTTGAAAGACAAGGGAATCGGGGTTGGGAAAACCCGCGAAGACCACGCCGACACCTTCAACCAGTTGTTCGCGGCTTACGCGAGGGGAAAAGAGGCGCAGGAACTGGCGGTTATCCTGGGGGAGGCGGCCCTGACCGAACTGGATAAGCTCTATTTCGATTTCGCGGATACCTTTGAGAGGCGCTATGTTTCTCAGGGTGAATATGAGGACAGAAGCATTGAGGAGACCCTTGATCTGGGGTGGGAGCTCCTGAAGGTGTTCCCCGAGGCGGAATTGAAACGTATCAGGCCCGAATGGCTTGAAAAATACCTCCCAAGGTTCAAAAAGGACCGCGAGGAGGAAGAGGCGGCCTAAGGGCAAGGTGGCGAGGAAAGAATGAAGCTGAATGTTAATCCCACGCGTATGGAGCTGTTGCGCCTGAAAAAACGTCTGGTCATGGCGCGGCGCGGCCATAAATTGCTGAAGGACAAGCAGGATGAATTGATGCGCCGGTTCCTGGCCTTCATTCGGGATATACGTGACCTTCGGCAGGAAGTTGAGAAAGGGTTGACCGACGCTTTCAGCCGTTTCCTCTTTGTTTCGGCCACCCTGAACCCGCAAGACCTTGAGGAGGCGCTTTCTGTCCCTGGGAAAAAACTGCAGGTGGATGTCCAGTCGGAAACCATCATGAACCTCAGGGCGCCTGTCTTTACCCCTTCCGTCGAGGGCGAGGTAATTTGTTACGGGTATGGGAACACCAGTGGAGAACTGGATATCTCTCTCTTCTCGGTTGAAAAGGTTTTGAAGAAACTGATTTTGCTGGCACAGAAGGAAAAATGGATGGATCTCCTGGCGGATGAGATTGTAAAGACGCGGCGACGCGTCAACGCGCTGGAATATGTTCTGATCCCCAATATCGAGGAAACCATCCGCTCCATTGAAATGAAATTGAGCGAAATGGAGCGGTCCAATTTCTCTCGCCTGATGAAAGTCAAGGAAATCGTTGAAGCGCACTAAATCTTTTTGAGCGCTGGACATGGAAACCTGCAAAAGAGCGTTTTTCTTCGGGGCGCTTCTGTGCCTTCTCACCGGAATAGCAGGGGGTCTCGCGGCCCGGGCTGCCACCTTTTATAAATGGCGGGATAAAAAAGGGGTGCTACACCTGTCGGACACACCTCCGATCAGTGGCCCTTTTACCGTTATCAGGGAAGACGACACGGGGGA
>WGDA01000169.1 GCA_015493505.1 Pseudomonadota bacterium | reverse complement strand
TGCATTCCCCACCGTCGCAGCGCGGAGGCCTTCGGCATCATCTCCGTTATCACCCTTCTTCCCTACGCCGTCCTCCCGCCCCTGATCAATCCCCTCATCGCCCGGTTCGGCGGGTTTCTCCCCGTCCTGGATCTGACCGCGCTGGCCATGCTGCCGATTTTCCCCCTGCTGCTCCTGCTTTCCCCGGGGGATAGCGGATCCGGCGCTGGCGGGGGGAAACTGAGCCTCGATGAGCTGAAGGAAAATCTAAAAAACCGTCATGTCATCCAGGTCCTCATCATCTCCCTGTTCGTCTTTATCGCCTTCACCCCGGTCTTCTACTTTATCAAGGGGTACGCCGCCAGCATCGGCATCGAAAACGCGGGCTGGTTCTTCACGATTTCCACCTTCCTGGAGATCGTGGTCCGCCTCGCGGGAGGGCGGTTCATGGACCGGGGGCACAAGCCACGGATTCTCCTGTTTTCTCTGATTCTTCTCCTGGCCGGGTATCTTCTCCTCGCCCACAGCCGGTCTCGCGTCGTTTTCTTCGCCCTCGCCGTACTGTTCGGGATCGGGTGGGGGGTCGCTCTGCCTCTACTGAACGGCCTCGTGTTCGATTATTCCCCGCCCCGGCTGCGCCCGCTCAACGCCAACCTGGGACTGGAGATGTTTCAGGGCGGGTTCTTTCTCGGCCCGGTGCTGGGGGGAATTTTTCTTGCCAAGGGGTCCTACGCGACCCTTTACTATGCCTGCGGGGGGGTCATCCTCGTTGCCATCGCCCTCCTGTTTCCCCTGTTGCCACACAAAAAACCGGACGGAGGCCTCACATGATAACTGCCCTTTGGGTTCTTGGGATTATTATTACCTTGCTTGTTCTCGTGGAAATCGGGTGCCATATCTATTACCAGCATCGTTTTGGGATGCCGTTTCACTCGAAAGCGATCGGAGAGTACCCTTACAGCCAGTTCGTGGAGCAGGTTGACCCACCCCTGTTTTACCGTTTCAAAAAGCGCTTCCGATCCCCCCTGGTGACCATCAACCGCTTTCGGTGCCGGGGGAAAGAGCCGGCGCCGGACGGTGAGAAGAAACGGATCATGCTTATCGGTGAATCGTATTATTTCGGCACCAAACTGCGGAAGGAAGAGAGCCTCTGGTCCTTTCGGCTGGAACACCTCCTGAAAATCCATGGATACACAAACTGGGAGGTTATTAACGCGGGCAACCCCATGTACAATACAGTTCAGCACAAAATTCTCTGGGAAAAGGAGCTACGCGGGGCGAAACCCGATATCCTCCTTGTCTGTTTTGGGGGAAATGACATCACGCAGGCATGGATGATGGGATCCGAATGGGAACCGGGCGCTCCCTGGCCATGGAAATTCATCCTGGCCCTGGAGCGGAAATCTCCCTGGTGGAACAAGGTTCTTTCCCACTTCTGCTTCTACTTTTTGCTCCGGAGAAAGGCCATGACGTCCCGCCAGGGATTCACCCCCCGGGATGATACCTTAAAGCTTGAGCAGTGCGTGGAAACCATCCATGAAAATCTGCGCGCCATTGCCGGAGAGGCGAAACGGCAGGGGGCCAAGGTAGGCGTCATCACGGGAGGTTTCGCGGTGGATTCCGTGATTCGCCCTGAGAACCGGAAAAGGCTTGACGCCATCCAGTCGAACTGGGAAAGCCATTCCAAGGGAAATATGTCTCTCGTTCTCGATCTCTTCAGAAGTTTCAGGGAAGAGGTTTGTCCCGCCATGGGAATCCCTTTCCTCGATTTGCAATCGATCTTCCAGGCTTACCCCCGGCGCTTTGAGTGTTACTTTGATGTTGGCCACTGGAACGCCCGGGGAATGCGCGTGGCAGGCGATTTTATCTTCCGGGAGCTGGTCCGTCTCGGGTGGCTCGACGCGGGGGAACGGCCATGACGAGCCCTTGCGGTGAGAATGAGATTTCCCCCGGGCAGGAGGTGATCGTCGACCGATTCCGGCCCGAGGACGCCGAAGGGGTGGCCGCGCTTTTCATCTCGGTCTATGGGGAGGGGTACCCCATCCGGGCCTACGTGGATCCGGAGCGCCTCCGGGAAGAGAACGCCGCCGGGAACATCATCTCCAGCGTGGCCAGGACACCGCGTGGAGAGGTCGTGGGGCACAACGCCCTGTTTCGGAGCGCGCCGTACCTGGGTGTCTACGAGTCGGGGGCGGGGCTGGTTCATCGAAATTACCGGGGAGGGAAGGGCGTTTTTACCGCCATGGCGGCCCATGGGCAGAAACTGGCGGAGGAGATACAGGAGGTGGAGGCCATCTTTGGCGAGGCAGTCTGCAACCATGTTTTTTCCCAAAAGCTGACCCATGGACTGGGGTGGCGGTCGATGGCCCTGGAAGTGGACCTGATGCCGGCTGCCGCATACGCCAAGGAAAAGAGCGCGGCGGGGCGGGTCAGCTCGATCCTCGATTTCAAGACCATCCGGCCCAAAGCGGCGCGCGTCTATCTGCCCGCCGTTTATGAATCGTCCCTGCGGTTTCTCTACGGGGGACTGGATGACGAGAGGGAGCTGCTTCCCTCCGAGGGACCCCCTCCCGAAACCTCCGAATTCCATGTCGAGACCCAGTACTTTGCCTTCGCGCGGGTGGCGAGGCTGGCCGTGTGGGAGGCGGGTGGAGATTTTCGGAAAGCGTTCGAGAACGCTGAAGACGTTGCCCTGAGACAGGGCGCCACGGTCATTCAGGCGTGGATCAACACAGGCCAGCCATGGTGCGGGTGGGCGGTGGACATCCTGAGAGAGAAGGGATATTTCCTCGGGGGGGTTCTTCCCCGATGGTTTGACACCGACGGACTGCTGATGATCCGGACGCGCCACAGGCCCTTTTGGGAAGAGATGAAAATATATTATGAACGCGCCCGAAAAATAGCGGCCATCGTCAAGGCCGACTGGGAGCGCCGCGGGGCGAAAAAATGACCTTCCGCCTGGAGAGAGAGCAACGAACATGAGCCGCATTATCCTGCCGGCCACGATGGAAAACCTCGGAAGACTCCTTGCCTTCGTGGAGACCTGCGCCCGCGAGGCCGGTCTCGACCCCACAAGGCAGCAGCATGTCGCCATCGCCTCGGAGGAGGCGATAGTGAACGTGATTCACTACGCCTATCCGGAGGGGGTGGGGGATATCGAAATGGAGTGCGCGCGCCAGGGTGACGCGGTTATGTTGATTATCCGTGACTGGGGTGTTCCTTTCGACCCCTTGAAGGCCCCGGAGCCTGATACCAGCCAGATGTTGGAAGAGCGTCCGATCGGGGGGATGGGTATCCTGCTGATCAAAAAGATGATCCCGAACCTCCGGTACGAACGAAAGGGGAGGAGTAACCAGTTGACCTTCAGGATCCCACTCATGTCTGGGAGAGTATAGCGCATGAAGAAGATTAAGCGTGGGCTTGCCTTTCGTTTGACGCTCCTGCTCGTTGCCGGCGTGTCCTTCATTTTGGCTCTCGTCCTGGGGTATAATTATACATTCTCCCGCAGGATGATCGAGCGGCAGATTGAGAACAACGCGCGGGAGAAGCTTAAGTCCACCATCAACCGCATGGATATCATCTTTTTCTCCATGGAAAAGGCGACAGAGGCCTTGAGCATTCCCATGGAGGACCGGCGGATCGCCACCAACAAGGAGGCGATTTATTTTCTCCTCCGCCGGGTCGTTGAGGAGAACAAGGAGATCTACGGGAGCACGATTTCCCTTGAACCCTACGAGTTCGACCCCAAACAACGATTCTTTGCTCCCTACTTTTATAAATCTCACGGCAAGCTGAAATTCAAGAACATTCCCTATAACTATTTCTCCTGGAGCTGGTACATGATGCCCCAGCTTCTCAATCGTCCGGCCTGGGTGGAGCCCTACTACGACAAGGCCGGAGAAATAGTCATGTCCACCTACTCTGTCCCCCTCTACAAGGTCGTCTCCGGCAAGAAGGAGTTCATAGGGGTGGCCACGGCGGATGTCTCACTGGAATGGCTCCAGCACATGATCTCCTCAATCAGGATCGGCCGGACGGGATACGGATTTCTTATCTCCAAGATGGGGACGTTCGTGACCCATCCCAACAGACGGTTCATCATGCGCCGCACCATCTTTGACGTGGCGAAAGAGGAGAAGGATCCGGCCCTTTCCGCGTTGGGCCTGAAAATGGTGAGGGGAGAGACGGGGTACCTGCCATACTCTGGTCCATTTGTCCGGCATCCGAGTTGGATCGCGTTTGGCCCTCTTCGGTCAAACGGGTGGTCGCTGGGGCTCATTTTTCCCAAGAAGGAACTTCTATCCGATATCCGCAGGCTCAATCAAAAGGTACTGTTCATCAGCCTGGCGGGATTCGGGCTGCTTCTGTGTGTGGTGGTTCTGGTTACCGGTGGTATCACGCGCCCCTTGAAAGTCCTTTCGGATGCGGCGGAAAAGATCGCCGAAGGGAATTGGGATGCCTCCCTTCCCGCCGTGAATCATGAAGACGAGGTGGGCGTTTTGACGCGTTCATTCGAACATATGAAAGAGTCCCTAAAAAAATACTTTAACGATCTGAAGACCACCACCGCAGCGAAGGAAAAGATCGAGAGTGAGCTGCGGATCGCCCGGGACATCCAGATGGGGCTGGTTCCCAAGACTTTCCCCCCCTTTCCTGATCACAAGGAATTCGACATCTACGCCATCCTGGAGCCGGCGCGGGAAGTGGGAGGAGACTTTTACGACTTCTACTTCATAGACGAGGATCACCTTTGTTTTGTGGTTGGAGACGTTTCAGGGAAAGGGGTTCCCGCCGCTCTCTTCATGGCTGTTACCAAGACACTCATTCAGTCGGATACCCATGGCAGCACCGATCCCGCGGCCATCGTGGGTCGTGTCAACCATGATCTTGCCCGAAATAACCCCAACATGATGTTTGTGACCCTCTTCCTTGGTATCCTCGATGTGCGGGATGGGGCCCTCTCTTACTGTAATGGGGGGCATAACCCTCCATATCTCCTGAGTGAGAAGGGAAGCGTGTCTCCCCTGTCGTCTGACAGGGGATTGGCCCTTGGTATTGAAGGAGAGTATGTTTATGCCTCACAGACGGTTGCGCTTGCTCCGGGCGCGTACCTCGTAATCTATACGGACGGGGTGACGGAGGCGATGGACACGCGTGGGGATTTTTATGGAGATACCCGTTTGAAAGGTGTTTTGTCCCAGGCAGAAAGGCCCTCCGCGAAGCGGTTGGCTGAAGGGGTTTTCGCGGATGTCCGTGATTTCGCCCAAGGCGCGGATCCCTCGGACGATATCACGTTACTTGTCCTGAAAATGAAGGTACCACTGCCTCATATGGCTTAGTCTGCCTACTCTTTGAATGCACTCGCCGTTTGGATAGAGTGAAGGGGATATGATATAAAGAACCCTGAGTTGAAAAAAATAAATGCCGGACGTGACCGGTAGGGACCAAGACCATGAACCCCAGTTCAGACAGACAAAAAATCACGTTTTGTTTATTGTTAGCCGTTTTTCTCCTGCTTGCCTGGACCGGTTCCGGGTTTTCTCTGAACTTTCAAAAGGTCCTCCTGCCACCCCACAAAAAGGGCGCAACCACCCCCGTTTCTCCCTCACAAGTGGGGATTGTGGATATTGTTTCCTACGCCTCCAATGTGGCCCGGGCATATTACGACCTGAAAATGCCGTCTGTCCCTTTGATAAGCCTTAAAAAGGTCCAAGGACAACTCAACGTGATTTCGCGTGATGTGGGCGCGCTGGCGGGAGACATGAAGCTGTTCAAGGATGTCTCCAGGAGCAACTACCATCACTTCAGGTACCTGGAAGGAGAGCTGATCCGTGAGTCCCTTCTTCTCACGCGATTGAGCAAGAAACTTAAACTGGTCGTGCAGAGTATTCTGAAGGAACGTCGTGAATGGGCTCAAAGGAGAAGCCAGTTAAAGGCCTGGAAGAAAAACCTGTGGAAGCCTTCCACGCCCCCCATTGAGCGGCACGCCTACGAACAGGCTTTCGCAACGGTGAACAAGGCCATGAAACTGCTGGATGAAAGGCTCGAGCCCCTGCTTGAGATGCAGGAGCGCGTCAGCGACCTGCAGCTGAAGGCTCAGGAGTTTATCAGTATCGCGGATCAGCACCTGAAGGCATTGAAGGGAAATATTTTTCAGAGAGGCATCCCTCTCGTCTTTGTCGGCGAGTTTTTCGGACAGTTTGACAGGGAATTGTTTCAGGAGGGTCTGGAAGAGCTGGCCGTTTTCGTGGGCCAGCAGGGGAAACATGTCCTGGATAATTTCTGGGTGCTTCTGGGTGTGGTGCTGTTAACCTTTATCCTGGCGTTTTTTATCCGGCAGACGGGAAAGGGGCTGGGTGACTTCTCCCTGTGGCGAAAGTTTGTGGACAGGTCGCACGCGACGGCGTTTTTCATTTGCCTGAACCTTTTTTGGCTGGTGGTCAGCCCCATGCCGCCTGGCTGGTATCCCGCTTTTCAATTCGCCATCGTGGTGACCGTGATTTATCTTTCCAGGACCTTTTTCGCCGAGGCCTGGAAATGGCGGGTTCTATATCGCCTGGGTATTCTGATTCTCATTGCCTCCATGTTTGGGATGGTGGTGGTGCCCTGGCCGATTCTCAGGCTTGCCGTCCTGTTACTTTCCGGTTTCGGGATATACTTCTGTGTGAAGGAAAGCTGTCATAAGCGGCAGGGGGAAGGGAACGAAGTCCTGATTTTCGCCCTGCGCTTGGGGAGTGTCCTGCTGCTGGCCGTTATTGTGGCGGAGTTCATTGGGTACGCCCACCTCGCCCTATATCTAATCGAATCTTTTCTCCTGACCATCTTCGCCTTTCTTGAGATGTGGATGCTGTACCTTGTCTCTTTCGGCCTGGTTGAGATGCTGTTGAACCGGTTGCCTTTCGCGCTTTTGAAAAAGAATGTCCCGGTGGTCCTCTCCCGGATCAAGCCCCTTTTTGTTCTGTTTTTCTCCGGCCTGCTGCTGGTCACGTGTCTGGTAGTCTGGGAGGTGTTTCCAACGCGGGAGGAAGCCCTGCGTTCCCTGTTCAACATGGGAGTTTCCATCGGTTCCATGAAGGTGTCCCTGGGAATTGTCGTGGTTTCAGCGCTGGTTTTGTATGGGGCCTTTCTTATCTCCTGGACGGTTCAGACATTGCTGTTGCAGGAGGTGTTGCCCCGCCGCCAGATCTCCCAGGGAGTCCGAATCTCCATTACGCGCCTGGTGCATTACGGCATCATCCTCATTGGATTTCTGCTGTCGCTCCGTGTGTTAGGGTTTGGGCTGACCAACCTGACCATTATTGGCGGCGCCCTTGGGGTGGGGATTGGCTTCGGCCTTCAGGCGATTGTCAACAATTTCGCCAGCGGGTTGATTTTGCTGTTTGAACGCCCCGTTAAGGTGGGGGACACGATTCAGATTGGCAATGACATGGCGGTGGTCAAACGGCTGGGCTTGCGGTCCACGGTGGTTCAAACCCTGGACAATGCCGAAATCGTCATCCCGAACAGCTCCCTCGTCACGGAGAAGGTCACAAACTGGACATTGGCCAGCCGTCGTGTCCGCGTGCGCGTTCCGGTGGGGGTGGCTTACGGATCGGATATTGATAGAGTGACCGAGATTCTTATCAAGTGCGCCGAGGAAAATTCGAGTGTCCTCAAGTATCCCAAGCCTCAGGCGCTGTTCCTTGAGTTTGGAAACAGCTCCCTGAACTTTGAACTGCGTGTGTGGGTGGATGAATTCCTGGAAAGCACCGGCGAGATTCAGGATGACCTGAACCGTGACATTGATCGAAGATTCAGGGAAGCCGGGATCGAGGTTCCCTTTCCCCAGACCGATCTGCATCTCAGGAGCGTGGACGAGGACGCCGCGCGGGCCCTGCAAGGGACACCTAATGAAGACAAGAATTCCTCAGAGGGCGCGGGCGACAAACCCACGGAAGGAGAGGAAATCGCGTGAGTGTGCTGGTCGAGTTTGCCATGTTCCCGACGGACAAAGGGGAGAGTGTCAGTCCCTATGTCAGCCGGATTCTGAAAATGTTTCAGGAGGGCGATGTCCCTTATCAGCTCACGGCTATGGGAACCATTTTTGAGACGGAAACCGTGAGGGAAGCCCTGAGGCTCATCGAAGATGCCTACGAATGGTTGGAGCCTGACTGCGGCCGCGTGTACGCGACGGTGACGCTGGATATCCGGAAGGGAAAGGGGGACCGGATGAAGGGGAAAGTTGCGTCTATCGTGAAGAAGATCGGGCCTGTTTGAGGTTTCGCAGGTCTCCAATGGTGAAAAGGGAGAAGAAGGGCACCCCTTCGGATTTAATCGCCTCGGTGCCACCCTCCTCGCGATCCAGCAGAACCCCGGCGACCGCTACGGTATAACCCAGGTCTCTGACGATTCTGATGGCTTTCAAAAGCGAACCGCCCGTGGTTATGACGTCTTCCACGAGGGCCACGGTGGCGCCCGGATGGAGGGATTTTATACCTTCTATCCACCGCATGGTTCCATGGTCCTTCGGTTCCTTGCGAATCAGGAAGCCGGGAAGGGGATCTCCGCGAAGGAAGCTCGCGATGGTGATAGCGGTCACGATGGGATCGGCCCCCAGGGTGGGTCCGCCGACTGCGGCGACCGGATCGCCGTTCGCGCGAATTCTTTCGTAAAAAAGTTCTCCCGTGAGGTATGCCCCCTCCGGGTGCAGCGTGGTCTGTTTTCCGTCGATGTAGAAAGAGCTCTGTTTTCCGGACGCGAGCACCACGGGCCGTTCTTCGTATGACCGGTGAAAGATCAGATCAAGCAGACGTTTTTCGCGTTCATCCATGGGACTCAGAGACGGTAGAAAAGGGGCATTTGCGGTTCGGGGATCCGGGTGGGAAATTCGACAGGGTACTTTCCGTCAAAACAGGCGAAGCAGAAAGGCGATGTGTCGTCGCGGACAACCTTTCTCAACCCGTCCATGCTCAGATATCCCAGCGAGTCGCACGTGATATATTTCCTGATTTCTTCCATGGAATGGGAGTTAGCGATCAGCTCGCTCTTGGTGGGCGTGTCGATCCCGTAAAAGCATGGGTAACGCGTGGGGGGAGAGCTGATGAGGAAATGGATCTCCCTGGCGCCCCCGCTTCGAATCATCTTGATGATTTTGCGCCCCGTCGTGGCCCGGACGATAGAGTCGTCGATGACCACCACCCGCTTTCCCCGAAGGATACCATTGACAGGGTTCAGCTTGATCTTGACCCCGAAATGCCGGATGGACTGTTTGGGCTCGATGAAGGTCCGGCCCACGTAATGGTTGCGGATGAGGCCAAGCTCCAGGGGAATGCCCGCCTCCTGGGCGTATCCAATGGCGGAAGGCATGCCGGAATCGGGGACCGGGATCACGATGTCGGCTTCGCGCGGGTGTTCTCGCGCGAGCTGGCGTCCCAGCTCCTTCCGGACTTCGTAAACATTTTTCCCAAAGATGATGCTGTCCGGCCTCGCGAAATAGATGAATTCGAACACGCAGGGACTCTGCGCCACGGGCGCGAAGGGCTTGTAGGACGCCATCCCCTCGGGGCCGATGAAGACAATCTCTCCCGGTTCGATCTCCCTTTCGAACCGGGCCCCGATAAGATCGAAGGCGCAGGATTCGGAAGCCACGACCGTGGCCTCTCCCAGCTTTCCGATGGAAAGGGGCCGAAAGCCCCGGGGGTCGCGCAGGGCGACCAGGGTGTTTTCAGTCAAGAGCAGCAGGCTGTAGGCCCCCTGGACCCGAAAGAGGGCGTCCGTCAACCGCCCCAGAAACGTTTCTTCCCGGGAGATGGCCATCAGATGGATAATGACTTCCGTATCCATGGTGGATTGAAAGATGGAGCCGTAGGATTCCAGCTCCTTGCGGATTTCCATGGCATTGGTCAGGTTTCCGTTGTGGGCGATGGCAATATGACCCATCCCTCCCGACACCACAAACGGCTGGGCGTTTTTTATCTGGCTGGATCCCGTAGTGGAATACCGCACGTGTCCGATGGCGCTGTTTCCCGGGAGAGTCTTTAAAACCGGTTCCGTGAAGATATCCGCCACCAGCCCCATACCCTTGTAGGCATGCAGCGTGTGGCCGTCAGAGGAAACGATCCCCGCGCTTTCCTGCCCCCGGTGCTGCAGGGCGTACAGCCCCAGGTAGGTCAGGTTGGCGGCCTCCGGGTGATTGTAAACGCCAAAGATGCCGCATGCGTCGTGAAGCTTGTCAAGCGGTACCACGCGCTTCTCCCTGATATCCCTCCGGGTGTGTCTGATGCCACTGCCAGGCGGACGCGAGGATATCCCTCAATTCACCAAATTGGGGTTCCCATCCAAATTCTGCGTGAAAGCGGTCGGGGGATGCCACGAGGATCGGCGGGTCGCCTGTCCGCCTGCCGGTTATTTCATAGGGAATCTCCCGCCCGCAGACCTCCCGGGCCATGGTAAGGACCTCGAGGACGGAATAGCCCTTACCGATACCCAGGTTGTAGGCGAGGTGTTTCAGGCCTCCCCCGACCCTCTCCAGAACCTTGATATGGGCCTGGGCAAGGTCCGAGACGTGGATATAGTCGCGGATGGCCGTTCCGTCCGGGGTGTCGTAATCCCCGCCGAAAACAAAGACCTTTTCGCGTTTGCCAAGCGCCGTCTGAAAAATGATGGGAATCAGGTGCGTCTCCGGGGTATGATCCTCACCGATCCCGTTCATGGTATCCGCGCCCGCCGCGTTGAAGTAGCGGAGAAACGCCACGTTCAGCCCATGGGTCTGGCGGTAACTGGTCAGCACCTGTTCCAGGCCCAGCTTTGAAAACCCGTAGGGGTTTTTCGGGGCGAGGGGGTGCGTTTCGACGATGGGAATGTGGACGGGATCTCCGTAAACGGCCGCCGTGGAGGAAAGGATGAAGGAGGTAACGCCGTTTTCCACGCAGGTATCGATGAAACGGATTCCCTGAACGAGGTTGTTTTGAAAGTACCTGAGCGGGTGTTCAACCGATTCCCCCACGAGGGAAAAGGCGGCGAAATGAATGACCCGCTCGATTCCGTGGGCCCGGATGACCTGTCGCACGAGGGAGGTGTCACCAATGTCCCCCTTCACGAACGTACAAGTTTCCGGCAGCGCCTGCCGGTGCCCCTTGGCGAGGGTGTCGAGAATGACCACCTCGTATCCGGACCGGAGCAGCGCCCATACCGTGACGGACCCGATATACCCTGCGCCTCCCGTGACAAGAATCTTATTTGACATCATCCCTTCCAGGAATTATAAACTTATAAATCTCTTGGGGCATCTTAAAAGCTTGCGGCCGAGATGTCAATGAAAACGGAAAGGAGCCTTCATGCGGCGATTCGCGGTTATCGGGTTGGGGCGGTTCGGGTTTTATCTCGTGAAAACCCTTTTCGAAAAGGGACATGATGTCATCGCCATTGACCTCAAACGGGAAGTGGTGCAGGAGATAAAGGATTTCTGCTCCCAGGCGGTCGTGGCTAACGCCACAGACAAGGACGCGCTGATCAGTCTTGGCGTTCCGGAGGTTGACGTGGCAATCGTGGCGATTGGAAACCCCATGGAGGCCAGTATCCTGGCGACACTCTACCTCAAGGAGATGGGTGTCGGCCATATTGTGGTCAAGGCCATGACCAATGACCACGCGAAGATCCTGGAAAAGATTGGCGCGACAGACGTCATCTTCGCGGAGCGGGAGATGGCGGTCAAGGTGGCCAATAGCCTGACCTCACAAAACGTCATCGAGTTCCTGACCCTGGCGCCCGATTACAGCATCATGGAGATGGCGCCCCCGCCGGAGTTCATCGGCAAGACCCTGGCGGAGATCGACCTGAGAAAAAAATACCGCGTTCAGGTCATCGCCATCAAGGAGTTCGTGCCGGAGAAGATGATTATGATCCCGGGCGCGGATTTCGTCATCAAGGACAGCGACATGATGGTGGTCATGGGGGCGAACAAGGACCTGGAAGCCCTGCAGAAGAAGAAGCTCTGAGGCGAGAGAATGCCAACCATACGGGAAACACTCGAACAGAAGGAACGGGCGGTCCTATCCCCGTACGCCACCCTGAGCAGCCGGACCCGGGGGCGGCTGATACCGGAAAAGGAAGACGATATCCGGCCCGCCTTCCAGCATGACCGGGACCGCATCATTCACAGCAAGTCGTTCAGGCGCCTGAAACACAAGACCCAGGTCTTTTTATCGCCGGCGGGCGATCACTACCGAACACGCCTGACGCATACCCTGGAGGTTTCCCAGATTGCCCGGACCATATCCAAGGCGCTGGGGCTGAATGAAGACCTCACGGAGGCCATCGCGCTGGGGCATGACCTGGGGCATACCCCCTTTGGCCATGCCGGGGAGAGCGTACTGAACCGGATCGTGCCCGGGGGCTTTCGGCATTACGAGCAGAGCCTGCGGGTGGTGGACACGCTGGAGCTGGAGGGAAGGGGCCTGAATCTGACCTTCGAGGTGCGGGACGGCATCGTAAAACATTCCAAGGGGTTGGGCAGCATTATCCCGAAAAACCCGGAGGATGCGCCCGCCACCCTTGAGGGGCAGGTGGTTCGGATCTCTGATGTCATCGCCTATGTCAACCATGACCTGGATGACGCCCTGAGAAGCGGCATCATCACCCAGAAGGATGTTCCGGGCGAAATTCTGTCAGGCCTGGGGGAGACCCACTCGAAACGTATCAACACCCTCGTGGTCGATGTGCTGGAAACCTGTTTGGCGCAGGATCCGCTGATTTCCATTCGATTCACTCCCCCGACAGAGGACCTGGTCCTGCGGTTGCGTTCCTTTCTGTATGAAAGGGTTTACACCAGCCCGCGGGTTGCCTCGGATTTTCAGAAGGCCTCCAAGATTCTCGAAGACCTGTTTGGGTATTTTATGGAAGACCCCTCTCGCCTTCCCGCGCAGTGGAAGCCCCTGAATTCCGATGTTCCCGTCCACCGGTGGGTCTGCGATTTTATCGCGGGCATGACAGATCAGTACGCCCTGCAGCTCTATCACGAGATTTTTCTTCCCCGGCCCTGGATGGTTTTCTGATGGTTGTCCTGGGCATTGAATCCTCCTGCGACGAAACGGCGGCGGCAGTGGTGGGGCGTGACGGTGAAATCCTGTCCAGCGTGGTTCGTTCGCAGATATCCGACCACGCGCCGTTTGGAGGCGTGATCCCGGAACTCGCGGCGCGCAGGCACATCGAGGCGGTCGTGCCCGTCACGCTGGAGGCGCTGAAACAGGCGGAGACCCCTTTGGAACGGATCGATGGGATTGCGGCCACGTTCGCCCCGGGCCTGGTCGGCGCCCTGCTCGTCGGGCTTTCGTTCGCCAAGGGCCTGGCATGGGCCGCGGGGAAACCGTTCGTGGGGGTGCATCACCTGGAGGGGCACCTGCTGTCCCCCTTTCTCGATACGACGGTCCCGCCGCCCCGTTTTCCGTTTCTGGGCCTGATTGTTTCTGGGGGGCACACCAGCCTCTACAAGGTCAGCGGCTACGGGCGTTATGAGCTTCTGGGGAAAACGGTGGATGACGCCGCGGGCGAGGCCCTGGACAAGGCGGGGAAGCTCCTGGGCCTTCCCTACCCGGGGGGGGTGGCCATCGACCGGATGACCCGGGAGGGAGGCAACCGGAAGGCCTTCGATTTCCCCATTGGATTTCCGCAGCGGGATAACCTAAACTTCAGCTTCAGCGGCCTCAAGACGGCACTGGTGTACACGGTCAAAAAAATGGGGGTGAAACAGGGGGAGGGCGCCGCGATCCCCGAAGACGTCAAGCGAGACCTGTGCGCCTCTTTCCAGGAGGCGGTCGTGCGCGCCCTGATTCGAAAGGCCTTTTTCGCCCTTGATGAGACAGGCTTGAAGGAGCTGGTGGTTACCGGCGGGGTCGCGGCCAATCACCGCCTGAGAGAGGGATTGGTGAAAGAGTCTGGGAAAAGAGGGATTCGCGTGGTGATCCCCCGGCTGGAATACTGCACGGACAACGCCGCCATGATCGCCTACGCGGGGAAGATCCGTCTGGAGCAGGGCCAGCGGGACCCCTTTTCCCTGAATGCCGTTTCCCGTCTGCCGCTGGAATCCCTCTAACCGATCATGGCGGATTCTTCCGCGTACTGAAAATGCTCTTCTTCCTGGGGGCGCAGTGAAAAGGCGACCGTTGCCGGTCCCACCCGCCCCAGATACATGACGCACACCAGAATCACCTTGCTGGCGGATGAAAGAAAGGCGGTGATGCCCGTGGAAAGCCCTACCGTGCCAAAGGCCGAGACCACCTCGAACAGCACGTTGATCAGGTGCCATCGCGCCATTCCATAGGGCACGCCCCAGCTTTCCACCATGAGGATGAGCAGGGTGGCCACAAAAACAGTCACAAAGGCCAGGAAGGTGATGATGATGACCCGGTCCGTCACGCCTTGTGGGAGGGTGCGCTTGAGGAGAGAGACCTTCCGGTGCCCGTGGATGCGCCGCCAGATCATCAGGATGAGGATGGTAAACGTACTGGTTTTGATGCCGCCGCCGCAGGATCCCGGTGAGGCCCCCACGAACATGAGAAAGACGGTGAAAAAGAGGGTGGCGTGGGTCAGTTTCGCGTAATTCAGGGTGTTGAATCCCGCCGTGCGGGGCGTCACGGACTGGAAGAAAGAGGCGAGAATCTTTCCCCTCCAGGGGAGAGCGGTAAGCTGATTTCCGTATTCACTCAGGAAAATGAACAGGGCTCCGCCCAGGATCAGGGCGCCGGTGGTAGCCAGGACGATCTTGGAGTGGAGGGAAAGATGACGGTGACGATCGAAGAGGGCGGGAAGGTCGATCAGGACGAGAAAGCCAATCCCCCCCAGGACGATCAGGGCCATGAAGATGATGTTGACGCCGATGTTGTTCTGATACCGGATGAGGCTGTCGGGGAAGAGTGAGAACCCCGCGTTGCAAAAGGCGGAAACCGAGTGGAAGACGGCCAGGTACAGCGCGCGTTTCAGGGGAAAATCTTTAAGGAAAAACAGAGTCAGCCCCAGCGCCCCCAGCGCCTCGATCCCGAAGGTCAGGGCGAAAATCGCCTTCAGCATGCCGGAAAAATTCTTGAAGGGGGAGTGACTGAAGCTGTCATGAATGGCAGCGCGACCCTTGAAGGAGATTCGTTTTCCCAGAAGAATCATGAAGAAGACGGAAAAGGTCATGATGCCCAACCCGCCCAACTGGATGAGGGTCAGGATGACCATCTGCCCGAAATGCGTGAACTTTGTTCCCGTGTCGACCACGATCAGGCCCGTCACGCACACGGCGGAGGTGGAGGTAAACAGGGCATCCACGAACGAGATGGGGTTTCCGTTGCTGCTGATGGGGAGCCAGAGCAGCAGCGCCCCAATGAGGATAGTTCCCGCGAATCCGAAGAGAAGGTAATGGGCGGGGCGCAGGGACGGTTTTACCCCCTTGCCGGGATTTTCGTTAAACGTCATGACTCTGTCTACACGTTGAACCGGAAGGTGATGACGTCACCGTCTTTGACGGGATACTCCTTTCCCTCCAGACGGAGCAGGCCTTTCTGGCGGGCTTCGGGAATCCCCCCCACGTTCATGAGGTCCTCGAAGGCGATGACCTCCGCCTTGATAAATCCGCGTTCGAAATCAGAATGAATCACCCCGGCGGCCTTGGCGGCGGGGAGTCCCTCCGGAATCGTCCATGCCTTCACCTCGTCCTTCCCCACGGTGAAGAACGAGATTCTCCCCAGCTTTCGGTAACATAGATGGATCAGCCGGTTCATGGCGCTTTCCGCTATCCCCAAGTCTTCCAGGAACGCCGCCGCGTCATCCTCTGAGAGCTGCGCGATCTCCATCTCTATCTTGGCGGCCACGGTGAACAGGCTTTCCCTCAGGAACGGGTACGCGGCCTCGATCTCGGAGCTGAGTTTCCCGA
>WGDA01000168.1 GCA_015493505.1 Pseudomonadota bacterium | reverse complement strand
GCGCGAGGGCGTGAAAGAAATCGAGGGGCCTGAAAAGGCCGAGGCCGCGAAGACGCCGGAAACCCCTCCCGATTCCCCGCCCACTGAAGGTAGCTGAAAGATTGTCGGACCCTGACCCTCCACTTGTTACCCCCCGAAAACTTGCCGAGAGCCTGGCTGGCAGGCACGGGATATCTCCGGGAGAGATGGCCCTGCCGGGGACGGCTGTCGTCACACCGGTGTTTCCGCTTTTCAGGCGGTTGGTAAAGCTTTTCGGGGCGGAACCGCTGAAGGCGTGGTCGTGGAAATCTCCGCCCGTTTGCCATTACGTTTCGGGCGGCCGAAGAGGGGTGCTGGCGCATTGCCCCATGGGGGCTGCCAACGTGGCGGTCATTCTGGAAGAGTTCGCTGCCTTTGGCGTCCGGGAGGCCTTTTTCCTGGGACTGGCCGGGGGAATTGGAACCCGCCACGCGCCAGGCGACCTGCTGCTCCCTCCCTACGCGCGCGTGGGGGAAGGGGTCAGCCGCTATTATGGAAATCGTCCGCTTTCCTTCCCGGATAAGAGGCTGTACGCTGAGTTGCTCGTGGAGTTTGGAAGGAAATGCCGGGTTTACCAAAACGCCGTGTTTTCAACCGACGGGCTTTATCGGGAAACGCGCCGGCTGGTTCGCGAGGTGACGGCCCGTGGTGTTGGCGCCATTGATATGGAGACATCCGCTTTTTTCAGTGTGAGCCAAACGGTTTCCATCCGCGGGGCGGCCCTTTTATGGGTTACGGATCTCCTGGAGGAGGATGGCTGGGAGCCACATTTTTTCGACAAGAGGCTCAGATGGTCGTTAAACGCGCATTTCAAGCGATTCAGGGACTGGCTGCTTGAGGCCAGGGGTGAGGTATGAGATGGGACGGGAAATCGAGATAAAGTTGCTGTGCGAGGATATGAACCTGCTGAGAAATGTCTTTGACCTGCCCCTGATCCGGCCTTACCTGGAGACAAACCCTTCGACAGCCGTGTTGAAAACCAGCTATATCGACACCGCTTCCCTCGACCTATCGGCGCATGGATTTGCTTTCCGAAACCGGTTGGAGGGGAACCGCTGGAAAGCGGCCATCAAGCGCGGGAAGAGTTATGACGCCGGCCTGTATGTCCGGGACGAATGGGAGGTTGACATTCCTTACCCCACCATGGACCTGGAGATTTTTGAGGACGCGGCGCTGGCGGAAGCCCTGAAGTCGCTTGTCGGGGGCAAGAGACTCATCGTGCTGTTTGAGGTCTTGGTGGACCGGACGGGCGCGCTGCTGCGTTTTGAGGATGGCACGGAAATTGACGCCGTGATCGATGAGGGAAAGATTCGAAGCTATGGCCTGGAGGAGCCGGTCCTGGAGCTGGAGATTGAGCTGAAATCCGGCAGCCGGGACCGTCTCGTGGCACTGGGGGAATCCCTGAAAGAGACGTATGCCATGCGGGAGGGGAAGGAGAGCAAATACGCCAGGGGGCTGGCGCTTTTCAAAAAGGCGATGGCAACCGGGGATGTCGGCGCATTCCTGGAGGATGTGGAGGGGATTTCCGAGCACTGAAAAGGCCTTTTTGCTTCAATCGGGCGCGTTTTTTAGTTATTGACAGAAACTACGATTATGTCTATATTAAAAAATAAGAAAAAAATTAGGCATCTGGCGAGGGTGGCGGAACTGGTAGACGCACTGGACTTAGGATCCAGCGGGTTTCCCGTAGGGGTTCGAGTCCCCTCTCTCGCACCATGCGGAAAGGGTGGAAATGGACGTTAAGATTGAGGAAATCAGCCCGGTAGAACGTGAGTTGTCGTTCACGGTTCCGGCAGCCGAGGTAGATGAAACCCTGGCGAAAATCTTCAAGGATTTGAGGAAAGAGGCAAAACTGAAGGGGTTTCGGAAGGGAAAGGCGCCGGAGAGCGTGATCCGGGCGCATTTTAAGGACTACGCCGTCAAAGAGGCGGAAAACCAGTTGGTGGCGGAACATTACAAGCAGGCATTGATGAAACACGATATCCCGGTGGTTTCAAGCCCGGAGATCCATTTTGACGGTCTGGAAGAGGGGAAGGATTTCCTGTTCAAGGCGAAGGTGGAAGTCGTTCCCGACCTGCCTGAACTGTCTGGGTATGAGGGGATACCGGTCAAGTCGCGGATTGTCGAGGTCCTGGACGTGGATGTGGATAACGCCATCGACAGAATGCGCAGGATGCAGGGCCGGCTGGTGGCGGCGGAGGAAGATTACGAGGCCCAGGAAGGGGATTACCTGATCATCGATTATGAGGGGGAAGTGGATGGAGAACCCTTTGAGGATAACAAAAAGAATGACGCGCTTCACAAACTTGGCAGCCCGGATACCCTGCCGGAGTTTGACAAGGCCCTGATGGGAGCCAAGGTTGGGGAGACGCGCAGCTTTACCCTGACGTATCCGGAAGATTTCCCAAATAAAGACCTGGCCGGGAAAGAGGCCTCGTTCAATATCAAGGTCAAGGAAGTCAAGCGGCTTCAGCTCCCGGAACTGGATGAGGCCTTTATCAAGGGATTTGGTGATTTTGAGGATGTGGCCGCCTTTCGGGAGTTCGTAAGGGGGCAGATAGAGAAGGAACGTGAGGAGATTAACAATCAGTGGATGGAAGAGCAGATTCTGACGTTCCTGCTGAAACGCTTCAGCTTTGAAGTCCCCCGTTCCTGGATTACGAAACAGGCCGAATACCTTTTGCAGAAGTACCAGAACGACCAGAAACGGCAGGGTGTGAAGGTTGAGGAGGTCCCTCTGTCAAAGCATCCCCAGAAAAAGGTTTTCGAAGAGCTTGCGGAGCGGCAGGTTAAGTCGATGCTGTTGCTCGACGGGATCGCCAAAAAGGAAAACATGACGGTGTCGCCGGAGGATTTGAACGCCCATTACGAGAAACTGTCGAACGATACGGGGATCGGCGTGGAGCAGATACGCAATTATTACGAGAAGAATCAGGAGCAGTTGGGCAGCCTGAAGGATGAACTCCTTCGAAACAAGACCCTCGCGTACCTGAGGGAGCACGCGGTCGTGGAATGGGTCAAGGAAGGCGACGAGGGGGAAGGGACTGAAAAGCTTCAGGAGGCCCAGGAAGGTTCCGAAGAAAACACTGAAGAGAAAGGAAAGATTATAATCCCATGAGCGCATTGATTCCCATTGTTGTTGAACAGGATGGCCGCGGAGAACGGGCCTATGATATTTATTCCCGGCTGCTGAAAGAGAGGATTATCTTTCTGGGGGCGCCCATCGACGATACGATCGCGAACCTGGTAATCGCCCAGTTGCTGTTTCTGGAGGCGGAGAACCCGGACAAGGATATCCACCTTTATATCAATTCGCCGGGCGGAGTTGTCACGTCCGGGCTCGCCATCTATGACACGATGCAGTTTATCAAGCCGGATATCACGACCCTCTGCCTCGGACAGGCGGCAAGCATGGCGGCCGTGCTGCTGGCGGCGGGCACGAAGGGGAAACGCTTCACCCTGCCGCATTCCAGAATCCTGCTGCACCAGCCCATGGGTGGGTTTCAGGGGCAGGCCTCGGATATCGATATTCACGCCCGGGAGATCCTCGCCCTGAGGGAGAAACTGAACGAGATTCTGTCGAAACACACGGGGCAGGATGTAGAGAAGATACGAATCGACACCGACCGGGATTATTTCATGAGCGGCCAGGAGGCACTCGAATACGGCCTCGTGGACGAGGTGATTGAAAAAAGGAAGTCCCGGCAGGAAGACGCGTGATGGATTCATACCGGTTTAATTGAGCGGTTTTACCCGGTTGCCCGCTTTTTGAGGGGAATCGGCAAAAAAGGAAAAGAGGTAAGGAAATGGGTAACGAAGATACCACCAAACCTGAAATATTGAGGTGTTCGTTCTGCGGAAAGACGCAGGACGAGGTCAAAAAACTGATTGCCGGGCCCGGCGTATACATTTGTGACGAGTGTATCCGGTTGTGCGACGAGATTATCGCGGAGGATGACAAGGAGAATGTCGGGAGCCTGGAGGAGGCACCCAAACCCGAGGAAATCAAGAAGGCCCTGGATGAATACGTGATCGGGCAGGAGCGTGCCAAGCGGATTCTATCCGTCGCGGTGTACAACCACTATAAGCGAATCACTTCCAACCTCCACTCGGACGACGTAGAGCTGCAGAAAAGTAACATTCTCCTCATCGGGCCGACGGGGTCCGGGAAGACCCTGCTGGCGCAGACGCTGGCAAAGATTCTGAACGTACCGTTTACCATCGCGGACGCCACGACCCTGACGGAGGCCGGCTACGTGGGCGAGGACGTGGAGAACATTATCCTGAACCTGCTGCAGGCGGCGGATTACGACGTGGAACGCACGGAGAAGGGGATCGTGTATATCGATGAGATAGACAAGATTTCCCGGAAAACCGACAGCCCGTCCATTACACGGGACGTCTCCGGTGAAGGGGTGCAGCAGGCGTTGCTGAAGATTATCGAGGGTACCGTTGCCAACGTGCCTCCCAAGGGAGGAAGAAAGCACCCCCAGCAGGAGTTTCTGCAGATCGATACCACCAACATTCTGTTTATCTGCGGGGGCGCCTTCACGGGGCTGGAAAAGATTATTGAAAGAAGGCTTGGCGGCAGCACACTGGGATTTGAGGCGGACATCAAGACCAAGGTGGAGAAGGAGCTGGGAGAAATTCTGAGGGAGGTTCAGCCCGAAGACCTGCTGAGGTTTGGGCTCATTCCGGAACTGATTGGCCGCCTGCCGGTGATTGCCACCCTCAACGAGCTGGATGAAGAGGCGCTGGTGGAGATTCTCAGGAAGCCCAAGAATGCCTTGGTCAAGCAGTACAAGCGCCTGATGGAGATGGAGAATGTCTCCATTACCTTTACAGACGGGGCGCTGAAGGCGGTGGCCCGGGAGGCGATTAACAGAAAGTCCGGGGCGCGCGGGCTTCGGTCCATCATGGAGCAGACCATGCTGGATCTCATGTACGAGATTCCTTCCAAGAAAAACGTCCGGGAGGTCGTTATCAGTGAAGAGGTTATCAATAATGGGGAAAAGCCTATTGTGGTTTATGAAAACGAGGTGGATGTAGCTTAAATGGACGAGTTTAAAGGGATACCACAGGAATATATATTCCCGCTCTTGCCCTTGCGGGAAGTCGTTCTCTTCCCGTATATGATTGTCCCACTCTTCGTGGGAAGGGATATTTCCGTCAAGGCCCTGGAGGTCGCGACGGAACGTGAGGGAGGCAAGCTGATGTTTGCCACCCAGAAGGAGGCGAAGATCGTTCGCCCGACGCCCGACGATATCTTTCAGGTAGGCACCATCGGAACCATCGTGCAGATGCTGAAACTTCCGGACGGGTCCGTCAAGGTGTTGGTCGAGGGTCAGCAGCGCGCCCGAATCATGGAATTTCTGAAAACGGATGATTACTTTGCGGTCCGGGCGAAGAGCATCCCGCAGAATCACGTGATCAACCCGGAGGTTCTCGCCCTCGTCAGAAGCGTCAAGGCGAATTTCGCGCGTCTCGCCAAGCTGAAAAAAGGGATTCCCCAGGAGGTCCTGGACGCCCTGGGCGATATGGATGACCCGGAGCGAATTTCCGACACTCTGGTGGGCCAGCTCGATTTGAAACTCGAGAAAAAACAGCGGTTCCTGGAGGAGCAGTCACCCCTCATCCGGCTCGAGATGTTGTTGGAAAACATCCAGGCGGAGATCGAAATTATTCATGTGGAGCGCAAGATCAACCGGCGCATCAAAAAGCAGGTGGAACAGACGCAGAAGGAATTCTACCTGAACGAGCAGATGCGGGCCATCCAGAAGGAGTTGGGAGAAAAGGGCGACTTCGTCAACGAGATCAAAGAACTGGAAAACAAGATAAACCAGAAGAAGATGTCGAAAGAGGCGGCTAAGCGCGCCCGGGAGGAGCTGAAAAAGTTGAAACTGATGCCTCCCATGTCAGCCGAGGCGGCCGTGATACGCAACTATATCGACTGGATACTTTCGCTTCCCTGGTACGAATACACGCAGGACAAGATTGACATCGATGAGAGTATGCGCATTCTGGAGGAAGACCATTACGGGTTGAAGGATGTGAAGGAACGCATCGTGGAGTATCTCGCTGTCCAGAAGCTGGTGGGGAAGATACAGGGGCATATCCTCTGCTTCGTCGGGCCGCCGGGGGTTGGGAAAACCTCGCTTGCCAAGTCGATCGCCCGGTCTATGGGACGCAAGTTCGTTCGTCTCTCTCTGGGCGGCGTGCGGGACGAGGCGGAGATCCGCGGCCACCGACGGACCTACGTGGGGGCGCTGCCGGGCAAAATCATCCAGTCCATGAAAAAGGTGGGAAGTGGCAACCCCGTTTTCCTCCTGGACGAAGTCGATAAAATGAGTACCGATTTCCGGGGAGACCCCTCATCTGCCCTGCTGGAAGTCCTGGATCCGGAGCAGAACAACACCTTCAACGATCATTACCTGGATTTGGATTACGACCTTTCCCATGTGATGTTTATCACAACGGCCAATTACCTTCCGGCGATTCCGCCGCCCCTGAGGGACCGGATGGAAATTATCAAGATTGCGGGATACACGGAAGTGGAAAAACTTCAGATCGCCAAGCGTCACTTGATTGACAAGCAACTGGAGCGGACCGGCCTGAAAGGAAAGGGTATTCACTTTTCTGACGGCGCGATCCTGCGTATTATCCGGCAGTACACCCGTGAGGCGGGGGTCCGTAACCTGGAACGGGAAATCGCGTCAGTTTTGAGGAAGGTGGCGAAAGAGTTTGTTCGCAATGACGCCATTGAGACGCTCAAAATCACCTCTCGTCACATCCCTAAGTACCTGGGTGTTCCGAAATTTCGGTATGAGAAAGGCGAGAAGGAAGATCGGATCGGGATCGCCAAGGGACTGGCGTGGACGGAGGTCGGCGGTGAACTTTTGGTTATCGAAGTGACGACACTGCCTGGCCGGGGCAAGCTGACCGTGACCGGCAAATTGGGTGATATCATGAAGGAGTCCGCTCAGGCGGCGGTCAGTTATATCCGGTCGCGCGCGGAAGAGCTGGGCCTCAAGCGCAATTTTTACCAGAAACTGGATCTTCATATCCATATCCCGGAGGGCGCCACGCCCAAAGACGGGCCGTCCGCGGGGATTACCATGGCAACGGCCATTGCCTCGGCACTGACCCATAAACCTGTCAGGAGCTCCGTGGCCATGACGGGAGAAATCACCCTTCGCGGGCGCGTGCTTCCCATCGGCGGGCTGAAGGAAAAGATGCTGGCGGCGCACCGGGCGGGTATCACGGATATTCTCATCCCGCTCGAGAACGAGAAAGACCTGAAAGAAATTCCGTCCAGGATAGTCAAGGCCATGAACGTTCACCTGGTGGAGCACATGGATGAGGTGCTGAAAGAGGCGATCCTCGACCTCGAGTTTATACCCGCGAAGGATTTCGAGGATGAGGATGTGACCACGGAATCGCTCTTCCAAAGGAATTTTCCCGAGCGTCCTCCCATGATTTCTCCGTCGTAAAAGTGATTTTGGGAGAACCGAATCGCACGCCGTATAGAGTTGGTGCCGGTTATCCGGTTCACTGCCGCTTCACACTCGACCATCGTCCGGATGTTCGAAAAAGTTTAAGTTATTTAAAAAAAATTATTGACAAGAAACGTTTATTTTAATATAATATTTAGATTAAAAAAATTTATAAAGGAAGGAGGGGAACAATGCATGCCTGGAGTTGTGGTAGGTGAAGGAGAATCCTTCGAAAGCGCTCTTCGCCGTTTTAACAAGCAGTGCGAGAAAATGGGCATTCTTTCGGAGCTCCGGAAACGGGAACATTATGAGAAGCCGAGCGTGAAAAAGAAGAAAAAAGCGTTGGCGGCAAGGAAACGCGCGTTGAAGCGTATGCGTAAATACAGGGATTATTAAATCATACTGGAATCAGACGATGACGCTTCTTGAAAAGATTACGCGGGATATGAAAGCGGCGATGAAGGCGGGGAACAAGGAAAAGCTCTCTGCCCTGAGAATGGTGCTGTCTCAAGTCAAAAACAAGCAGATAGAGAAGAAAGAGCCGCTCGAAGATGATGAAATACTCCGTATCATTCAGGGGCTTGTTCGTCAGTCCAATGACGCGATCGCCCAGTTTAAACAGGGTCATCGCGCTGACCTTGTCAAAAAGGAAGAAACCTTTATCTCCATTTGCCAGGCCTATTTGCCAGAGCAATTGAGCGAAGAGGACCTGAAAAAACTGATCCGGGAAACCATTGACGAGGTATCCGCAGTCACCCTCAAGGATATGGGAAAGGTCATGAAGGCGGTGATGCCGAAGGTGGCGGGCCGGGCGGATGGTAAACGTGTCAACCAGATCGTGAGGGCTATTCTTTCTGAGAATAGCCCTTGATTTGTCAGATTTTCTGATTATCTTGTTTTAAAGAGAGATATTTTTTCGTTGAGTAACGAATTTCGTTGAAGACGCATCATGAACAAGGACGCGTTGTCCAGGAAAAGGGGCAGCGTCCGTTCATTTGGGATCTCACAGGAAGGGAAGTGCGCGTATAATTAGATGGACACGCGGACGTTAGAACACCTCGATTATTTCGAAGTTCTTTCGATTTTCGAGGGATTTTGCCAGACACCGGGGGGAAAAGAGGCCATGCGCCGCCTTTCCCCCCGGCTTTCTCGTGAAGAGATTGAAGAGATTTACCAGCATTGTCTTTCTCTCGGGAAGATTGTGTCCGAGGTGGGCCCCTGTGCGCTGGAAGGGGTTCCCGGGGTCGAGGGAATCCTTGACCGGCTCAAGGTTTCGGGTGTTGTCCTGGACACCTCGGAGCTTCTGGACATCGCTTTCTTTGTGAAAAAAATCCGCGAGATCGGGACCTATTTCAAGAAGGCGGAGGAGAAGGCGAAACTGACATACTCCCCGGTTCTTGGGCGCTGGGATCCGATACCTGAGCTTTACCCTCTGAAAAAAACGATTGACAAGGCGATAGACCAGACCGGGTACATCCGGGATCAGGCCTCCCCACGCCTGAAGGAGTTGAGGAAAAAGGCGGACAGACAGAAACGTGAGATCCAGACCATCCTGGAACGGATGATTCGCTCCAGGCGTATCGGGGACCAGCTGACGGATCAGTACATGACGATCCGTAACGGGCGTTACGTGCTTCCCGTCAAGGCGGGGGCGAAACACGCCGTTCAGGGAATCATCCACGATCAGTCCCAAAGCCGACTGACCTTTTTCGTGGAGCCGATCGAATGTGTGGAGCTGAACAACGCCCTCGCCATGACCACTCAGGAGATCGAGCGGGAAGAGGAACAGGTGAGGCGTGACCTGAGCCAGCGCGTGGCGGCATGCCTGCCGCTTTTGAGGTTGGGATGGCAGATTATCACGGAGCTCGATCTGATTCACGCGCGGCTTCTTTACATGGAGGAATTTGACGGGGTGACGGTCAATCTGCGGGCTAACCCGGGTTTTACGCTGAATCAGGTGCGACATCCCCTGCTTTTGTCTCAGAAGACGGGTGACGTCATCCCTATCGACCTCAGACTGCCAGAGGGAAAACGGGTCCTTATCCTTTCCGGGGTCAACGCCGGCGGAAAGACCGTGACCCTGAAGTCCCTCGGGATTGTCACCCTGATGGTCAAGGCGGGGCTGCCCGTGCCGGCCGCACCCGATGGCGAGATTTATCCCTACGAAGAGGTTTTCACGGAGATTGGGGACGAACAGAGTATCACCGATGACCTGAGCACGTTCACGGCACATATCCAGCACCTGAAGAAGATTATTGACAGGAGTTCGGGGTCGAGCCTGGTCCTGATAGACGAAATCGGCGCAGGGACGGGCATGACGGAAGGGGCCGCCCTCGCCCTGGGCATGCTGGACGTGTTGGCGCGGCGACAGGCGACGGTCATGGTCACGACACATTTTGAGCTCCTGAAGGGGTATGGCGCGCAAAACCCCAACGCGATGAATGTCTCCGTGGCATTTGACATGGAACACCTGCGCCCGCTGTTCCGATTGTGTTACGGGGTGCCCGGGAACAGCAACGCGTTTGAAACTGCGAAACGTTACGGGATCGACGTTGAGGTCCTGACCGCGGCGGAGCGGTACAGGCAGGAGCAGGACCGGCTGCTGGCGAATCTGATGGCGGATCTGGAAGCCCTAAAGGTTGAGGTGGATCGGGAAAGAGATACCCTCGCGGACGCGCGGCGGGAGATAAGCCGACTGCGGGACCAGTTCAGGAAGGCGGTCGAGGAGATAACGCTGAAGAAGATGGAGATTCTGAAGAAATACCAGGCCAAATGGGATCAGCAGATTAAAAAACAGCGGCAGACTTTCCAGGAATTCATGGAGGGCTTGAAGGCTTCGTCGGAGCGACGGCCCTCTTTTCACGCCTTTTATTCCAACGCAAAGGGTGAATTCAATCGGATGATCCAGCCCCCCTCCACCGGGGAAGCGGATTTGAATATTCCGGAGGAGGTTACGTCTAATGAGACGATCTCCGTGGGGGACGAGGTGGTGATCCCTTCCGTTGGTACCAGGGGCCATGTGGCCGGGATAAACCCCAGGCAGGGGACGGCTGATGTGATGGTCAAGGGGCTGCGCATGCAGGTCTCCATGAAAAAGCTCAGAAAGAGCGCGAAGGGCCCTGAAAAGAGACCATCCTCGGAAAAGCGGATAGTGGGGGTGGATGTGACCACGGAGGCAAAGCCCGAACTGAACGTAGTGGGATTTCGCGTTCAGGAGGCCCTTCCGGAAGTAGACAAGTTTATCGACGCGGCCCTGGTGCACCGCCTGAAAGAGGTCACGATTATCCACGGAATCGGTACAGGCCGCTTGAGGAAGGCGATTCACGAATACCTCGCCAACCACGAGGGAATCGTGGCCTTCGATGACGGAGACGTCAGGAGAGGGGGGCGGGGGATTACAGTGGTGCGATTGCCCTGAATGGAGGCGGGATGACGGATTTTCAGAGAGCGGTGGAGATGATCAAGGAACGTCTGGATATCGTGGCTCTCGTCTCTGAACGTGTCCCGTTGAAGCGCAGGGGACGGAACTGGGTGGGCCTTTGCCCTTTTCACACGGAGAAGACCCCTTCTTTTACCGTCAGTCCTGAAAAGCAGATGTTTTACTGTTTTGGCTGCGGAGCGGGCGGAGACGCGATTACCTTCTGGATGAAGATTGAAAACCTCGATTTCTCCGACGCCGTGAAAGACCTCGCGGATCGCCTTGGAATCGCGCTGCCAGAGAAAACGTCCCGAGGACCCTCGAAATGGGAGGCGTATCATGAAATCAACCAGGCGGCAAAGGATTATTTCCACCGGATTCTTCTGGACTCCAAGAGAGGCCGCGCCGCTTTCGAGTACCTTAAGGCTCGGGGGCTATCGCTCGAAACGATTAAAACGTTTGAATTGGGATATGCCCCCCCCTCCTATGGGTTGAAGGAGGTTTTTGAGAAACGGGGGCTGTCTCCGCAGGACGCCGTCCCCATTGGCCTCTTGAAAAAGACGGATGATGAGACGTACGTGCCGGTTTTCAGGCGTCGCGTCATCTTTCCCATCCTGGATGAGCGGGGCCGGGTCGTCGGGTTTGGGGGACGGGCCCTTGGCGACCACCTGCCGAAATATCTCAATACACCGGATTCCTTAATCTTTCAGAAGGGGAAGCTTTTTTATGGCGAGGCTCAGTCGAAGCGGGAAATCAGCCGGCAACGGTCTGCCATCCTGGTGGAGGGTTACCTGGACCTTCTCGCGCTGCACCAGTTGGGAATCAAAAACGGTCTGGCGGCGCTGGGGACCGCGTTTACCGATTTTCACGCGAACCGTCTGAAACGGTGGGCGGACAAGGTTGTGATGCTCTTCGATGGGGACGCCGCGGGGTTTAAGGCTTCGGAGCGTGCCCTGGAGAAGTTGACCCGAGCCGGCTTGCGGACCTTCCAGGGCGTCATGCCACCGGGGAAAGACCCGGGAGATTACCTGAAGAACACGTCTTCAGACGCTCTGAAGGAGGTTGTGGAGCAGGCTGAGGACGCCATCCTGTTCAGAATCCGCCGGGCTTCCCAGAGGCCACAGGGGCAGGAAGGAATGCCAGAGCAGGAGAGGCGGATCAAGGAAAGCCTGAGGTTTCTGTCCCTGATCTCGGATGCCGTGCGACTGAACCTCTATGTGGAAAAGGCTGAATCTTTATTGGGGTTGAATAAACAAATTTTGTATGATATCATTAAAAATTCCAATGGAAATAGAAATGCCTTTAAACCGGAAAGCGTGTCTGAAAAGGCGGGCTTGGGAAGGGGGAGACGCGCGCGCCACCCCAATTTGCCGGGGAAACGCCTGGAAGAGCCAGAGGAGGTTGTCTTAACAGCGTTGCTTCAGTATCCGCAACTGATTGAAGAGGCCATCGCGGAAGATGTGATTTCCCTGTTTGAGGCCCCCGTTCACCGATCACTCGCGGAGGCAGTGCTTGAAAGTTGGGGAGATCAGGGGGAAGGCGGGGCCTCAGGGTTTGTGGAACGGCTGGGCGAGAAGGAGAAAGCCCTGTTTTCCCGGTTGATGGTGGGTGAAATTCAAATGACGGAGAAACAAGCGCGAAAGGCCCTTTCAGACGGGATAAAAAATTTGCGCGCCAGACGCTACCGGGCCGAGGTCGCAGCGCTGGACACTGAAATTCGGGAGATGGAGGCGTCCGGAAAGGCCAGGGAAGCCATGGCGCTGCAGAAACGCCGCGAAGCGGTGAAGAGATTGTATGTGCAGGTATTAAATTCCAATTAAGATCGAGGTGAGGGTGCCGATGGAAAAACAAAAGGTAGATGAGGTTAAAAAATTAATCTCGATTGGAAAGGAAAAGGGATTCTTGACCTTTGACGAGGTCAATGACATGCTGCCCTCGGATGTCTACTCGACCGAGCAGATCGATGAACTGCTGATGATGTTCGGGGAGATGGACATCGAGGTGGTGGACAACAAGCAGAGCGTGAAGATTCCCAAGAAAGACACCACCCAGGATGAGCAGTTAGAGCGCATTCTGGACAGCGATTTCAGAAGTACGGATCCCGTCCGCCTCTACCTTCGGGAAATGGGGGCCGTGGCGCTTCTTTCCCGCGACGGGGAGATCGCCGTGGCCAGGCAGATCGAAGAGGGGAAGAACCTCGTGAGGAAGACGACCCTCGCCACATACGTGGCCGTTCAGGAAGCGCTGATTCTGGGTGAAAGGCTCGAGCGGGAGTCCCTGGACGTTCGGGAAATCACGAACCTCATCGATGAAGATGAAACGGATCCCGAGATCAAGGAAAAGGCTCAGAAAAAAATCCTGAAATATGTCAACCAGCTCCGGAAATATGATCGTGACATGGAGGCGCTTTACGTGGAGGAGCTGGAAACTCTCAAAAAGGGGTTGCCCGTCAAGCCCGTTCGAACCAGAATCCGCAGAAAAAAGGCGTCCATGTACCGGATCGTGGAACACATGGACCTGAAATACGATATCGTTCAGAGGGTGACGAAACGGCTTCGGGAGTACTATCGGCAACTGGAAAAGGAAGAAAAGAGCCTGATTCCCTATGAAGCCAGGCTGATCATGTCTCCGCAAAAGATGATTCAGGATTTTTACCGTTTTGAGAACACCCCCGACAGGCTGAAGGCGTTTCTGGCGAGGAAGAAACTAACCATGGAGGAGTACGAGCAGATCAAGCAGGAAGCCAGTGTCATCCTCCAGCGGATCCGGGAAATCGAGCGGGAGACCGGTTGCCGGGCCAGCCAGCTGAAAGAGGTCATCGAGGCGATCCGGCGTGGAGAGAAGCAGGCGAACGAAGGGAAAGACACCCTGATCCGCGCCAACCTCCGTCTGGTGGTCAGTATCGCGAAAAAATATACCAATCGCGGGCTCCAGTTTCTCGACCTGATACAGGAGGGGAATATCGGGCTGATGAAGGCGGTCGAGAAGTTTGAGTACCAGCGGGGATACAAGTTCAGTACCTACGCGACCTGGTGGATTCGCCAGGCCATCACCCGCGCCATTGCCGATCAGGCCAGGACCATTCGTATCCCTGTTCACATGATCGAGACCATCAATAAGATTGTGCGTGTCTCCCGGGCGCTGGTGCAGGAACTGGGACGTGAACCCTTGCCGGAGGAGATCGCGGAGCGGATGGAAATGCCCCTGGAGAAGGTGCGGAACGTCCTCAAAATCGCAAAAGAACCCATCTCCCTCGAGACCCCCGTTGGGGAAGAGGAAGACAGCCATCTGGGTGACTTTATCGAAGACAAGAAGATACAGTCCCCCATGGAATCCCTGATCAACAGCAACCTTTCCGAGCAGACACGAAAGGTACTGGCTACCCTGACACCCCGGGAGGAAAAGGTACTGAGGATGCGCTTCGGAATTGGGGAGAGCTACGACCACACCCTCGAGGAAGTCGGGCAAAGTTTTCAGGTTACACGGGAACGCATCCGTCAGATCGAGGCCAAGGCGCTGAGAAAGCTGCGCCACCCCAGCCGGGTCATCCGGCTAAAAAGCTTCCTGGAAGGGTAGGGCGCGGGAAATTCAGAGAAAGTGAATTTATCTTGACGAAGGGCGAAATAAGCTTTAGGGTAACAGTAAAAGGGCCCATAGCTCAATTGGTAGAGCCACCGGCTCATAACCGGTAGGTCCCAGGTTCGATCCCTGGTGGGCCCACCATGAAAACGCGATAGCGACGGAGACATGACGGGAAATCAGCGCAGACCCTTAAACGGTGAATGTTCGCGTCAGGAAGTGGTTCAAGGCCCGGAAGAGATCCGGGTGAACCGAATTGATAAAAAGCCGGGAAAAATCTCGGCTTTTTATTTTGCCCGGAAGCGCGCATGAAGATTCGGAAAATCATGGAAGCCCTGGAGGGACGGGCGCCCATGGCTTTGGCGGAACCCTGGGACAATCCCGGGCTGCAGGTGGGGGATCCCGACGAGACGTGCGGGGCGATCCTTCTTAGCCTGGACGTCACGGAGGCTGTCCTCGATGAGGCGGTCCGCAAGGGAGCCAACCTGATTGTTTCGCATCATCCCCCGCTCTTTTCTCCGCTGAAATCCCTGGATACCCGAAACGGCCTGGGGAGGCTGCTCAAGGCCTGCCTCACGCGGGGCGTGGCGGTATACAGCCTGCATACCAATCTGGACAAGGCGGAAGGGGGGATGAACGATTATGCCGCCGGGCTTTTGGGCCTGTACCAGGTTTCCACGTTACATCCCCGGATATCGCGGGATGAGACTTATAAACTGGTCACCTTTGTTCCCCCGGAATCCCGCGAAGCCGTGTTGAAGGCGCTTTTTGGTGTAGGTGGCGGGCGGATTGAGAATTATGAAGGATGCTCGTTCAGTTGCCCCGGCGAGGGGACCTTCTTCCCAGGGGAAGGCACGTCTCCCGTTGTGGGAGAGAAAGGGGTTCTGAACCGTGTGAATGAGTCACGGATTGAGGTGGTGTTTCCCCGCGAAACCTTGCTCCAGGGTATCACCGCCCTAAAGGAGGCGCATCCTTACGAGGTTCCCGCTTATGATATCTATCCCCTGGCGTCGGTCTCTTCCGGTACTGGATTTTTGCGGACAGGGGTCCTTGCCCCGCCGCTTTTATGGGAAGAATTCCTGACGAGGGTGGAAAGGGCCTTTAACGTTTCCGATTATCGCATCGTCGGCGAGGCGGTTGGCCGGGTTTCACGGGTCGCTCTCTGCACCGGGAGCGGCGCCTCGTTCATTCCCCAGGCCGCCGCTGTGGCCGATGTCTACCTGACGGGAGACGTAAAATATCATGAAGCGCGAGACGCCCAAGGTCTGCGTTTGACAGTGGTGGATGTGGGGCATTTCGCGATGGAAAGAATTTTTGTTGACCTTATGTCCTCCTGGCTTGAACAGATGGGGGTGTCCCCGCGTGTGAAGGTGTTCAAAAGCCAGGTTGAGGCGGATCCTTTTACTTTTTTCCACAGGGGAGGGAATCATTGAAAGAACAGTTGCAGATGCTTATCAGATTGCAGGAATTAGATTCAAAAATTCGCCTGCATGATCGACAGGAGACGTCGTTTCCGAAAGAGATTGAAAAAATTCAGCGGGAAATCGATGAGCGTGCGGAGGCCTTCCAGCGGGAAGTCGAAAAGATTGAAACGCTGGAAAAGGAACGACGGCAGCGGGAGAGGGACCTGGAAGCGGCGGCGGACCAGATAAAAAAGATACAGGGACGGTTGCCGGAGGTTAAAACCAATAAGGAATACCAGGCCTTTTTGTCCGAGATAGACCATTTAAAGGAAAAGATGGATCAGTACGAGCTGGAGATTATTGAGCGTCTGGACAAGGTGGACACCTTACAGGAAGCCTTGAAAGAGAAGGAAGCCGCATACCTGAAGGAGAAAGAGAAACTGGAGGCCAGGAAAAAGGAGCTGACGGAACAACTTAATCATCTCCCCGATGATTTGAAAGGACTGAAGGCGCGGCGGGATGACCTGGAAAAGAAGATTCCGCCTGACCTGTTGAAACGCTATCACACGCTTCTGGAAAAGCGCGCGGGTGTCGCGGTGGTTTACGCGAAAAATGAAATCTGCCAGGGGTGTCACATGAATATCCCGCCCCAGCTCTTTAATCAGATTCAAAAATGCGAAAAGATTATCCTTTGTCCGCACTGCAATCGAATTCTCGTGCCCCCTGAGAAACCTGATGAAGCGGCCGCATGATTCGTTGGCTCGACCATACCGCGGATGTCCAGATGGAAATCACGTGCGGCACGTACGAGGCGGTGTTTGTTGAGTTGGTGAAGGGATTGCGTGAGCTTCTGGTACAGGGCGACATACGGGAGCTGGGCCGGCGGGAGGTTCACGTGGAGGAGCCGGCGCCGGAAGACCTGATCGTCTCTCTGGGACGCACCACGCTGAGATATTTCTACGGAGAGGAATGGGTTCCTGCCCGGTTGGAGGTTCAAGAAGCCAGCCAGACACGCCTGAAGGGAGCCCTGTGGGGGGAACCGTTTAACCCGGCGCGCCACACCTGCCAGCTGGAGGTCAAGGGAGTGACCTACCACGCCCTGTTGGTGGAACAGAAAGGGAAAGACTGGCGGGCCGTGGTCACATTTGATGTTTGAGAGTGGCGACTTTATCTTTTTTTTTCTTGCTTTTTTGCCCGAAGGACTTTAAGATTTAAGCCAACATTATGACACCTGACAGTATCAAAGAAATCTTGTCGCAAGTGCGTGAAGGGGCCCTGAGCCCTGAAGAGGCCTATGAGCGCTTGAAACGCCTGCCCTTTGAAGAAATCGAATACGCCATGATTGACCATCATCGTGCTATCCGGCAGGGATTTCCGGAAGTTATATACGGGGAATCCAAGGACGTCACGCAGATCGTGGCGATCATGGAGAGGATGAAAGAGGCGGGCAGCAACATCCTGGTTACGCGTCTGAGCGAGAAAAAGGCCTCCACCGTGCGGGATTATTTCCCAAAGAGCACGTATGACCCCATATCCCGGACTCTTGTCCTGATACAGCACGAAGTAGAGCTGACGGGGCTCGGAACCATCCTGGTTATCAGTGCCGGAACCTCGGACGTGCCCGTCGCGCGGGAGGCGGTGATCACAGCTGAAATGATGGGCAACCGGGTGGAAACCCTTTTTGACGTGGGGATTTCCGGTTTGCACCGGCTCTTCTCTAAAAAAGAGACCCTCTTTTCCGCCAATGTGCTTGTGGTGGTGGCGGGGATGGAGGGTGCTCTGCCCAGCGTGGTGGGCGGCCTGGTTTCCAGGCCTGTTATCGCGGTCCCCACCAGCGTTGGGTACGGGGCGGGGTTCAAGGGGCTGGCGGCCCTCATGGCGATGCTCAATTCCTGCGTGCCCGGGGTGACCGTGGTCAATATCGATAACGGGTTTGGCGCCGGCTACGCGGCAAGCCTGATCAACCACGCCCTGATTGCTCCATGAAGATTCTTTACCTTGACTGCTTTTCCGGGATCAGCGGAGACATGCTGCTGGGAAGCCTGATTGACGTGGGCGTCCCTGTCCGAGAGATTGAAGCCGCCTTGCGCGCCCTGCCCCTTCCGTTTCGCGGGATACGGGCCGGGAAGGTCGCCCGACAGGGAATTGCTGCCATGAAAGTTGACTTTGAATTCGAAAGCACGCCCCAGGAACCCCGTGATTATCGGAAGATGCGGGGAATGATCGAACAGTCAGGGCTTCCTCCGGCTGTTAGGGAAGGGGCGCTCAAGGTTCTGGAAGCCCTTGCCCAGGCGGAATCCACCATCCATGGGGTTGATCCGCAGGCCGTTCATTTCCATGAAGTAGGCGGGCTTGACACCATTTCCGATGTGGTGGGTGGGGTGGCCGCCCTTGATTTTCTGGGCGTTGAACAGGTGTATGCGTCGCCGATCCCGCTTGGGCGGGGTGAGATCTCCTGCGAGCACGGTTTGTTGCCCAACCCAGCCCCCGCGACCCTCGCGTTGCTGAAGGGGTTTGAAACCGTCTCCCTGCCCTACGAGATGGAGTTTGTGACCCCCACGGGCGCGGCTCTCCTTCGCGCGTGGGTGGACCCCGCAAGGCCCGTTCCGCGCTTTCGCCTGCTGGAAACGGGCTACGGCGCCGGTGACCGGGATCCGGAAAACCGGCCCAATATCTTGCGCGCCCTGTTGGGAGAGGCGCGTGAAGCCATTTTGTCGGATGAAGTGGCCCTTTTGGTGACGGACATCGACGACGAAACAGCAGAAGTTTTGGCCCATGTCACGGAGGTTCTTTTTGAAAAGGGTGCCCTGGACGTCACCTCCCATCCAGTTCTGATGAAGAAAGGGCGGCTGGGAACGCGGATCACGGTGGTTTCCCCGGCGGAAGCCCAGGAGGACCTTTCGGCCTGCCTGCTTGAGGAAACCTCCACCCTGGGGGTTCGCCTGATTCCGGTTTCCCGGAGGATTGTCAGCCGGCGCGTTGAGCGGGTATCAACCACACTCGGAGAGGCGGCGGTCAAGGTGGCAGCGTTGCCCGGCGGGAGAATGCGAATTGCCCCGGAATATGACGCCTGCGCGCGTCTGGCGCGGCGGCACCACCTGCCGTTGCGGCACGTCATGGATCTCGTCAAACGCGAGGCGGAAGCGGCGTTGATCGGCCACTCCAAAAGCTAAAATTCTGTTTTACCTTCCCGACGCTCAATGTAAACTGTCGTTGAGTTTCTGTTGACAAACAGCCCTTTTCCTGTTAGGGAGTAAAAAGTTCTGGGAGGGGCTATTCAATGTTAGACGTTTGGATTATTGGCGCCTATCTGGTTGCCATGGTGGTGATTGGGCTTTTCGCGTCGCGAAAGACGCGGGGAAGCGAAGGCTTTTTCGTTGCCAACCGAAGCGGTGGCACGTTCGTCATTACGGGGTCACTTGTGGCAACCATTCTGGGAGGGTCCAGCACCATTGGCATGGCGGGACTCGGGTTTACGAAGGGGTTGCCGGGAGCCTGGTGGCTTCTGGTCGGATGCGTGGGTCTGGCCGTTGGCGGGGGAATTCTGGCACGCCGCGTGCGTCAAACGGGCGCTTACACCCTTCCGGAAATCCTGGGGCAGCATTACGGAGAAGGTGTCAGAAAGGCCGCGTCCATTATCATCCTTTCTTCCTGGCTGGGGATTATCGCGGGACAGATGATCGCGGCCGGTAAAATCCTTTCGGTTCTTTTCCCCCACACGACCCTTGTCCTCTTGATTGCCATTTCAGGTAGCGTGATGATATTCTATACCCTGCTGGGAGGGCAATATTCAGTTCTCAAGACGGACGCGATTCAGGCGGTGCTGATTCTTTTCGGGGTGGTTTTGACAGTGATCGCGGGATCGGAGGCGTCCGGCGGGTTTTTTATGGTGGCTCAAAAGCTCCCGGCTGATTTTGTTTCTTTCCCCGCGAACCACGAAATGTCATGGGGTTACATTGTCAACCTTGCCATCTTCGTTGGGACGGCCTACCTGGTGGGGCCGGATATCTTCTCGCGATTTCTCAGCGCCAGGGACGGGGGCGTCGCGCGGGGTGCCGCGTGGGTCACGGCGGTTATTCTCGTTTTTGTCGCCTTCGGAATAACCTGGATTGGGATGACCGCCCGGATTCTGTATCCCGGGATTTCCCCGGAGCAGGCCTTCCCGCACATGGTCATGAAGGTCCTGCCTGCTGTTCTTTCCCCCCTGGTTATCGCGGCGCTGCTCGCCGCGGTGATGTCATCGGCGGATACATGTCTGCTGACGGCGGGGGTGATTATGACGTCGGATATTTTGGGAGGATGGCTGCGGAAAGGGGAGGGGGCGGATCACCGGTTACTCGTTTCGTCCCGTTTTTTCGTCATGCTGATTGGGATTATCTCCCTGGGAATCGCCCTTTATGAACAGGGCATCATCAAGTCCCTGCTCCTTGGCTATACGGTTTTTACCTCCGGTCTGGTGCTTCCGGCCCTCTTCTCGCTTTTCCCCAGGCGGTTTCCCATCTCACCGAGATGGGTGATGGGGGCAATCGTTTCGGGCGGAGCCGTGGCGCTGTGTGGAAAGCTGTTACACGTGTTCCAGAGCGGGTATTACGGCATGGGGTTGTGCGCCGTCGTCCTTGTTATCGGCGTGGCGCGGAGAAAGTTCATGACGCCGGCTGTTCAGAATATCCCGTCCATGGGTGGCGGGACTCCCTCTTCGTCCCATCCTCTGAGCTGATAATACTCTCTCAGCATTTTTTCCATTTCTTCTGGGGTGAGGCCGCCTTCCCCTTTCTTGAGGGATTCCCGGTAAAACCGCTTGGGCAGCTTGTCGGACTCCCTGGTAACGCCGCAGCGGATGTTGAAGAAGCGGGTGGCATCGGTGACTGCTGTGGCGATTTGCCGCAGCGCCAGTTTCGACAGGTCACGGCCCGTTGCCCCGTGAATCATGTCCCTGAGATCGTCCCATGAGAGAAGGTCCTTGTAGAAACGGCAAAGGATGAGGGTGTCAAAGAGGGTCAGGAAATCTTCATATTCCACGAAAAGCTTGGCCTTTCCTTCAACGGCGTCCGGGGCGATTTTTCCCGTCAGTTCCGCCTGGTAAAAGGAAGAGCGCATGTGGCAGGCCCCCCGGTCAGAGGTGGCATAGGCGAGCCCCATCCCCTTGAGGACCCGGGGTTCATACCCGGCTGGTTCCAGCCCCTTGACGTGAACGGCGATGTCCTGAAGCCCCCATGCCTCGCTTACGGTCCGGATGCCTTCGGCCAGAAGCGCGCCGATTCCTTCCCTCCTGGCAATCTTTTCGATTATCTCCGCGACTTCCCTGGCGTTCCCATAATGATAAGTCTCCGGAATAGCCCCTCGCTGAGAGGCTTCGATGGTAAAAGCCGCCAGGTTTCCCGCGGTAACGGTGTCGATGCCCAGACGGTCGCAAAGGTCGTTCAGGTAGATGATATCCCCAATGTTGTCGATCATGCAGAGGCCACCGAAGGCATAGATGGTCTCGTATTCAGGCCCCAGGATGGTCAGACCCTTGTGGGGGCCGTCGTTGACGGTGGTCAGCTTGCCGCAGGCCATGAAACAGTACGGACAGGCGTGAGATTTGGTTGTGCAGAATTCCTGAATCCCCTCTGCGCTGATTTTTTCCCACCCGGGCAGGCTTCCCTGGGACCAGTATCTGGTTGGGAATCCCCCGATGGTATTCATCATTCCAACCAGCATGGGCGTTCCCATGGTCTGGTAGGCCTTTACCAGGGGGTTGTCCTTGGCTTTTCCCAAGAGGCGATGCCAGAGTCGTTTCAGGAGGTCCGCGTCCGCGGGGGTTTTCCTCGCTGAGCCGTGAAAGACGATGCCCTTCACGTTTTTAGACCCGAGCACGGCACCCACGCCAGTGCGGCCTGCTGATCGCCACTTGCCGCTGGCTATCGTGGAAAAACGAATTCGGTTTTCGCCAGCGGGGCCGATAATCACTGCCCCGGCGGAGGAGGCGCCGACACGTCGGAGCATCTCTTCCTCCGCCTCGTAGATCTCTCTCCCCCACAGGGTTCCCGCGTCGTGAAAGGTGACGCCTCGGTCGCTAATCTCCAGGAACACTGGGTTTGGGGCTTTTCCCTTCAGCAGGAAGGCGTCCACGCCGCAGGCCGCCATGTTGAGGGCGACTTTTCCTCCCGAATAGGATTCGGAATAGATGCCGGTTTGCGGAGACCGCGTGTAAACCCCGTATCGGCTGCTGCCGTGAATTCTCAGCCCCGTTACCGGGCCGATGGCGAAAATCACCGGGTTGCGCGGGTTAAAGGCATCTACCGGAGGGTCCTCGGTCTCCTTCAGAAGGAGATAGGTGCCAATCCCCTTCCCGCCAAGGAGCCTTTCCGTGACCCTTTCCGGCAGGGCGCGAATTTCAAAGGATTTGTCCGTGAGGTTGATTTCGTAGTAACGCTGGTAAAATCCTTTCATTTCCCTTCTCCCTTGCCGCTTTTTATCCGGGAGCGCGTCAGAATCAGCTCGCCCAGGATGCTGACCGCGATTTCTTCCGGGGTTTCCGACCCGATGGAAAGGCCGATGGGAGCGTGCAGCCGTTCCAGCGCGGCGGGCGGAACCCCTCGCTCCCGGAGACGCTCGAGAACGATGGCATTTTTATGCCGGCTTCCGACCATCCCGATATAGGCAAGGTCCTGTCGGATTATCTGGGCGAGAACCTCTTCGTCATATCGATGCCCCCGGGTCGCGATGACCGCAAAGGTGTGGGGGGCCAGGTGGATGAGTGATGACAGGTTGGCGTAATTCGGAATGCAGAGGACGCGGTCCGCGTCGGGAAACCTCTCCGGGCTGGCAAACTCTTCCCGGTCATCGGCGACAGTGACCCGATAGAGGCAAAGCGCCGCCATTTTGCAGAGGGCTTGTGACAGGTGGCCGCCGCCAAAAATGACCAGGCGTGGAAACACCTGAAGGGTTTCAAAGACGAAGAGGGTCCATTCATCCTGGGGGGACAGACCCAATTCATCCGTGCCGAGGGTATGCATCACCCGTGAAGGTTCGCCGAGGTAGGTTCGCGCCCAGGCCTTGAGTCGCTCCTTCAGGCTTGTATCCAGAAGGGTGGAGAAAACAGCGGAACCATCCACGTGAATGGCGCCACGGGGCCCCTTTTTCAGTTCTCCCACATCTGACAGGCTCCCGTGGAAAAGGCGGACCAGGCAGCAGGGGATGTGGCGGCTCACCGTTTGGCTGACAAACTGATAAACAGGGATTTCGGTTGGCGAAAGGGATTCCAGCAGGACGGTAACGTTCCCGCCACAAACCATGTCGGAGGGGTCATCTCCCTCGACAAGAGAAAAGGATTGCAGGTATCCCGTTTCCGAGCCCAAAAGCTCTCGGGCCCTTTTCAGGGATTCCGCTTCAAGCCCGCCGCCGCCAATTGTCCCGACGGTCGAACCATCGTGTCGGAGCAGAAGATGCGCGCCTTCGTCCCGGGGCACGGAACCCTTGCGCCGGAGGATGGTTACCAGGACGCAGGCGTGACCTTTTTCAAGTGATTTCAGGGCCTCGAAGTAAATTTTGTCCATGCCGGTAGCCTATCAGACTCGGGAAGGTGCGTCAATTTTGATGGCACGAAAACCCAAGTTCGGTTTTGGGATGTCGGGAACTTGGGTTTTTCAGGCATCGAGAAGCATTTCCCAGGCTCAGGAGGTTTCAGTCGGGAATCATGGGAAATTCCCTGAGACCCGTTTTGGCGATTTGTTCCTGAGCCACTGAGATAATTTCCGGTGATGCCGTTTGACACGCGGCCGGGGCGTGGGGTAGGATACGCAAAGCGTGGGAGGGGAGTCAGACATTTGAGAGATAGGCGCTTCATCTTTTGCTTCATCGCGTTTTTTGTACTGGCTGGAATTCTTGTGAGCCGGCCTGCCGACGCGGCCATTTATCAGGTTACCATTGATGGGCCGATCACCGGGTTTACCCGGGACTATCTTCGAAAAGGAATCCGTAAAGCATCCACTGATCCAAAAGGTGTCGTGCTGATCAGGCTTGACACCCCGGGGGGTCTTATTTCCGCCACGCAGGAGATGGTGAAGAATATGCTCAACGCCCCTGTCCCCGTGATTGTTTACGTGGCGCCGAGCGGTGCCCGGGCGGGGTCTGCCGGAACTTTTCTGACCCTTGCTGCGCATGTCGCGGCGATGGCCAGCGGGACCCATATCGGCGCGGCACACCCCATCCTCCTGACGGGCGGCGACCTCAAGGGGGATATCCGAAAAAAGGTGATGAACGACACCCTGGCCTTCATCCGTTCCATCGCGCAAAAGCGGGGACGAAACGCGAAATGGGCGGAAGAAGCGGTCAGGAAGTCGGTCTCTATCACGGCGAAGGAAGCCCTTAAAAAGGGGATCATCGATTGCGTGGCAGACACGGATGACGCCCTTTTCAGAAAGATCGAGGGAAAAACCGTGGAAGTGGTGGTCAAGGGCGAGATCCGGAAAAGGACCCTTCATCTGATCGGCCAGACGATTCGTCCCGTTACCCTGTCGCTGGGTGAGAAGATCGGCCAGAAACTTGGAAACCCGCAGGTCATGCTGATTCTTCTGGTTATTGGGATTTTGGGGATTTATCTTGAAGTTAAAACCCCTGGAGCGACCTTGCCGGGGGTTATTGGAACCGTTGCGCTGATCGGGTTCCTGTTTGCCAGCCGGATTCTTCCCATCAATTATATGGGAGTGATTCTGATTTTTATGGCCATCATCTTTTTCATTGCCGAGATTTATGTGGTCAGCTTTGGTGCCCTGACCCTTGCGGGGCTTGCCTCTCTCGCCATTGGGCTCAAGCTCCTTTTTCAGACGGAGCGCAGCATCGGCGTGCAGATTCCCCTATCTACCATTATCGGAATCGTCGCCGTCATCGGGGGCGTGGTGGTGATTCTGGGGACGCTGCTGGCGCGGGACCTGAGGAGGAAAAAGCGTACGGGTCGGGAAGGGCTCATTGGCGAATCAGGCGTGGCAAAAACCCACATTGGAAAGACCGGCAAGGTTTTTGTCCATGGAGAGATCTGGGACGCCTGCAGTCAGGGAGGAGAGATCGAGGCGGGATGCTCCATCCGGGTCAAGGGGGTCAAAAGGTTGTTGCTTGTGGTTGAAGAGATTGAGGGAATAGGTGGAAGCCGGAAGCCGTTTAGGTGAAAGAAAACCCAGGAGCGGGAGACCTTACCGGTAGAAGCCGCCGGCCTCTTGGGGGCAAGCCTGTAAACAGCCAACCTGAAAAAGGGAGGAAACGTGATGTATCTGATACCACCCATTGTTATTCTGCTCGTTATCCTGTTTTCCATGCTGAAAATCCTCAAGGAGTACGAACGGGGCGTGATTTTCAGGCTTGGGCGGCTTGTGGGCGCGCGCGGTCCCGGCCTCATCATTCTTATCCCCTTCATCGAGCGGATGATCAAGGTGAGCCTCCGGACAGTGGTCATGGACGTGCCGCCGCAGGACGTGATTACGAAGGACAATGTCTCCATCAAGGTCAACGCCGTGGTCTATTTCCGTGTTATCGACCCGGAGAAGGCGATTATCGAGGTGGATGACTATCTCTACGCCACCTCCCAGTTGGCGCAGACCACCCTGCGGAGTATCCTGGGACAGGCCGAGCTGGATGACCTGCTGTCGAATCGCGAAAAGATTAACTTCGAACTTCAGGATGTCCTGGACAAGCACACCGATCCCTGGGGGATCAAGGTCTCCGCGGTCGAGGTCAAACATATCGACCTGCCGGAAGAGATGCAGCGCTCCATGGCGCGGCAGGCCGAGGCGGAACGGGAAAGGCGCGCGAAAGTTATCAATGCGGAGGGCGAATACCAGGCGGCCACCAAGCTGACGGAGGCCTCCGAGATTATCGGTCAGCATCCCATCGCCCTGCAGCTCCGGTACCTGCAGACCCTCGTGGAGATCGCCACGGAAAACAGCTCCACCACCATCTTTCCCATCCCCATTGAACTGCTGAAGCCATTTCTGGCCATGATGGATAAAAAGGAAGCGGAGGAGAAAGCGGAAAAGTAGGTGCCACAGATTTTCGCGGATGAACACAGACTGAAAAACCAGTAGCTCACGCGAAGCCGCAAAGCACGCGAAGAAAAGAAGTAAAAAGTTATTAAGTTTTAAGTGGTTAAGCCTTTTAGGCGTAAGTCTGAGGGGGAGGTTTGCCTAATGAAATTGGCAAAGCCACAGCATCGTTTACCCCGTAGGTCCGGGAGATCGTACTGGGGCGTATTTCACTGGGCAAACCTTTCACTTGGTTTTTTCAAGCCGCCACCACCTTTCCAGATTTACCCATGGTGTTGCATGGCCGAACTTCCTTCTCAATCTTTCGTCCTATTATCTTCTGGGCTATTTTCATGTTATATCTCATCTGTAGATTCAGCCAAAATTCAGGCTCTATTCCGAAGTAACGCCCCAACCTCATGGCGGTATCAGCCGTTATCTCTCTTTTTCCACGAATAATCTGGCTGATCCGATTTGGGGGGACGTGGATATCCTTTGCCAATTTGGCCCGGCTTATGCCCATTGGCTTCAAAAATTCTTCAAGTAAGATCTCTCCAGGAGTTATTGGTTCTAATTTCTTTGCCATAATTTAACCTCAATGATAATCAACTATTTCTACCTCTATTGCGTCGCCACCATCCCATTTGAAACAAATACGCCACTGGTCATTTATCCTGATGCTATATTGGTCCTCTCGATTCCCTTTTAATCGTTCGAGACGGTTTCCAGGTGGAACGCGTAAACTTTGTAATGAGGGCGCTGCATGGAGCATTTCTAATTTCCTTCTTGCAATTCGCTCAATATTTTTAAATCTCGGCGCCTCAATATCATTGAATAACTTCTCAGTATCCTTACACCGAAACGATTTTATCATTTATTTATAATAAGACATGTTACGTCATTCGTCAAGTTTTTTCCTGCTTCTAAGCGGTTTTGTTTTGCCTGACCGCCCTGCCTGCCCAGTTGAACTGGAAACCCTTTGGGTGTTCAAAGAAGGTAACTCCTGAAGATGGTAGCGGTTCAGCTTTGGTTATATTTCGGGTTCATCCGACTAAGGCGTCGCGCCTGAGGTATGGCAGTATTACATTGGCGGGTACAAGGTATTGCCGGAAATACCTGAAGGACCGCAAAGGCCGCGTCATGGATGACGCTCCCCCCTTATTTATTAAAAAACCGTATTCCCCAGCCTGGTTTGAGGTACCATGCAGGATTTGGGCGTGTTGGTTCTCGTTGATTTTTCTGACCACTTTTTTTATAGTGCGGTATCGATTCCGTTTTTTGAAGGAAGAAAGGGGAAGACGTGGGCAAAGAGTTGACGGGAGATACGGTCGGCACGGTAATGCGCGTGGGCCAGTTCAAGGCGCCGCCTGAAAAGGTCTTGAAGGCTGCCGGGCTGGTTAATGTCTTCACGGGCGAGGTTGAAAGGGAAGTTTACGTTGGTATCTGGGGGGAGTGGTTCTGCTATGTGGTGAGATGGGATCATCCCCTGGCGCTTGATGAGAAGACAGAGCTGATCGACCTTGGTTCCTCGGTGCTCTGCCCAGGGTTTATTGAAGGGCATGCGCACGCGGATGCCGGAGTCACGCTTGGCGAGTTTCTGAAATACGCGATTCCGGGTGGCCTTACCTGCCTCGTCTCGGAGACCGCCGCCATCGCGTCGGTTCAGGGCAGGGATGGCGTCCTGGCCTTTATGGAAGACGCGCTGCGCCAGCCGATTCCGGTCTTCGTGACCGCGCCGCCGGAGGTTCCTCCTTTCCCGGAATTTGAGACATGCCATCCTTTCACCCTGTCGGATTTCAAAGAAATTCTGTCACAGGATATGACAGTTGGGGTTGGAGAGGTTTACTGGACCCCGCTTCTCGATGGCCAGCGGGAGTTGCTGGAAAGGATCGCGGAGGCCCGGAGAGCCGGTAAAACGGTGGAGGGGCACGCCGCTGGCGCGCGAGGCGACAGGTTGCAGGCCTATCTGGGCGCGGGGGTGACAAGCTGTCATGAGTCCGTTGCGCCAGAGGAAGTTTTCGAAAAGCGCCGCCTCGGCCTGGAGGTGATGATTCGTTGCGGATATATCCGTAATGACCTCAAGGCCATCGCGCCGGCGTTACGGGGACGCGGAGTGGAAGGGTTGATGCTGGCGACCGACGGGTATTCTCCCGAGATGCTTGTGAGGGACGGCTACCTGAATCATGTCGCCCGGCTTGCCGTGGGGTATGGGCTGGATCCCGTGGATACGGTCAAGATGCTCAGTCTTCACGTGGCGCGGCATTTTGGTTTGGAGAAAAGGGGCGGCATCGCGCCGGGATGGCTGGCGGACATCATTGCGGTGAGTGATCTGAAGGATTTCGAGGTGCGGATGGTGATGTCAGAGGGAAACGTGGTGTGGAAAGAGGGCGAGTTTTCACATCCTCCGCAACCTTGTCTTTTCGCTGATTCCTTTCGCAACAGCATTGGGATTCATCCGGCGGATGAAATAGATTTTTATTATTCCGCGAAGGGCCCAGAAGTTAGGGTACGTGTGATAAAGATAAAATCCGAGACGGTTACTGACCTCATGGAAAGCGTCCTTCCGGTGACGGACGATGGGAACATCATGGCAAACCCCGCTCAGGATATCTCAAAAATGGCGGTGATTTACCGGGGCGCCACCTCCTTCCCGGAGACGGTGGGGTTTGTGAGCGGGTTTGGATTGAGAGAAGGGGCCGTGGCGACCAGTCTGAGCTGGGACTGCAACAATATCGTGGTGCTGGGGCCCAACGAATGCGACATGGCGGCCGCGGTCAACAGGATTCGGGAGCTGGGCGGAGGTATGGTGTTCAGCCTGGGGGAGGAGATCGTTTCCGAGGTTCCCTTGCCCATCGCCGGGGTCATGAGTGACAGGCATCTGGATGAGGTGGCGTGTGAGCTCCATGAATTTGAGGGGACCTTGAAGGAGATGGGGTGTCAGCTTCCCCGCCCCTCCCTGGTCCTTCAGACTCTGACCTTTACGGGGCTTCCCTTTTACCGGTTGACGGATCGGGGGCTGCTGGATATGAGAAAACGCAAACTTATCCCGGTGGTGGTCTCATGAATGATCAGGACGAAATCTACGCGGTTGTGGACGATCGAGACCAGGTTGTGGGGAAGGCGACCCGACGGGAGATCCATCAGCAAGGATTGCTGCATCGAAGTGTCCACATTTTTGTCTTTAACCGCCATGGCCAGTTGTACCTTCAGAAACGCGCGATGAACAAGGATCAGTATCCTGGGTGTTGGGATTCTTCGGCGGCGGGACACGTGGACTGGGGGGAAACCTATGAAACGGCTGCCATGCGCGAGCTGGAAGAGGAACTGGGGATTCGAAGCCGTCCCATCTACTGGTTCAAGATAAAGGCCTGTCTGGAGACGGGGTGGGAACATGTGGCATTCTTTACGGCTCACGCGATGGAGGATATCAAAGCCAATCCACGAGAGATAATGGACGGGAAATTCATGGATATCCATAAGGTCTCCCTCTGGACGGTCCATACCCCGGCTATTTTTGCCCCCGGCTTTCTGCTCGTTTTCAAGATGGCCATGTCCCAGGGGATACTCAACCGTTAGAGATGACCCGGGCTGTCAAGATTTCCGAAAATGTTTACCAGGTTGGCGGGCCCGGCCTGACAGACGCGGCGGACTGTATGGTTTACCTCGTGAAGGGATCCCCATCTGTCCTGATCGACGCGGGGGCGGGGGCCTCAGCCCGAGAGATTCTTGAAGCCGTAAAGGATGCCGGGTGCCATCCAGACTCTCTCCGGTATCTGTTCCTGACCCACTGTCATATTGATCATGTCGGAGGTGCCCATTTTTTCAGGGAGGCATGTCCCGATCTCCGCCTGGTGGCCCATCGGGGGGACCTTGAGGCGCTTGTGACAGCCGATCCCGTTAAAACCGCAGCCAACTGGTACGGAGTTACCCTGCCTCCCCTTGAGATCGATATGGTGATAGAGGATGAGAGCTTTTCGCTCGAGGTGGCTCCGTATCCGCTTACCCTGATCCATGCACCAGGGCATACACCGGGCTCCTGTGTCGCCGTGATGGACCAGAAAGAGTCACGGGTGCTATTTGGCCAGGATATTCATGGGCCCTTCATGGAGGCCTTTGATTCGGACATTCTGCAGTGGAAGGAGTCGATGGAAAGGCTCTTGAGCCTGGAGGCAGACATTCTTTGCGAGGGGCATTATGGCGTATTCAAAGGGAAAGAAGCGGTCCGGTCCTTTATCCGCCAGCAGTTGAGCGCTCAGGGGTTCTGACCGAAACGATATTTTTTTTCTGACGGTTTCATTTGCCTTGACAGCGGAATAAAAACTGTGGTAGGCATACACTGCATTTTTTGAAACTATAAAGGATTTAAGGGATTTGGAAAAAAATAAAAAGAATGTCGTCTTTCGTTTTTTCTGCTCGCTGAAACTGACCATCACATTGCTGATTGTTCTCGCGGCAGTTTCCATCTTTGGGACTATCATCCCTCAGCGTCTTCCTGACAGCGAATATCTGAAGCACTATTCGGCAGGGGCTTTTTACGTCATGAAGCTGCTGGGGGTGCTCGACCTCTACCATGCCTGGTGGTTCCAGTTTTTTCTGATCCTGCTGATTGCCAACCTTATTTTCTGCTCCCTGGACCGGTTCCCCAGGGCATGGAAGTTTATCTCAAATCCCAAGAAGTGGCTGGGCCCGGATGAGATCAAAAAATACCCGTTACGCGACACGTTCAAGGTATCCGGAAAGAAGGGGAACCTGGACAAGGTGGTGGAAACGGTCACGGCCGTTTTGAAACACGCCGAAAGAACGGATAAGGATGGCGTCACAGTCCTTTTCGCGGAAAAAGGAAAGATCTCCCGGATGGGGGTCTATATCACTCACCTGAGCGTGATTATTATCATTTGCGGCGCCCTTCTCGGGTCGCTGTTTGGCTTTGAGGCCTTCGTCAGCCTGCCTGAGGGTGCCAAGACCAACACAGTTTACCTGAGAGACGGGAAGAACACCCCGGAAAAACTTGATTTTACGATCCGGTGCGATAAGTTCGATATCGCCCTTTACCCCAATGGGATGGTCAAATCTTACACGAGTACGCTAAGCATTCTGAAGAATGGAAAGGTGGTTATTGATCATCAGAGGGTCCGTGTGAATCATCCCCTGATGTTTGAGGGCATCCGTTTTTATCAGTCGTCTTATCAGCGGGAGCGTTCCCCCCTTCTAACCCTCATGGTGATGGATAGAACTGGAAAGAGGGAGAAAACCTATAAACTCCTGGGGGGAGTTGAAACCCTGCTTCCGGACGGAACCGCTTTTTCCATTGTCCAGTACAACCCTGACCTGCAGGGGTATGGGCCGGCTGTTCAGGTTATGGAGCGCACGCTTCAAGGGGTATCGAAGACCTTTTGGATTTTTCTGAACTACCCGGAGTATGACATGAAGCGGGGTGGGAGGTACGTTTTTGTCCTGAAAAACGTGCAGGCGATTTATTCAACGGGCCTGCAGGTGACGAAAGACCCCGGCGTCTGGGTAGTCTGGCTGGGATGCCTGATGATGATTGGGGGGCTCATCGTAACCTTTTTTGTCTCTCACAGACGAATCTGGGTGATCTTGAAACCTGATGGAAAGGAGGTTGAGGTGGCTTTGGCCGGATCCACCAACCGCAATCTCATCGCCTTTGAAAAGGAGTTCCAAAAGATATTGAACACGATTCGAGACGAATTGGGCAAGAAGCCCAAGGTGCTGCCTGGCGTGGCTGAATAAGGGGTCTCGTTTATATGAAACACGTACGTGCCATTGTCATCACGGGTAACGGCACAAATTGTGAGAGAGAGATGGCTTATGGTTGTCGCCTGGGGGGCGCGGACGTGGTGGATATCGTGCATATATCAGACCTGCTTGAAGGGGAGGCGACCCTTGCGGATTATGATTTTCTGAACCTGCCGGGGGGCTTTCTGGATGGAGACGACATGGGGGCTGCCCGGGCTGCGGCCAATCGGTTCAGGTATCGGAAGATCCGGGGGACAAACCGAACGCTTCTGGATGAAATATACCGGTTTATAGAGGAGGATAAGCTCGTTTTCGGGGTGTGTAATGGGTTTCAGCTTCTGGTCAAGATGGGGCTGTTGCCCGGAACGGGAAAAAGGGAGGCGCCTGAACAGGTGGTGACCCTGACCCATAACGATTCTGGCCGGTTTGAGGACCGTTGGGTAACCTTGAAAATTAACGAAGCGAGCCCGTGTGTTTTCACGAAAGGGATGCGCGAGGCGTACCTCCCGGTTCGACACGGGGAGGGGAAGTTTTTCCCGGCTTCGGAAGAGGTTTTAAAGGAAATCAGGGAAAAAGGGCTGGATGTCATGGTATATTGCGACCCTGAAACAGGTGAAGCGACATCTCGCTATCCCCTGAACCCAAATGGCTCGGTTGGCGCCATCGCGGCGCTTTGTGACGAAACGGGACGAGTTTTCGGGATGATGCCGCACCCGGAGGCGTACCTGCACCGGACCAATCATCCCCGATGGACCCGGGAGGCCTTTCCCGAAGAAGGTGAAGGGGTCCAGTTCTTCAGAAACGCGGTTGAATATTTGAAAACGAGATAAAAGAAAGGGGGGAATGATGAACAAGGCAGAATTGACACAGGAGCTCGTCAAACAGGGGCACCTCACGCAAAAGGTTGCCAAAATTGTGGTGGACACCATCTTCGAAGAGATGAAGCAGGCCCTCGTGAATGGCGAGCGTATTGAAATTCGCGGATTTGGAAGTTTTTCCATCCGTGAATATAACGGCTATGAGGGGAGAAACCCCAAAACGGGGGAGAAGGTTAAAGTCGCGCCGAAGCGCCTTCCCTTCTTTAAGGTTGGGAAAGAACTTCGGGACCGGATCAACCAGGGAAAGTAGGGCAGGTTACTTTAACACCTTCCAGTAAGGTCTATAGATAGATTTTATCCTGTCCAGGGTTGGGAGGATTTTTTTCAGCGCCTGATCCTCTGCCTTCTCGCGTTCTTTCGGGTCGAAGGGCAGCTCCCCCTGAAGGGTATGAAGGATTTGTACGACGGCTTTTGCCTCGCCTTCCACGTTGTACCCACCTTCAAGGGTAAAAACGACCCGTCCGCCACATGTCTCTTCCGCGAGTTTGAGGATGAGGTGTGCCAGGCGGGCGAAACCGGTTTCGGTCACATTCATCCCCCCGAGGGGATCCCCCTTGTGGATATCGAACCCTGCTGAGACGAGGATCAGTTCGGGGCTGAAGCTTTGCCCAACGGGGATCAGAATCTGTCTGAAGATGTTGGCGTATTCTTCGTCACCGTTCCCCGTGGTCAGCGGCACGTTGATGGTATACCCTTCTCCTTCTCCTTCCCCGATCTCCTGAAGGCTTCCTGTTCCGGGGTAGTAAGGGTACTGGTGGGTGGAAAAATAGATGACGCGGGGGTCGCTGTAAAAGGAGTGCTGTGTTCCGTTTCCATGGTGAAGATCCCAGTCAACGATGAGAATTCGCTTCAGTTTCTTGTCTTCCAGGGCGTGTTTGGCCGCGATGGCGACATTGTTGAACAGGCAAAACCCCATGGCCCGGTCGTCTTCCGCGTGATGGCCGGGAGGGCGTACCAGCGCAAACGCCTGGTCCACTTTTCCCTCCAGTACTTTGTTTACTGCTTCAATCACGCCTCCCGCCGCCAGCAGTGCGGCGTCGTAGGATTTTGGAGAGGTGGAGGTGTCCGGATCGAGCCGCACGTTTTTCCCGGAGGTTGAAGAGATCTGGTGGATGTAGGAGAGGGAGTGAACGCGTTGAAGTTCCTTGGTCAGGGCGGGTCTGGGCTCGATTTCGATCAAAGGATCTTTGAAGGATGTCCTGTTGATTTCCCGCTCGATTGCCTGAAGCCTTTCAGGCGATTCCGGATGATAAAGCCCCATGTCATGTTCGCGATAAATGGGGTGCCGAACAACGCCTATCTTTGCCATGATTCCTTTCCTTTCTTCCTCTGAAGGATTAGCTTAACCCATAACTGATGTCAATTTTATTCTAATTCTTTTATTTTCCGTTTGCAAATAAAATCTTCTCAAAGGTGTCAAATTCCTTTTTCCCGCCGAATTGGCTAATTTTTTTCAAAGCCCCTTGCCTAAGTGCCTCGAGGTGATACCCTTTTAATTTGTCCAGATGATACCGATTCACGCTGAGAAGGAATGCTATGCGACCACATCCCCTGAAATCGTGAAAAAAATGGCTATCTTCCATTGTCTGGCCTCTTTTTCTGGAGATAGGATCTCAGATATTTCAGGTGTAGCGCGGCCACGCGGCGCTCGGAGGAGGGCAGCGACTGCGCATGTTTGAGGAAGCTTTCAAGCGTGGCGCAGGCGTGGGAGTAATCTCCCTGGGCTTCATATACCCCCGATAGGTTGTAATACGCTTCAGGCCTGTCTTTTTCTATCTTGATGGCTGTGAGAAGCTGATCCCGAGCGGCGGCTAAATTGCCTGATTTCCAGTAAGCAATACCCAGGTTTACGTGGGGCGTGTACCAAAAAGGGCGCGCCTGAATCACCCGGAGGAAAAAGGGAATAGCCTGATCGTACGACTCCTTTGACATCAGAATGATCCCCATGTTTTCCTGTATCTTGGGGTCCATTGGGGCCTTCGCGAGCGCCTTGCGCGTGTATTGATAGGCTTTATCGTAATTGCCCATTTCCAGATAGATACTTCCAAGAAAGGCGAGGGTTTGAGGGGTAGGGTCGGCGTAAGTTATAGAAGTTTCAAGGGCGCGCGCGGCCTTTTGAAGTTCTCCCGCTTTATAGGCTGAAAGCCCTTTTTCAACATATTGCCGGGCGATGCGCACGGAGAGAGAAAGATGTTCCGCGTTCTCTTTTGAGGGTGCCACGTGGCGTGGCAGTGACTTGCGGGAAGCGCTGCTGGCGTGATGGCTTGCCTTCCTGTTTGTCCTTTTTTTGGTGTGATGCCGCTTTTTTGCGGAGTGAATATGAGCGTGGGCATGTGCGTGGGAAAGGTGATGAGTCCGTTTCACAACGCGCCCCGGACGCGACGCATGAACCGCCGTCTGAGCCTCTTTGGGGTGTTTCAAAGAATTTTGGGAAGCTGGCGCAGGCGTTTGAGTGACCGAGGCCTGCCTGGGTATCTTTTCTCCAACCTTTTGCTCTGTTGGCGCTGAGTGGGGAACGTTCTTTGAGGCCACTGAAGAAGTCAAATGAGCCGGTTTCTCCCTTACCGCTTCGGGAGTGGGATGTGCAGTCGGTTGTTGAGCGATGCCGGGACTCAAGGCTATCCTTGAAGACCCAGGGCTTTCCCTGTGGAACCACCATAACCCCAGATAGGTAAGGGAAAGAATGATGCAGATTATTGCTGCCACGGCCACGATGGTCCTTAGCTTGCTTTTCGGACCATCCCCCCTTGCCGCGGATGGAAGGCCCCCTAAACCAGGCGCCTCCGGTCGCCCGGTTTCCGTCCGTTCCTTTTCGGCCTTATCCAGCGCGTCTTCAATGAGACTCATGGATGGGAGTCCCTCCTGTTTTCATACCGCCGGCGCGGGCTTCTGCTCGAGAATCCTTGGCGGAATTAAGAGCGGCTTTCGATACGGAGCTCTCAATGGATATGGCATGCTTTTGGGTCTTCAGGGCGGGCCATTCAATCATTCGAGACGCCAGATATCCGCCCATCAGGATAAGCAGGATTCCAGCCGTAATCCCAACCCACTGCAACATCCTCAGGGGAAAGCGCTTTTTAGGCTGAAGGCTGTGAAGGCCCTTCTTAACGAGTTTGCCCGTTATGTTTCGCTTCTGGGCTACATATCCCGCCAAAAGCGCCCGGTCGCATAACTGGTTGATGAGGCGGGGGATGCCGCCTGAAAGCCGATAGACGACTTTGACGGCGGAGGCATCAAACCTTACGGACGCGGATGTCCCCGCGATGATGATTCGATGCTGGATGTAATCCCGGGTTTCTTCCAGCGAAAGGGCCTTTAGATGGTATCGGATGGTGATTCTCTGATTCAGTTGCCTCAAGGAATGGAGAGCCAGTTTTTCTTCTAACTCTGGCTGTCCGACCAGCACGATCTGCAATAATTTGTCACGGGTCGTTTCCAGGTTGGAAAGGAGGCGAATGTTTTCGAGTACCTCGATAGACAGGTCCTGAGCCTCATCAATGATGAGCACCGTGCCTATTCCCTGCTTGTAAAAGTCAAGGAGGCGTTGATTCAGCGCCACGATGAGGTCTCGCTTGGTTTGTCCGGCTCTCACGGGGATGCCCAATTCTTCAAGGATATTTTTCAGGAGGTCTTTGATTGATAAAACGGGATTGAAGATATACGCTGTTTTATAGCCTTTTTTGAGTTGGCTTAACAGGCTTCTGCAGAGTGTGGTCTTGCCGGTTCCCACGTCTCCCGTAATCAGAATGAATCCCTCTTTCTGTTGGATGCCGAAGTTCAGGTGGTTGAGCGCCTCTCTGTGAGACTCACTGAGGAAGAGGTATGCCGGGTTGGGCGTCAACCCAAAGGGTTTTTCCTTGAAATGGTAGAATTCCGTGTACATTTAAAACCCCCTGAAAGGTTTCAAATCCTTTGTTTCTCCTTTAACGCCATATCTCCAGGGCCTGCCGCCCAGCTTGAATCCTCTTTCCTTGTAAGTGCCGTACATTCTCTGGCGGTCTCTCGCGGAGATATTGGTAATCAGAGAAGGGGTCAGGATCGTTGGTTTGAGCAAGATGACCAGCTCGGTTTTTCTCGCTTCCTGTTTGGTGTGCCTGAAGAGGGTCCCAATAAGGGGAATATCCCCTAACAGGGGGACCTGCTCGACCTCTTCATCCGTTTTCGTTCGCATGAGGCCCGCGATCACGATGGTTTGGCCGCTTTTGACCCGCACGATGGTGTTCGTTTCACGAATATCCATGATGGGCGCGGTATCTCCGTATCGCGATTCTGAAACACCTACCTTCTCGGTAACAGTTGGCTGGATGTTCATAATCACATTTCCCTGGCCATCAATCTGAGGCGTTACCGAGAGAATCACACCTTCCGTCACGGTCTGGGCTGACGTGGTTTCCGTCTTGATTCCCGTCTGGAGGTCCGTGTCAACGGTTACCTGCCAGAAAACATCATCCCTGCCCATCTTGATGATGGCTTTTTGGTTGTTCAGCGTGGATATCCGCGGTTTGGATAAAACATTGATGTCCCCCTGCGTGCCCAGCGCGTCGATGAGGGTCGAAAATTTGTTGTTGGAAATCCCGATTTGGAAACGCGCGTTGTTGGGGCTAAGGTTTTGCGCCACAGTGGCGCCTCCGGCTAAGGTTCCATGATATCCATTCGGCAGGAGTGCGGAGACGCTGTTCCAGTCTATCCCCATTTCATACTGGTCTTTCAGATAGACTTCGAGAATTTCCGCTTCGATCATGACCTCACGGTGCATGATGGCCTGAATGGAATGCAGGTATTGAGAAATGAGTTTCAACTGGTAGGGGTAATCGATGACGTAGATACTGTTTGAGGTCTTGTTTATTATCAGTTTCCCTTCTGAGGAGAGCATCCCTTTAATGGCGGTTTGCAGATCATCCCAAACCTTGAAATCTTCCTTGGTGTCCAGCGTGGATTCGCTGTTACTGCTGCCGCTTCCGCCCGTGCCGCCTCCGCTGCTGGATCCTCCGCTTCCGGAGGAGCCGGAGCTGTTATCTGAGCCCGTGGAAGCGGAGAGCGTCGAGGTGCCCTCCCGATCGCTGATAACATAGTTGAAGATGAAAAGTCTGCCCACCGGTTTCTGTTTATAGATATGGACGAAACGACCTTCCTTGATTTTATAAGCGAGATGCAGGGGCGGCAGGATGAGGTCGAGGATTTCCTTGAACGTGAGTTGTTTGATATCTACCGTCACGTTTCCCGTGACGTCCGGGTTGATAATAATGTTTTTGTCTTCTTTTTTGGCAAACGCTAACAGCACTTCACGGATGTTAGCATTGCGGAGGGAAAGCGTGTAAAGCTTTTTCCCCTTTGTGGGGATGAGGGCGTGTTCCGAAGGCACGGCGGGACTGAGCGCGGGGAGGGATTTTAGAGGCGGAACGGGAGGGGAAGAAGCCTCCATGGGGTGTAACGGGCTGGTCGCGGATTTATGAGTGGGGGTCTGCGCGCATCCGCCCACGATCAAAAAAGCGCACCAAAGAAGAATTCCTGACAAAGCCCTAACTTTCATTTTTGATTCTCCTTCTTCTTTAAATCTTGAGGAGTGTGTTGGGTAGTTTCTTGTACCACCAGGGCGATTTGGGACTGCGGTAAGGGAACCCAGCGTCTGATGTTGTCGACAGTGATCCATACCGCCGCTGGTAACACCTTCAAAAGTTTGATATTCCCGATTTCTTCACCTTCCACCATGACCCGGTTGTTGATGATTGCCATTCTTTCATGCTCGACCTCAATGATTCCAGATAAATTTACCGGGATTTTTTCCACCTTTTTCAGCTTTTCGCTTTCCGTTGCTTCCCCTTTTAACAGGGCAATTTGCCTGAGTTCGTCAGGGGTAAAGAAAGGGTTTCGCCCCCAGGAGCCCGTTTTAAGCGCGCGTTTACGCAGGTTGACCGTTCCAGCCTTCTCCATAAGGGGTGTCTTGCTATTTTGTTGGGATTCGGCGGACGATGCCGGCGGGGGGCTCGATGCTGACGCGGCGCGAGGTGTCGCTGCCGTTGGTTTTGGAGTCTTTGCCATCTTGCTGGAAGGGGTTACCACTGGTTGAGGCGCGGCTGGGTGGGTTCGCTTGTAGAAAAAATAGACATTATAGGCGATCGCGCCGGCAAGCAGAAGGAAGATGATCGTCATTACCGCTTTATTCTTTAACATTCAAGCGGCCTCCATAAAAGAATCGAATAATGACGTTGGTTCGTATAAAGGGGAAGTCTTTTGATATTTTTACCTGGGTCGTCTCCAGGTAGCGCGTCGGGTTTGTTCCGATGGCGTCCAGGAAAGCGAGGCTGCTTTTCAGCGAGGACACGTAGTCCATTTCCATGTCAAAAGATTGAATGCCGAATTGCTTGAAGAGACTTTGCCGAGTTTTGACGGTGGGGTGTTTGCCGGCAATCTGGGAGATAACAAGGGAGGAGGCGGAAACGGTGGGGACTTTAATGGTTACGTCCATGAGCTGATTTTGCGCGGCTTTTTCCGCCAGGAGGCGCGCGGCAAGGAGCGTTTCCTTCTCCCTGGGAATGCGTTCCCTCAGGTAACCGGACAGCGATTCCCAGGACTGAATTTCTTTTGGGGTTGGTTTTTTGAAATGGATGATTTCTTTTCTGAAGGCGTCGTTTTCCACTGTCAGGGCGGCAATCCTGTTTTGTTCCTGCTTGATTTTTCTAAACGTGGGGCGAAAATCAAGGAAATACATGAGCCCGATAAACACGCAGATTCCCGTTCCCAGAATGATGCTTTTTACCCATCCGGGCTGGTCGGAAAGCCATTGTGTTTTCATTTGCCGCCCCCATTGACGCATTTCGTTTGCAGCTTCCCCTGAAGGTGATATGCCAGGCTTGCCCCTTTTTGTTCGATCTCCTGGACTTTGCTTTTGAGGCTTCCCAGCACGTCGTGGCCCGCCGGAGGCTGGACTTGAACCCGGGTTTTCGCGGGCAGAATTTCCGGTGGGGAAAACGTCCCTTCAATGACACATGGGGATGAAAAGAGGAGGTCGATGAATTTCTGATAAACCTCCTGGGCTTTTTCCGCCGAAGGCGAATTGATCTGACCAGTAAATTTATATTTATATGTCGTTTTAAGAGTGGTGTCCTGAACGAATTCCGCCTGGTCTATCACCATCTCTTCTGGGATGATCTGGCTCACGTCTTCCCAGAATGGTGTCCAGAAAACGGGGGAGGCGAGAATCCCCTTCGAAAATTGAGAAAGGGCTTGGTATCTTTCCCTGCTTTTCTTCGTTTTTTTGATGGCGGCGATGATTGGAAGCATTCTCTTATGGATTGATTCCTGAGTTGTGACGGCTTCCTGAAGTATAGCTGCTTGCCTCCTTAAAGTCAGATGCGTGAAAGCGGCCCCCCCGAACAGGATGATGGCGATGATGATCATGGCGAGCCGTCCCCAGAATATGGTTTTTTTCTTCAGGATGATTTCCGGGATGAGATTGGGAGTGTCTTCAGTGGAGGCGTGTATGAGCCCCAACGGAACAGCGTATTCCATGAGCGCCTGGGTTGTTAAGGGCTTGTCCTTTTGCTTTAACAGGGTGAGCAAGCCTTTCCCGTCTTCCGGGGAGAGGAAATGGGTTTCAACCCCCAGCTCATCCTGCATGGTGGTTTCCAGGGTCCCCGTATCCGCAATATTGCCGCTGACGATAATCCCCTTTGCCATGAGGCCGTGGGAGTGCTGCTTGTAGAAGAGGAGGGAGCGGCTTGTCTCCTGGATAATCCGGGTCGCGGTAGGGGAGATCTCATTCTGGAAACCGCTTCCAAAATCGGAAGGCATGGGCGCCTTGATTTTGAGTGAAAAACTGCGCGTAAAGACAAGAGTCCCTTTTTTAAAGATGGAGAGGAATCCTTTGTCTTCTTCTATGTGAAGGCTGGCGTAGATTTGGTCTCTGAATTCAGGGATGACGACCTGGAGAAGGTGTTGAAGGCTGAAAGGGTAACTGGTGAGAAGGATAGGTTTTTTCCCCGCTCGTTGACATTCGGAGATAGTCGCGAGGACTTCATTCTTTTTGGCGGAAAGTACCGCGTAGTCAAGGGGGCCGTCTCCGTCAGAGGAGGGGATGGTAAAGTCAAAAAAGCTGTCACCAACGGCAAAAGAAGCGGTTTGCGCCAGCTCCCTCTCAACGACTATGAGCGCGTCCTTCTTTTTCAGGGCTGGAAGCGAAAAGAAGAAATGGTTGGCAGAGTTGGAAGGAAGCGTCAGGCAAACCTTTTCCACTTTTGAGCTTTTTAAGGCTTCCCGCAATGTCTGGTAGAGGTCTTTTCCAGGCCCATGAGGAAAAGTTTCAGTTCGCGAGACGGAAATGGCCACGTCCGCCCTTTTACCTTCCACCAGGCGGATTTTATCGTTTGTAATCTGAACGCCAAGAATGGTTTGCGATCTGAAGGGCATTTACACTTTTCTCCCGTCACCGACCTTTTTCAGGGCCTTTTCATAGGCAATACGATAGCGAAAGCCATCTTTCAGGTAGGTCCAGATCCAATGGATGAGTTTAACGTCAGATTCGTTGAATTCTCTGAAGACCTTTTCGCCAACGCGGATTTTCTGCGGGGAGATATACCCTTTCTGTTCAAGGTAATAGAGCTTTTGCCTTGGAATACCCGTTCGCCTTAGGACATCCGTCGTGTTCATTTGCGCACCCTCACTCCAATTATAAACTTAAATTTATACTTGTCAAGGAAAAAATTTAAATATCAGTAGGTTCTGGTGATAATATCGAAATTTTATGATGATAGGATTATAATATGCTGAAATATCGTATTTTTTCTATCGGATAGTTAAATGAACAATGGTTTGCTGGCCGTGAATAACCGTGGCGACAGTAGATGTGAGGATATTCCCTTTGTTGTCGAGCAGTTGAATCAGATGCAGGCCATGATGGACGAACTGTCCATCGAAAAGTACGGGGCTTCCCTTATAGGATTTGTCCTTGGATTTCTCTTTTCCTTTTTTAGCGTAATAAAGACGGACAAAGAGGTTTTTAGTGTGTGGGAAAGGGAAAGGGAAGGGAGAGGGAGTCGTCCGCTCATCTTTGACTTCCACGAGGACTGATCCGTAAGCTGGGATTTCTTCCTTGTTGATAGGATAATAGAGGTCATCCGATGTCCCTTTTTCTCTGTCAGGCCCTTTTGATTGGATGATCAGGTAATTATAAGGGTCGTATTTATAATACAGGTAATCTTCCCCCCACGGGTCTTTCAGGAGGTTTTCCCCATCGGGGGAATAGGGGCCATGCCAACCGTATTTCACGCCTCCCGTACAGGTTTGGTAGGGTGTGTAGCCCGACGCGTTTTCAATCAGATCCTTCATGCTTTTAGGATAGCTTCCAACATCCCCCACAAAGCCGAAAGTTCCATTTTTAGGGTCCCCAAAAAGGATGTCATTAAAGATTCGAGACATCTCCGTGCGTGCCGCCCGTATTTCCTGCGCTTCCATGAACTTGATGGCCATGGGAACGGCGATGGCCACGATGGTAATCATAATGGCCAGCGCGGCGATCATCTCAATGAGGGTAAACCCTTTCTGCGATTTCTTTCTCATATCACGTAGAGATATTCTGCCGATATGAATGGGGGTTGCGTTACTGAGGCCATTCATAAATCCATTTCCCGATATCATCTCCCTGAAGGGTATCCACAGTGTCATCCGTCTGAAATCGGCCGTTTGGCCCCGCTGAAAGGATCCAACTGTAATAGGTGGTCCCCCCAGACGGATGGGTCATGGCGTATGTGGACAGGATATACATGTGCCCCCAGGGATCCAGGGGGTCTCTGTCCAGATAGGGGCCATGCCAGCCGATCAGGGTGGTGCTGTCCCAGGCGGGATACCGATCATTGTCATTGGTGTTGAAATGATACCACATCCGGTCTTGGTCGCTGCCATACCCCACGCCCGAAGCGAAGGTTTCGCCGTGTGAAGCCCAGGTTTCACCCGTGAACAGGACATCTTCTATGTTTGGATTTCCGTTATTGTCTCGGGTGGGGAATTCCTTTGTGTCACTTCGGAAGTTTGTAACAGCGGTTTCGATAGCGTTGACATCCGCCCACGCGCGGGTGATGTCCGCTTTTTCCATCTGATTGACGGCGATGGGAACCAAAACGGCTACCAGAACCGCGATGATGGCGACGACAATCAGGATCTCAAGGAGGGTAAAGCCTTTTCGATTCATGCTCACTGTTCCTTATCCGTTATAAGAGGAGACAAGGAAGCCTATATCGTCTCCTGGCGGGGGGGTGGGGTCGCTGTTTAGAGGGCCTTTCGGGTCGGTATCGATATTCCCGTTTGGCCCGGCTGAAATGGCCCACGCCTGGGCGGGGCTGTTTGCCGGGCCCGCCGCGGACCAGTTTTTGTCCCAAAGGGACCCAATCGAGACGTAGTAATGGTTTCCCCAAGGGTCCGCTTTGATGCTTCCAAGATAAGGGCCCTTCCAGTTTGGGTAATCCGGGTTGTTTAAAAGAAGCTGATTTTCAAGGGTGTCATGTTTGAACGTGCTGATCCAGTATTCGTTATGGTTCGCCGTCGGAACGTTCCCGTTTTCGGATTCAAGGATGTAAACATCCGGGTTGTGGTTCGTGAAATTGCTCTGTGTGGAATAGGCGGGCCAGTAAGGACGCACATCGATATGGAAATTGACGATGGCTGTGGCGATGGACTGGGTGTCTTTCGTGGCAGCGGCCAGCCGGGCGTCATCGATGTTCCTCACGGCGATAGGTACCAGGATGGACGCTAGAATGGAGATGACCGCCAGGACAATAATAACCTCAATCAGAGTGAATCCTGTTTTTCTTCTTTTATCTCTCATCGCGTCTATCCTTACTCAGGTTTACAGGGAGGGGATGTGGAACCCTGAAAGATGAGCAACCCGATGTCGTCACCTGCGAGCTGGCCATCCGGCGCGCCGTGGCTGCCCCCAATTTTTGCGGAGGTGTCCAGGCGTGTGTCGGGACCCGCGGAGATAACCCAGACATAGGGCCACCCATAATTGTTCAGGCAATGGGCGTATCCAATCACGGTGACGATATAACTGCGTCCCCACGGGTCAAGTTTGTCAGAGGCGAGATACGGTCCTTCCCAGTTTTCGTAGTGGTTGGATGCGCCCGGTTTGTTTTGAATGAGATGGTTGAAGAGGGCGTCGTTCCGGCTCGTGTTTGTGTACCCAGATTTGTCGGAAAAGCCGTAGGTCGGTTGTACAAAGGTCTTGCCCGAGTATATCAGGTAGAGATGGTTGGTGTAATAGTCGCCGCTGTCAGGCAGGTGCGGGTATTTACCGGTATTATATCGGAGGTTGGTGATGGCGGCGGCAATCGCTTTCACGTCTGCCTTGGCGGCTGAAATCTTCGAATCGTCGATGTTTTTGATGGCAAGTGGCACAAGAGTGCCTGCGAGGATCGATAGAACGGCGATGACGACAATGGCTTCCATTAAGGTAAAGCCGCCTTGCTGTTTAAGATATTTCATTTTGTCCTCCACTTCAGATCACAATCACTTTGTATTAAGCAATATACATGCCATGTTAAATTTGACAAAATCGGTTTGATCCCCGTACTATCCTGCGAAGCTGTTCCGAGTGAGCCTTCAAAAGGTTTCGGGTTCCACTGGGCAGGCAGGGCAGGGCGAATCATCGCAGCATCCCTCAAGACCACCTTATTATTCAGAAATCGCGCTCCCTGAACTTGAGGCTTTCTGCGTGGTATCCTTTCAATTTTTTTTTCAAATGCGTCCATGTCTAAATTTTTCTCCGGCGTATCCTGTATTCACGCACGTGTTGGGATGTTCGTATAAGAATAACTACAAGTTACGTAGGGATTTCTACAAAAAGTAACACATCCTCGTGATCGTGAACTTATTTTGCGATAACCCCCATCATCTGATAAAGCGGCAAGAACATGGAAAGAGCCATAAGAAGGACGATGGATGCCAGAAAAACGATAACAAGGGGCTCAAAAACGGCGAAGACCTTTTTAATCGTAACGGGGACCTCGCGGTCGTAATAGGTGGAAACCTTTCCCAGGGTCTCTTCGAGATTTCCGCTGGTTTCTCCGATGGATATCATCCGGACGACCAGCGGAGGGAACTCAGGATGTTCTTTCAGGGTATCAGACATAAATTCACCCGCCTGAACCCGCGCCCGAACCAGGCGAATAATATCGGAAATAATGACGTTGCCAATGACATTCTCGACAATCCTGAGTGCCTGGGTGATATCGATGCCAGCCCTGATGAGGGTGCCAAGATAATGGGAGAACCTGGAAAGGTTGATTTTCAAAATCAGGTTGCCAAAGACGGGAATTCTGAGTTTCAGCCTGTCAATGAGGTGGCGGCCTGTATCCGTTTTGGAAAAGATATGAAAGAGAAATGCGAGAATGATAAGAGCCCCGATGAGGTATCCCCAGTCATGGACAAGGAAATGGCTGACACCCATGACGATCCGGGTCGGAAGGGGCAGGGGGACGTTCGCCTTTTCAAAGATAATGGAAAATCTTGGAAAAACAAAAGTCATCAAAAGAATGACCAGGCCCGTTACCGCTGTCAGGACGATAATCGGGTAAATGGTGGCCTGACGAATACTCGAAATAATCTCTTCCTGCCATTCAAGGAAAGAGATGAGGTCTTTCAGGACAGAGTCCAGGTTACCAGAAGCCTCGCCGGCGCGGATAACACTGACAAAGAGGTTTGAGAAAGCCTTGGGGTGCCTCTCCAGCGCCTCAGACAGGGTGGAACCACTTTGAATGGCGGCCCGGACGTCTTCAAGGACCTTTTTGAAGGTTTGATTGTTCGTCTGTTCAATGAGGTCTCCAAGACCCTGGATGATGGGAATGCCGGCGGATACGATGGTCTGTAAATGAACGGTAAAGGTGAGGAGGTCTTTTCGCTTGACTTTTTTCCACAACCTGATTTCTTGGGAGGGTTTTGTTTCCTTGGCCTCAACGAGATAGAGGCGCATGCCGCGAAGGCTGTCCTGAAGGTCCTGCTCGTTTTCCGCGTAAAGGACGCCTGATACGCGCTTGCCGCTTTGGTCCACCGCTTTGTATTTGAAGGCTGGCATTAGGCAACCACCCGCTCCACCTCTTCAAGGGTGGTGATGCCTTCCCGGACCTTTCGGATTCCGTCCTGCTCCATGGTGATGAAACCTTCGGACAAGGCCCGTTCCTTGATGGCTTGTGTGTCTTCCTTCTCCATGATCATGGATTCGATCTGCGAAGAAATCGCGAGGACTTCAAAAATGCCGATACGCCCCCGGTAGCCGGTGTTTCCGCAATGCTGGCAGCCAGTTCCATGATAGAAGGTGAAGCCGGGGTCGGCGGGGAGTCCGAACCGCTTCTTCAGGCGTGGTTCTGGGTCATAGGGAGCCTTGCAGTTGGGACAGATCACGCGGACCAGCCGCTGCGCGATAACCGCGTTCAGGGCGGAGGCGAGCAGGAACGGTTCCACGCCCATGTTCATGAGCCTGGGGATACTTCCCACCGCGTCATTGGTGTGAAGCGTGGAGAGGACCAGATGGCCCGTCAGGGCGGAGCGTATCGCCATGTCGGCGGTTTCAGAGTCCCGCATCTCACCGACAAAAATAATGTCTGGGTCGTGGCGCAGGATGGAACGGAGGCCGGTGGCAAACGTGAGGCCCGCTTTTGGGTTCACCTGGGTCTGGCGGATGACGGTCAGTTCATACTCAACCGGGTCCTCCAGGGTGATGATGGAACGCTCCAGGTTATTGATGTGACTCAAGGTTGAGTAAAGGGTGGTGGTTTTGCCGCTTCCCGTGGGTCCCGTGACCAGGATAATCCCATGCGGCCGGTTAATCTGCTGCCGGTACATCTGAATATGTTCCGGAGAAAAACCAAGCTTATCGAGGCCAAGAATCAGGTTCTCCTTGTCGAGCAGCCGCAGGACGATGTCTTCGCCGTAGATGGTTGGCATGGTGGAAACACGCAGGTCAATGGTCCTTTTTCCGATATGAAACAGGATTCTTCCGTCCTGGGGGACGCGGCTTTCAGCGATATTTATCCCCGCCATAATTTTGATGCGGGCAATCAGCGCGGATTGGAGAATTTTGGGAAGGGAAATGCCCTGCTGAAGGATACCGTCGATCCTGAATCGGGTTCGAACCACCTGCCTTTCCGGTTCAATATGGATATCCGTTGCCCGTTGTTTGGTCCCTTCCACGATAAGGTGGTCCACCAACCGAACGATGGGGGCAGCTTCCACGTCTTCCCCAAGCCCGGCCCCACCTTTGGACTCCGCGATTTTAATGGCTTCCTGGATAATCTCTTCGAGCGATTTTACGTTCCCATAGTACTGGTCGATGGCCTGCTGAATGTCCGTTTCGTTTGCCGCACTGACGTCGATAAAATATCCCGTCATCTGCTGGAGAGCGTCGATGGTGGGGAGGTCGAAGACGTTCGCCATGGCCACCGTCAGGGTATCTCCGTCCACGGAAAGTGGAATAAGGAGTTTTTCCCTGGCGAAAGATTCCGGGACCAGACGGATCGCCTCCGGGTCAATCAAATACTCTTTCAAATTGACATAGTTGACGCCGGACTGCATGGCCAGGGCCGTCTGGATAGCCTCTTGCGTGGCAAACCCCAGGGAATTGATAACTTCTCCCAGGTATTTTCCGGTCCTTTTCTGCTCTTTAAGTGCCAGCTCAAGTTGATCAGGGGTGATAATCCCCATGGAAATGAGGCGTTCTCCTAATTTACCCTTTGCCATGTTTTCTCCTCCCCTCGGGTGGAGTCGTTAAAGGATCCGTGCTGCTTTTCACCCGATGATCATGAGGGTCGATGAAGTAATACCCCCCGAAAGGCTCTTTGGGAAGTGTTTCGATTAACCCTTTTAGGATCAACGCCTGAAGGGTTTTGGGGTAATGCCCATAAATATCGTGATACCGGTTTACAAGCATCTGGAGGCGCTTAATCTGCTGAAGCTGAATAATTCTGAGCCCGAATTCCTCTTTGAGGTCTTTACGTTTGGTTGTGTCGTAAAAATTTTTCAGCACGCGAATCGCGGCGTTCAATTCCCCTGCCTCCGTGTAGAACCGGCTGGCAAGAGAAGGGACGAACGGGGGACGCCCCGGTTTCGTGGAGGCGATTTCATAGAATTTCGCGGCAGACTTATAGTCCTTCAGGTAATACAGGTAATAAAACCCTATCATCTCAGGGAATTTCCAGTCGTTTGGAAAATGTTTCATTCCCTTCTCCAGCAACCGGATGGATTGATGCACATTTGGGAGCAGAGTGGATCCATACCAGTACACGTCATGATACAAGGGATCGAGATCGGTCGCAAGGTTCAGGAGGCCATTCATCCATTTAAACCGGAATCCGTGCTGGCGATAGTGGCTCCCGAAATAAATGGCCCCCTTAATCCAGACAAAATCGGCAGCCAATCCGTCGAAATCGAGGCAGACGAGGCGCAATGCCCTGGCGGAGGGAAGAAATGCCGGATCGGTAAACGAGGGATACGTTTTCTGAACGGCGCTCAATCTGAGGTTGAAAAAAACGGTTAGCGTGAGGAGCGCGAGGATAACCAACGCGGAGATGATTGTGTGAGAAATTCTTTTATGTGTCATGGTAAGACATCAACCAAGGCGCTAAAAGTCCCTGTTCAAAAAAATTAGGTAAGAAATCCAGAGTACCAGGCAAATAATAATCAAGCTGTAACCGATGCCATAAAACAGGTGGGAAAGGGGGATATGAACGTTGTGGACCACCTCTGTCTGAACACTTAGGAGGTCAAAATTGGGGAAGAGGTAGTAAAGTGCGATGGAGAACAGGTGGTAAAACCCATGTTTGTGGGCGAAGATGGTTTTTACTTCGGTTGTTGTGTGTCCAGTCACGAAAACCGCCAGGACGAGAAATGGCGCCAGCGTGGGCGTGATAAAGACGAAAAAAAGGATAAGAAACGAGAGAAGAATACCCATTTCAAGGGCTGTGAGGCCGACGGAGATGAAAAGAGACCATTTTAGCGTATGGCTGTAAAGGGCATTCAGGAAGAGAATCATGAGTGAAAAGGCAAGCATGTTCGCGTAAAGGATTGTTAGAATCCCCAAAAATCTTCCCAAGAGGTATTGCCCCCCTCCGATCGGTTTGCTGAGGATTAGGTAGATTGTCTGGCTTTCCATGTCTTTGCCAAGAATTTCGTTTCCGATAAAGACGATGATCAGGAGGCTGAAGAGAGTCAGGGTGGCAAGTCCCAGATCCTGGATAATTTTCGTTGGATCACCCACGGTCATTTGATTTAACACAACCGTGCTGATGACCATCACGGCTCCAAAAAAGAGGAGTGTATAGAACACGCGTGTGCGCGTGCCCTGGAGAAACGTTATTTTCGCGAGGGAAATAATTTTACGCATCGTTTGCCACGATCTCCGCGAAACGCTTGTCAAGGGACGCGGGAGGTTCCCCGCCCTCAAGTTGAAAAACCTCTTCCAGGGTTCCTCGCGCCCTCAAATGTCCATTCACGATCAGGCCCACCTCGTCGCACAGGGCCTTGACATCAGAAAGGATGTGGGAGGAGAAGAAAATGGTGCTTCCCCTTTCGCGCTCTCTGCGAAGAATTTCTGATACCATTTGACGTCCCGGAGGGTCCAGGCCTGAGAGGGGTTCATCCAGAATGAGAATCTCCGGAGAAGTTATCATAGCCTGGGCGATACCCAGGCGCTGAATCATCCCCTTGGAGAAAGAGCCCACTTTTTTCCTTCCCGCGGTATCGAGGAGGACTTCTTTCAGGGTCTCTTCCACCTTTTTTGAGATACTCGCCCGGGGCAATCCCATCATCTCTCCCGTCCACACAAGGATTTCTTTCGCCGTCAATGTGCCTGGAAACCGGGGATTTTCAGGAAGGAACCCTATCCTCTGCCTGACCTTCGCGGCGGTATGAGGCATCCCCAGAAGAGAGATGGCGCCCCTTGTGGGGCGCGTCAGCCCCATCATCATTTTGATGGTGGTGGTTTTCCCTGCCCCGTTTGGCCCAAGGAAACCGAAGATTTTACCTCTTTCGATTTCAAGGGTGACGTCTTTAACGGCCCATTGGCCCTTTCCCCTGGATCGCCCGGGAGAGGGGTATTGCTTGGATACATCTCTCAAGATAATTGGGGGGGATTCTCCGGTTTTTCCGCGTTCCATGTGTCCCCTACTTGATCATGGTGCCGATATCGTCGCCGCTGTTTGCGCCTCCAATGGGGTCGCTGTTGATCTCTCCCGTCTGAGGATTCCCAAGCGGGCTGCCTACCGGGGTCTCAATGGTCCCGTTTGGCCCAGAGGAAATAACCCAGCACTGGTCATAAATATACGCCCCCTGGCCGTAATAGAGCGCGAGCGCGTTGCAATAGTATTTGTGTCCCCAGGGGTCGGAGGGAACGGTCTTGAGGTAAGGCCCGTGCCATCCCAAGACATCCGTCAGGGAGAGCCCGGGAGGCGCGCCGGTTTTGATGGGGTAGTGCCAGTTTGAATTCCCCAGGATCCAGTTCAATACCATTTGATCACGAAAGGTATCGCCCCGGTTGGAAGTCTGGGCCCAGGTGTTCCAATAGTTTGTCGCGGTACTATGGCCCGCCGCGAAGGCACCCTGTTCGCTGTAAAGAATGTAGATGCCGTCGTTTGTCCTGGATGTCCCCGTGGTGCCGTTTACGTCGTTGGCCGTGGGCCAACGGCCGGTGTCTTTGTAGAAATCCCCAATGGCCGCGGCGATAGTGTTCACGTCCGCCCGGGCCTTCGACACCTTGGCGTCTTTGATATATTTCGCGATCTGTGGGGCCAGGATCGCGGCCAGTATGGCAATGACGGCAATGACCACGATAATTTCAATGAGGGTAAACCCCTTCGCGTTCCGTATTCGTCGCATTTTGTTGCCTCCTTTGTGTTCGTTTCTCAAAAAAATATCCTTGCCTTTCTTTCCGAAAAAATAAGAAGTTTCAGGTTTTAAGTCAATTATAAAGACATTCACCCCTTTTCCCTGATGGTCTCGGAAAAAGTTACTTTATCCTGAAGACAATATCATCTCCTCCAATAACGATATCATCATTCTTCTGGGCGATCTCCGTTTCCCACGTCTTGTTCTCACCAGCGCTGATGACCCAGACGACTTCACCCTCCGGGTGATAAGGCGTCAGATACGCCACGTTGATACTGTAATGCGTGCCCCATGGGTCCGCCGTGATGCGGGCGATATAAGGACCATGCCAGAGGGTGGGGTCATATTGGTGGAGGGGCGGATGGTTTCTCATGAGGTGATTCTCCATGCGATCAATTTTCTCGGCAGGCCATCCGCCTATTTTGTTCCAGTCCATGGTGGTGCCCCCGTTTGTGGCGCCGTCTTTCCCGTAACCGACGAGGAGGTAAAGATGATTGTCTGGCCCAACAGGTTTGGCCGCGTCAATGAGAATAGGCCACTCCTTCAGATCCTTGAAGAAATCCCCCACCGCGGCGGCGATAACCTTCACGTCGCCGACGGCCCGCGAAACTTTCGCGTCCTTGATGTTCTTGGCAACCACGGGAGTCAAAATCGCCGCCAGAATGGCAATGGCGGCGATTACGACAATAACCTCAATCAGGGTAAAACCATCCCTGAAAAGCGTGAAATAAGGTTTTTGAAC
>WGDA01000167.1 GCA_015493505.1 Pseudomonadota bacterium | reverse complement strand
GTTGGCGATCGCGAATCAGCGCTCGAGCCAACGAATTATTTCTCTTTTTCCTATTCTACTAAAAGTTCTCCCATTATCAAAGCCAACAAAGAGCGGGAGCGTCAGCTCAGCTCTCGTTCACGTTGGCGACGAGCGCAGCGAGTCGCCAACATTGACTTTCAGAAACCTTGACTTTATAAAGCGAGAAACCGTGGAAACCAGAGGAGAGAATATGCCGAAAGACACCGAGAAGCGTTTCAGGGAAGAAGTTCAACGGGAGCCCTTCGCCAGGAAATTCGGGATCGAGCTTATCGAACTCGGTGAAGGAACCTCAAAGGTCCGCATGAAGGCTACCGATAATATGAAAAACCTCTTCGGGATGATTCACGGCGGTGCCATTTTTGCCCTGATCGATGAGGCCTTTGAAACCGCTTCCAACTCCCATGGGACCCTTGCCGTGGCCCTGAACATGAACATCACCTACCTCAATGCCGCAAACACCGGGAGCATCCTGACCGCGGAGGCCCGGGAAATCAACCGCACCCGCAAAACGGCAACCTACGACATCCGCGTGACGGACGGGGAAGGAACTCTGATTGCCGCCTGTACCGCCCTCGTGTATCGAAAAGGATCACCCCTGCCGTTTCTGGAATCAGAGCAGGAAAGTAAATAACTTGCTACGCTTAAAACCCCTGCCATCACCCACGCAATCGCTTTTCGAGGCGTGGCACGATGCATCTCGGCTCGAGCGAAAAACCAGAACAAAATACTGTGGTTTGTAATCTTCACAAGAGTGTGTTAGATTACAGTTCCTGCCTTGACAGTCCGGGATATTGGATTCCACGACCGCGGGTCGGCAATCAGAAACCAATCAAAGTGAGGAAATTTTTTGAGAAGCAATCATGAAACCGCGCTGAACAAACGCGCGCGAAACAGGAAAGGCACAGTAACCAAAAACGAAAAAACATTACAGGAAAAACACAGTCATTTACATGAGGTTCCCCGAAGGTCCAAGACGGAATACACGGCAAAGGGCGCTTTTAACGCCCTGATTCCGGTCCTGAAGCGGGCCATTTCAGACGCGGGATACCAGGCGCCAACGCCTATACAGGAACAAGCCATTCCCCACCTGCTGAAGGGAAGGGACGTCCTGGGGTGCGCGCAAACGGGCACCGGAAAGACGGCGGCCTTCATGTTGCCGACCCTTCAGCATCTGGTACAAAATTCGGGAAAACCGTCGCCAGGGAAACCCCGCGTGCTGGTTGTAACCCCCACCCGTGAACTCGCGGCACAGATTGGCGATAACATTGCCATCTATGGCCGATACACGCGTGTCTCTCACGCGGTTATTTACGGGGGCGTAGGGCAGCAACGTCAGGTAGCGAAGCTCAAGCGGGGACAGGATATCGTCGTGGCAACGCCTGGACGCCTCCTTGACCTGATGCGACAGCGGCACCTTTCTCTGAACGCCATTGAAATTTTTGTCCTGGACGAAGCGGACCGGATGCTGGACATGGGGTTCCTGCCGGACATCCGAAGGGTGATCGCGAAACTCCCGAAGAAACGGCAGACCCTGTTTTTTTCAGCGACGATGGCGCCTCCGGTCGTGGCGCTGGCCCAGACGCTCGTGCACGATGCGGTCAGAATCTCCATCAACCCCGAACAGCCCACCGTGGAAAAAATAGCGCAGAAAGTCCTGTTCGTGGAAAAAAGGAACAAAAACCTCCTGCTGATTTCCCTGCTGAGCGATACCCGCATGGACCGGGTGATTGTCTTCACGCGGATGAAACACACGGCCAATCGTGTTACCGAGAAGCTGAACAGAGCGGGTATCTCAGCGACGGCAATCCATGGGGACAAGAGCCAATCCGTCAGGACTCAGGCACTTTCAGGGTTTAAACGAGGGAAAATCCGGGTCCTGGTGGCCACCGATGTGGCGGCAAGGGGAATCGACGTGGACAACATTTCCCACGTCATCAATTACGACATGCCTGAAGAACCGGAGATGTATGTCCACCGTATCGGCCGTACCGGGCGTGCGGGGCTTGAAGGAAGCGCTATCTCTTTCTGCAGCGTGGAGGAGCGGGGCATGCTCGACTCGGTCGAGGCTCTCATCCACAAAAAGGTCCCCATCGACCCAGACCACCGATATCATTCGGAAGCCGCGCGAATCGCTATCAACACGCTTTCCGCGGCAGGCTCCGGCTTCCGGCGTCAATGGAAACCCCGGCGAAACCGGTCGGCAAACCGGCACCGGTAAACGAAGCGCCGTATCATCAAAACAGGCGGGCTGTTTTCCAAGAAAACAGCCCTTTTTTTTGGCTCACCACAAAGCCTTTTCTGAACGCGCATGGCCATCCTGGCCAAAAACGGGGCAAGTTGTCACTCAGTCAAGGAAACTCACCCGAAGAAATCAGCCGATCCTCAACGCCAATGCCCGGACACGCCCGGATTCTCTACAACGCTTTAAAATCAGACCCGTGATATTTCTTCCGCCATTCCGGTGAAATTCTGGACAATGCTCGGGATTTCAGATAAAACACCCCTCGAATGAACGAAACACATTGTGGAGCAAATCGCCGAAAATGCCAGACATGAGCCCCTATCTTCAGCCGACGTATTTCATCAACGCGGACCATCCGGATATCGTGGCCCTCGCAACCAACCTGACGGAAGGCGCGAGAGAGGAGTCGGAAAAGGCGAGGCGCCTTTTTTATCACGTCCGGGACAACATCTTTTACAACCCTTATGCCCCATTCGAGAAGCGGGAAGATTACCAGGCCCATGTCATCCTGAAACGGGGCGAAGGTTACTGCATTCAGAAAGCCATTGTTCTCGCCGCCCTGGCGCGGGTCTGTGGCATCCCATCAAGGCTTCGCCTGGCAGATATCCGCAACCATCTCGTGCCGCCAAACCTTGCCAGAATGATGGAGACGGACATCTTCTATTTTCATGGCTATG
>WGDA01000166.1 GCA_015493505.1 Pseudomonadota bacterium | reverse complement strand
TTCTATAGGAGATGACGTGGAAAATTTTTACAAATGTTTGAAGGTGGATGGCGCCGTGCGCCTCGGTGAACTCCATACCGCCCATGGGACGGTCCAGACGTCTTTATGCCGGTTGGGACGCAGGGAACGGTCAAATCGGTTACCCCGGAGGCCCTTGAAACGCTCGGCGCCAGGATCATTCTGTCGAACACCTATCATCTCTATCTGCGCCCAGGCATGGAGGTCATCAGGCGGGTGGGGGGATTGCATCACTTCATGAACTGGCCCCACGCGATTCTGACGGACAGCGGAGGATACCAGGTGTTCAGCCTGAGCGCTCTCAGGGAGATTACGCCGGAAGGGGTACGATTCGCTTCGCACCTTGACGGGTCCCGTCATTTTCTCACGCCCGCCAAGGTCATCGGGATTCAGGAAACGTTGGGATCGGACATCATGATGCCCCTCGACGAGTGCGTGGGGTATCCGTCTACCCGCGGCTACGTGCTCTCCTCCATGTCGCTGACCACGAAGTGGGCAGAGGCGTCCCTCCAGGCGCGTACCCGACCAGACCGGGCGCTTTTCGGGATCGTGCAGGGAGGGATGTTTGGAGATTTGAGAAAGCAACACGCGCAGGAGCTCTCGCAGCACCCATTCGACGGGTTTTCCATAGGCGGGTTGAGTGTCGGCGAACCCAAGGGATTGATGTGGGAAATGGTGGAGGCCACCGTTCCGTATCTTCCGGAGGATCGCCCCCGGTACATGATGGGGGTGGGGAAACCGGAGGATATCCTGGAGGGGATTGAGCGGGGCGTGGACATGTTCGACTGCGTGATGCCCACCCGAAACGCCCGGAACGGGATGCTGTTTACCTCCCGAGGCCCCGTGATTATCAAGAACGCCCGGTACGCCCAGGATACCGATCCGCTGGATCCCGAGTGCTCCTGCTATACCTGCCGGCATTTCACCCGCGCGTACCTGCGGCATCTCTTTATGAGCCACGAGATTCTTTCCGCGACCCTGAACACCATTCACAACCTGCATTTCTACCTTTCCTTGACCCGGAATGCGCGGCGTGCTATTGACGAAGGGAATTTTGTGGTGTATAAGAAGCAACTCTACGACAAGTGGAAAGAAACCGTTTCCTGAGAATTCAGGAAAAGGAGGAGGAAAAGGTGGGTGGAGTAGCATACGCAATGGCGGGCCATGGTGGCGGAGGGGCCGGCGGAAGTATGGGCAGCATGGGTGCCCTGGTTCCCCTGATTTTGATGTTCGTGATATTTTATTTCCTGCTGATCAGGCCTCAGCAGAAACAGGCCAAGAAACACAAAGAAACCCTGGCGAACCTCAAAAAGGGTGATTATGTCCTGACGTCAGGGGGGATTTACGGGCGCATCTACGCGATTAACGGGCCGATCGTGACCCTGGAAATCGCAGACAAAGTTCGGGTGAAACTGGCAAAAGGGCAGGTGACACGGCTGGCGTCGCCGGAGGAGGCCCAGCCACCCAAGCTTGACGACAAGTAAAAAAGGAAGAAATCTTCCTTGCCCATTTCCGGATGGGATGGGCTGTTAATCCAGAAGGAGGAACGCATGAGACTTTACGAAACGGTATTTATCCTTAAACCGGATCTGACCGAAGAAGAAAATCAGAACGCGATTCAGCGCATCGTCCAGGTGATTGAACAGAACAAGGGCGAGCTGGTACGCCTGGACGAATGGGGAATAAAAACCCTTGCCTACAAAGTCAGAAAATTCAGCAAGGGCTATTATGTTTACGCGGTATTTCTCGGTGATAACCCCTGTGTCAACGAACTGGACCGGCACTTCAAAATGCTGGATCCTTTCATGAGGCATATCATCGTCAAGTTGGACGACCGGGAACTGGAACACCACCGGAAAGCCCAGAGTGATAAGGCCGCTGAGAAGGAAGCCACGCCTGAAAGGGAGGCCGCATCTGAGAAAGAGGCTCCGGCGGGCGACGCACCGGCTGAAGAGGTCCCGCCCGAATCTCCCGCAGAACCTGAATCCCAGACAACCGAGGAGGTGCCGGCATGAGCGCGTATAATCGAAGATTCAGAAGGTCCTATGGCAGGCGGAAAGTTTGCCGTTTTTGCGCCGATTCCAACCTGAAGATTGATTACAAGGACCCGAAGCTGCTCCGTCATTTTATCACGGAACGGGGAAAGATTATCCCGAGAAGAATCTCGGGAAATTGCGCCAGGCATCAGCGCCAGATTACGCTCGCGATTAAAAGGGCCCGAATCCTCGCTCTGTTGCCTTTTACCACTGCCGTTCGGTAAGAGATGAGGAAGCCAGGTCTTTACCTGGATGGAGGATCCCTGGGGTGGTTTGTGGCAGGGGGAGCCGCTTCCGCCCTTTGCTTTGCTATCTCCGTATTCGTTACCTTCATAGGTTCCCTGTTCGGTATTTTGGCGCCCGTCCCCATCATTGCCCTGACCCTGCGCAAGGGGTGGCAGGGTGGGGGGCTGGCGACCCTCGTAGCCGCGCTTTTGATTGGCATCGGCCTCAAGCCGGTGGTCGCCCTCTACTTCCTGATTCAGTTTGGCCTGCTGGGCCTGATCGCGGCGTACCTTATTGAGAAGAGAATGCCGTTTGGCTTCATGATGCTGGTTGCGTCCCTGACAGTGGTCTGCGGTTTTTTTCTGCTGATGGGAATCCAGGCGATGGCGACCCACCAGGGTATCTTTGAAGTCTTGAGAAAACCCCTGCAGCAGAATATCCAGGCGGCACTAAGTTCTTACCCGGGGCTCTCGGGGACGGAGGCCCGGGAAACGGGGAAAATGCTCAAGAAGATGCTCTCGTTCCTCATCGTTCTCGTTCCCGCCCTGGTCGTGATTGGAAGCTGGATGATCCTGCTGGTGGATCTGTACGTGATTGACCGGTTCCGGCTGTTCCCCGAGAGGGAATTACTGAAATTCTATGACCTGAACAGCTGGAAGGCACCGGATCATTTTATCTGGTTCGTCATTATTCCCGGGTTCGCGGTTTTTCTCCTGCACGGGACGCTGCGCATGGTCGGCCTGAACGTGCTGATTATCGCCCTGACAGTCTATTTCTTTCAGGGGATCTGTATCGTCAACTTCTACTTCACCAAGAAAAGCTTTTCCCCCTTCATGAAGTTTTTCTTTTACTTTCTTCTGTTTCTCCTGCAGATCGTCGCGATTGCGGTCGTGGTTCTGGGGCTGCTCGACATGTGGATGGATTTCAGGAAGATATTCCACAAAGCCGGGCCCCTTCCGCCAGCCGGGCATCAAGACGGCACAGAGGGTGGGGAGAGGGATTCGTAAAAGGGTAACGGGGGGTTAACGAGCGGGATTTTCCGTTCTGCTCCTTGGCGCGCGTGCCCTTTTTTCAGCGCAGATATCCTTCCGGTTTTCAAAGAAGATGCGTTTCCGCAACTTGAGGATGGTCTTCTTTTCGATCTGGCGGATTCTTTCCCGTGTGACGCCAAACATCTTCCCAATGGCCTCGAGCGTTTGAGGTTCTTCATCGCCAAGGCCGTATCGCAACCAGAGGATTTTTTTCTCGTTTTCACTGAGCTGCTCGATCTCACAGGTAATACGCTGCAACCGTTCGAGCTTTTCCACGGATTCGAAGGGAGACGCCTCGTCCTTGAGCGCGAGGGTGTCCAGGAGGGTATTGTCCGAACCGGCCTGCCCGCTCAACGCCGCGTCCAGGGAAAAGGTCTTTCTGAGCAATCCCAGGTCTTTCTCGATTTCTTCGGGTGATTCCGGCACGTGTGCCGAGATTTCTTCCGGTGTGGGCTCCCGGTCGAGCGTTTGGGTGAGTTCTTTGATGACCTTGACGATCCTGGAAATTCTGAGGCAGATGTGAGCTGGCAAACGGATGGGCTTCGACTGGTTGATGATGGCGCGTTCGATGGCCTGTTTAATCCACCACGTGGCGTAGGTTGAAAACTGGCATCCCCGGCTCAGACTGAATTTTTCCACGGCGCGGATGAGTCCCAGGTTTCCCTCCGCGACGAGGTCCTGGAAGGGAAGGGGAGAATGCGAATAGCGCTTCGCGATGTGAATCACGAGCCTCAAGTTTGCTTCGATCAGTTTCTTTTTTGCTTCCTGATCCCCCGCCTTGTAGCGGAGAAAAAGGTCCTTCATCTCTTCCCGTTTCAGGGAAGGTATTTTCCCGATTTCATCCAGATACATCCGCATGATGTTCGGGGGCATATCCTGGTGGCCATTCCGTGAATGGTTTCCCGTCTGGTTCATTGGGCTCTCAGGTATATGAGGGGGTCAACCGCCTGATTCTCTCTGCGAATTTCGAATTCCAGGCAGGGGTGGGAGGCGTGCCCCGTCTTCCCCACGCGGGCAATAGCTTGCCCCTGCGCCACCCATTGTCCCACCTTCACGAGGTTTTTTTGATTATGCGCATAGACCGTGGAATATCCTCCGGGATGCTGGATGATGACCGTGTGCCCAAACGGGCCGTACCACCCGCTGTAAACCACCTTTCCGGATTTCGCGGCCTTGACAGGCGTTCCGGCGGGGGCCTGGATGACGATTCCCTTGCTGATTTTCTTCTTTGACTTGCCAAAATAGGTGATGATTCTGCCCTTGACGGGCCAGATGAACCCCTCCCTTCGCACCCTGTTGGCCTGTTCAGACGAAAAAGAGGCCTTCGTCGGATGCGTGTAAGCTTTTGAAGGAATAATCAGGCGAGAGCCCGCGATCAGATGCGAGGGGTTTGAGAGGTGGTTCACCGCGATGAGGTCCCGCATGGAGACCTGGTACATCTTGGAAATATGCCAGAGGGTGTCTCCCTTCCTGACGACATGGATCCGGTAGGGTTTGGCGTGTTTGGGTGCCGGAGCTGGCGGTGCCGGCGCGGCAGCGGGGCATGGGGCGTTCAGCGGGCACTGGCTGGCGCAGGCGCACAGGAATAGAAAGGCCAGGCATGGGGCAAATAGCAAAAAGGTTTTTTTCATAGCGCCCTCATCTGTTGGGTTATCAGGTTCAGCAGTTCTTCCCTCGACTTCGCGTGCTGAATCCTGGCGTCCACGTCCCAGGTTTCAAAGCCGATGATGGGCTTCCCATAGGTCAGCGCGAAGGCCAGTTCGGAAAGGGTGCCGGTCTTACCATCGATGGCCACGATGAGCTGGGAACTCTGCACGACAAGGGCGTTTCTCGCGTATCCGAGCCCCGTTGGGATAGGAAGGGAGATATAAGGATTCGCGTCCCGCGCCTCGCGGGATGGCAGGATGCCTACCGTGAGGCCGCCCCCTTCGCGCGCCCCCTTCGCGGCGCCTTCCATGACGCCACCGAGGCCACCGCAGACAAGAATGGCCCCTTCCGAGGCAATGAGGCGGCCCACTTCACGGGCGATTTCATAGTGGCGGGGAGAACAGGATCCGCCGCCGATAACTCCGACACGAAGAGGCGGAATGATCGCGTCAGACATTGTCTCTCCAGCCATATCTGCCGACCAGTTTGACAAAGGTACATCCTCCCAGGTTTTCCGTTTTAAACCCTTCCGGGGTGTGGGTGACCCGGAAAAGGTTTTGCATAGACTGGCTCCCGACCGGAATAACCAGCCGTCCGCCTACAGCGAGCTGCCCTTTGAGAACTTCTGGAATCTCTGGGGCACCGGCGCTGACGATGATGCCGTCAAACGGGGCCTTTTCCGCCCAACCGAACGTCCCGTCTCCTATCCTTATGGTGACGTTGAAATATTCCATCCGGTTCAAAATGGAGATGGCGCGGTGGGCGAGCGACGGGATACGCTCGATGGAATAGACCTCTTCAGCCAATTCCGCAAGAAGCGCCGTTTGGTAGCCGGAGCCGGTCCCAATCTCGAGGACCTTCTCCTTTCTCGTCAGTTGCAGCGCGTCTACCATAAGCGCGACCATGTATGGCTGGGAGATGGTCTGGCTTTCGCCGATAGGCAGGGGATAGTCTTCGTAAGCCTGATTCTGGAGAGCTTCCTCTACGAACAGGTGACGGGGAACCTTGCGAAACGCCTCGAGGAGGCGCTCATTTTTGATGCCGCGCGCCTCGATCTGATCCTTAACCATTTGGCTGCGTTTTCTTGCAAAGTTCAAACCTCCGCCCCCTTAACTGCCCTCCTGTTTAACAAACGTGGCATGGGTTGTCAAGAAATTAGCCCCTGATTCACGCTCGCCCGTAGTCGTCTTCCAGGCGCTCGATATCGTCTTCCCCGAAGTAGTCGCCTCTCTGAACCTCAATAAAAACAAGGTCTTGTGAGTGTGAAGGGTTTTGAATGCGGTGCGCTGTTTCCCGGGGGATATCCACCGATTCACCGGCGCGGAGGGGGATCTGCTCCCCGTCGAGAGTCACGATGGCTTCTCCCTGGACGACATGCCAGTGTTCGGAGCGGTGCCGGTGTCTTTGCAGGCTCAGGCGTTTTCCCGGCCATACCACGATCCGCTTGACCTTGTGATCCGTCTCGTCGGCCAGGACCACGTAATATCCCCAGGGGCGATGATCTTCCCGGCGGGTCATTTGATAGATCTTTTCGTAAAGCGCGGGGATTCGTTCCGCGATTTCCTCTGGTGTGATGACCCCCATCGCATTCGTGCCCGCGAGGCGGATATCTTCGCTGGCGGAGGTAAAAAAGAAGGCGGGAGGCGGTGAGGCCATCAGCGAAAGGGTTTCACGCTCCGGGAGTTCGAAAAAGGTGGTCAGGAGCGGGATGGTCGGCGCGGGGTTCACGTAAAGGGGAAGGGAGCCGGTGAGATTGTGTGCGAGGTCGATACCCCCGGTATTGGAAAAGAAGGCACGCAGGGCGCTGAGGGTTTTAAGGGGCGGGGATGCCTGGTCGGAAACCTGGGGGATGGACCGCTGCGTGAAATCAATGCCGTTTTTTTTCAGAATATCTGATAGCCGCGAGACGAAAAGGGAACGCGTGGTATCCCGGGAAGAAATGTTTTCAGGGATCAAAAGAACAACCTTCATCGGAGCCACCTCCTTTCAGGGGGTTTTAAACAGGGAGTTATCGTAACAAAGATGTTCATGAATAAAAAGATTGTCAAGAAGCGCGGCCAGAAAGCTCCCCCCAGACAAATTCCTTGTCAACCGAGGTGATTGTAACCTTTCTTACACCTCCCAGAATGTTTTGACGAACGCGAACACGTACAGGGAGGTAATGGGCGCTTTTCCCCTCCCAGAGATGGGAGGCTTTCTGTTGCTCGAAGACAACCTCATCCATTTTACCCACCCACGAGGCAAAAAAAACCTGCCTCTTTTCCCCTGACAGCGCCCGGAGGCGCGCGGCCCGCGCCTTCTTGATTCTCTCGGGGACCTTGTCCGGAAACGCCTGGGAAACGGTCCCCGGACGATCCGAATAGGGAAAGACGTGGAGGTAGGCGAAGGGCAGGCGTTCGATCAGGCGATAGCCACGTTCGAAAGACGCGTCCGTCTCCCCCGGAAATCCGACCATGATGTCGCTGCCGATGGCACAGTCAGGCATGGCGGATCTGAGCGTGGCAATGAGTCGTTCGTATTTTTCGGGGGTGTAGGGGCGGCGCATGCGCCTTAGAATCTCTTCGTCACCGTTCTGAAGCGGGACATGAAGGTGGCGACAGATCTTTTCGCTGGCTGCGATGGTTTCGATGAGCTTGTGATCCAGTTCCATGGGTTCGAGGGAGCTGAGACGGACGCGGCCGGAAAACGGAGAGGTGTCAATCGCCACGATTAGGTCACTTAGAGTCCGGGGCGGAGAGAGGTCTCTTCCGTAAAGTCCCAGGTGGATACCGGTAAGCACCACCTCGGGGTGCCCGGACGTTCCCAGGGCGTCCAGCTCCTTCAGAATGACGGAAATGGGTTTGCTGCGGCTTTTCCCCCGGACCGTGGGAATGATACAATAGGCGCAATGGGCGTTGCACCCGTTCTGGACCATGAGATAAGCTCGCATGTTCTTTTTGAATGAATTGAGGGTCATCCAGCCTTCGGAAAGGGGAGCGGTGGGCGCGGACGCGAGAACCTTGATGAGCTGAGGCTTCTCAGAGTTTGAAAAAACATGCCGGACATTGGGAAGGGCCTTGATGGTTTCCGGCTCGCGGTCGGCGTAGCAACCGGTCACCACGATCCGAGCATTGGGGCATTTTCGTGCCGTTTGATAAATGATCTGGCGGGATTGCCGGTCGGCCCGGTTCGTGACGGTGCAGGTATTGATAATCACCCACTCAGGGCAGGGGGAAAGGTTGGAGTGTTCAATAAATCCCAGGTTGGCCAGACGTTCCCGGATCCACTCAGACTCATAAAAGTTGACCTTGCAGCCGAGGGTGAAAAGGGTAAAGCTCCTCATCCCCGCACCTTTTCAATCACCCCAGCGCCAATGAGCCAGTCCTGTTGGTAAAAAGCGGCAATCTGGCCAGGGGTGATGGCCCGCTGAGGGGTTTTGAAGTGAACTTCGGCCCGGTAGGGACCAAGGGTGCGGAGCGTCGCGGGAGCGGCGGCATGGCGGAAACGAATCTGGCACAGTACCTGGGCCGGCTTGCCGGGCGGAGGAAGGTGCCAGTGACACGCCGTTACAGTGAAGATGGACTTATAGAGATCCGACTCCTTCCCGATTCGTACCTGGTTTCTTTCGGGGATCAGGGCTGTGACATAGTACGGGGTTCGATCCGCGATCCCGATTCCTTTTCGCTGTCCGACTGTATAGTGAAAAAATCCCCGGTGGGTTCCCAGAACGTGCCCCGAAGCATCGATGAATGCCCCTTCTCCTCTGAGATTCCCGGGAACCCAGGCGTCCAGGAATTTCCTGTAGGATTCCCCTTTCAGAAAGCAGATGTCATGAGATTCCCGCTGCGCCGTGACGGAACTGTCCAGGGAAGTCAGGCGGCTCCTGAGGTCCTCTTTTAGTTTATTCCCCAATGGTAAGAGCAGTTTGTCAAGCTGTTCCTGGCGGACAAAGGAAAGAAAATAGGACTGATCCTTGGATCGGTCCGCCCCGCGGGCGATGATCCACCGCCGCGTTTCGGGGTGCGGCACCTTTCGCGAGTAGTGCCCCGTGGCAATCCACCGGGCGTCGTATTTCTTCAGGAGGGCGAGAAGCCCCTGGCACTTGATCTGTTCGTTGCACCAGACGCAGGGATTGGGGGTTTTTCCGCCCAGGTAGCTTTCCGCGAAGGGCCGGATAATGTTTTCTCTGAATGCGTCTCGCAGGTCAACGGAGATTAAGGGGATGTCCAGGCGTCCCGCGAGGGCGCGCAAACGCCGCTTTGAAGACGCGGGTTCCACATCATGCAGGATGAGGTGAACAGCCGTAACCCGGTAGCCCTTTTCCTTCAGAAGAAGCGCGGCGGCAAAGCTGTCCATCCCGCCGCTGAAACCCAGAAGTACGTGATCCGATGGCATCAAACCCGCGAAGAGAGGGTGGCGGTAATAACCCGGGGCGGGCAGGCCTTTACGCAAAGCTCACATCCGCTGCATTTTCCCGTGTCGAACGTGACATACATCTCGGGGCGCTGAATCGCCAAGGCGCCCGTGGGGCAGACGGAGGCGCAGGCACCGCAGTGAACGCACCGGTCCTCGTCCTTTTTGATGTTGGCCTCAAGTGGCTCGTAGATGACCCCGTGGCTTTCCAGGTAGGCCATGCCGCGGTCGAATTCCGCCTCTTCGCCGGAGATTTCCAGAACCATCAGGCTGGCTTCCTTGGGAAACACGCTGGCTTTCAGGATGTTGAACGCCAGGTCGAATTCCTTGACGAGACGGTAAACGATGGGTTGATTCCATGTCTTCTTGGAAAACCTCAGAACCATGCGTTTTTTTATCATGGATGCCTCCAGGGGAGTTTATAATTTCACCAGTTCTATTTCACCCCACGCGGCCAGGTCGGCGCCTGCCACCGCCACAATGCCGGTTACCCCTTCCAACGCGGATCCCCAGGCAAGGGCGCTTTCCAGGTCTTCCGTGGATCGAATCCGATTGGCAATGGCCGTCGCCGCGGTATCTGCCAGGATGGCGTTTGGTGACAGGGCGCACACGGCGTCCGCCTTTCCGAAGCTGAGGGAGGGTCCCACCGTGCCGGAGGAGGTTGCCATCCCCACGGGGGCAGCGGTTGGTGGGATTTTTATCCCGATTTTCATGCTGAGAGGGCTTTGCCCCGAAAATACCGCGATGGTCGTATGCGCGTGGGGACGATGAATGAAAAGGTCTCCGCCGTTCTCGACGAGGACATGAAGGGCGCCTTCGTGTAGAATAGCCTGCCCCACGTAACGCGCCACGGCTCCCGCGACACCCGCCATGGGGCCCACGCCGGCGATCCGTGCCGCTTCCAGCATCTCCCGGACAGGCTGAGGGCAGTGATAACAGGGTGGCAGGGGAACGAGAGCAGTTTTAAATTCCGGGTTCGCGGCGATATGCCTGGTCAGGATCGTCCTGATTTCCCGCAGGGCCCGTGAAGCGAGCACTTCTCTCGGGTGGTCCGTGTGAATCCAGAGATCGCTTTCCCCTTCATGAACCTGAAAGGCACTTCCCCCGGCTGGATGTGTGAGGTTTCGGTAAAACCGGTGCGTGTAAGTATTCGGCCTCAGAGAAGCCGCGGCGGTCGGGGGCATCAGACGCGTTCTCCCGTAGTCAGTTGCGTGAGGGTCGCTTGTGGCTCTCCCAGGTAGAACCGCCCCTTACGGATCTCTTCCTTCAGGATATTTGAGATTTCCAGTGCCCTGGGATAACTTGCCATGGGCGTGACGGGGACCTCTTTCCCGTTCAGACGGATCATCCCGTTTTTGAGATCCCGGTAGGTCACGGTTCCAAGACTCCGGTTGATGGCCTGGGGGTAGTCGCTTCCATAATCGATGATCTGGGTCACGATGTCCGCGTCTTTGACCGCGGTGAACCGTGCCATCTCCTCGTTCAGAATCGGGATGGGGACGCCGATTCCCACATACATGGAGACGCCGTATCCCTGGATGCTTGCCGCCACGACCCATCGCGCGTCCATCTGCTTCAGGTCCCCGATTACGCAAAGGGTTCCCGCCCCCTCCGTGGGAATGCCGTTCGGCATTCTCGGGACATCGCTGGTATGCTGGGTTCCGTAAAAAGCGACATACCCTTGCGTCCCCCCAAGGAAAATCCGGGTGCCCACCCCGATGGTCCTGAAATAAGGGTCATTCATCAGGGGACTGATTTGGCCCGCCGTGCTGTACGTGGCGTTTCCGAAATGGGGCTTGAGTGTCCCCATATAGGTATAAATGGTGCGGGAGGTGGAGTTCACCGCGCAGTTGTAGTTCTGGTAGGCATTGCGGGGGTTGAGGAGGATTGCGTTGCGGAGCTCGTGAAGCACGAGGTCCTTCTTGATATATTTTCTCGGATAACAGTCCGTGCCATACGCCCAGGCCTCCATCACCACCGGTTTTCCCAAAAGCAGGTCCTGAATGACGTGGGCGCCGCCGTAACGGAACTCTCCGGGATAGACGGTATTTCTCGGATCTTCATCCGGCAGCTCCGAAGCCCCGATGTAGATATCCACGGCGGCCAGGCCGCAATAAGCGGGGACGCCATTGAGTTTGGCGCGGCTGATTTTCATTTTTGGGGTGGTATGCCCCACGTTCAGGAGGGCGCCGGAAGAGCACATGGCGCCGAAGGTGCCGGTCGTGACCACGTCGATCTCCTGCGCGGCCTTGACGGCACCCTTCTCCTCCACAATGTCGATCATCTCTTCCGCGTTGACAACTACCACGTTTCCCTTTTTGATTTTCTCGTTGATTTCCTGATAGGTTTTGCGCACCTTGAAACTGGCCATGCCTCGGCTCCTTCCCGGTTTTTCTGAATGTCATCACAAACCTGACTGTTTGTCAAAATCTTCTTTTAATATATCCTTGACGAAGGGGCAAGGGTCGTTTAGAAAAGGGCAAATGGAAAGGAGAGAGGAGCGATGTTCAGAATAGAGGATCTGCCCGACGAGCAACTGATTCAGCTGATCGGAGCCGCGTTCAAGAATATCATATCACATACGGGACTGTGGTTCAGAGAGGTGGAATATCAGCTTGGCCTGGAACGCGCCCTCCAGGTTGATCGTCAGGCCTGGCGGCGGGGGTTTCCCATTCAGATGAAACGCCTGGCAAAATATTTCGGGATCGAGATTGACGAGCAGGGGATTCCCGTGAAATTGAAGGAAATGGACCGGGAGACTCTGATTGCTCTTTTCACCGACCTGGCGAAAAACTGGATCGCCAATGACGGGGTCTGGTTTCAGGCGGTGGAACAGCAGGAAGACATGTTTGTGGCGAAACGCTGCAACGATACCGCCTGGACGCGTTTCACTGTCATCGAGGCGCGCCGAATCATGGAAGCCACGGGGATTTCCGAAAACGGGGGGCTGGAGGCCCTAAAGAAGGCGCTGGGGCTCCGCCTCTACGCCCGCCTGAATGTTCAGGAAATCATCGAAGAGACGGAAAGCAGCTTCCTGTTTCGCATGAACGAGTGCCGCGTTCAGGTCGCCAGGAAGCGGGCGGGGCTGCCAGACTATCCCTGCAAATCAGCGGGACTGGTGGAATACAGCTACTTCGCCCGAACCATCGATTCGCGCATCAGAACCACCTGTGTGGGGTGTCCCCCGGACCCCCACCCGGACGAATGGTGGTGCGCCTGGCGGTTTGAGATACCTAATCCGTGAGGTCAAAGGGGGAGGTCGGAAACAAAGGACTGAGTATAAATAAGAGTTCAATGTCCTGAGTTCAACGTTCAAAGTTGTTGATTTCGTTTTTTCAATTCAGTCAGAAGAATGAGGCAAACGAATAGCATCTTTGCGCGAAAACGGGTTTTTGGTCAGTTTACATAATAAAACTTTCTGAAACCGGTAACATCGGGAGATTACTGATCACACATCACTGATTGCTGATTGTTCTCTCACTTTCCCTGTTTACTCAGTCCTCAGTTTACCCCCTTGAACTGGGCCCCCTCTGGGGGTTCAACTGGGGCACCCAGTCCTCAGTCCCTCATTCTTAACCAAGAAATATGTTATCGATCAGCCGCGTTTTTCCCATATGCACCGCCAGGGCCATCACGGCGGGGCGGTCGATAGTTTTTCCCAGGGGTTTCAGGGTTTCCCTGTCGCGGATAGAGACATACTCCACGGAGATGAGCGGATCTCTCGACAGCCCGTTTTGAACATCGGCAATCAGTCGCTGCGCCCTTTTTTCTCCCTTCTGAAACTGCTCCCGCGCCCTTTTGAGAAGCTGGTATAGAAGTGTGGCGTGCCTCCGTTCCTCGGGTGAGAGATACTGATTTCGGGAACTCATGGCCAGGCCATCCGGCTCCCGCACGGTGGGATGGCCAACAATCTCCACGTCCAGGTTCAGGTCTTTGACCATTCGTCGGATCACGCACAACTGCTGGAAATCCTTCTCCCCGAAGACCGCCACGTGGGGCTTGACGATGTTGAACAGCTTCAGCACCACCGTGGCGACCCCCTTGAAGTGACCGGGGCGGAAATCCCCGCACAGCCCCTTAGAGACCTCCGTAACCTCCACCGTGGTCTGAAACCCCTCTGGATAGAGGTCAGGCTCCGTGGGGGCGAACACGATGTCCACCCCCACGGCCTCGCATTTTTCCAGGTCATCCTGAAAGGTTCTCGGATAGGCGTCAAAATCACTTCCCGGCTCAAATTGCAGGGGATTCACGAAGATGGAAATGACCAGCACGTCCCCCAGGGGATTCGCCATCCGCATCAGGCTGAGATGCCCTTCGTGCAGGTTCCCCATGGTGGGGACAAAGGAGATGCGTTTCCCCTCCTCGCGAAGACGCGCGACCTCCGCGGACATGTCCGAGACGGATTTGATAATCTTCACTTTCCGCCCTTAATGGAAACTGTGCGCGTCGGTGGGGAATGCCCCTTCCTTCACCTCTTTACAGTAATCCTGAACCGCCTGGGTGATGATATCCCACAGGTTCACGTATTGTTTCACGAACTTGGGGCGTTTTTTGTCGAACAGCCCCACCAGGTCGTGAATCACCAGAACCTGTCCGTCACAGTGAATTCCCGCGCCAATACCGATGGTGGGAATGGTCAGCTTTTCCGTGATCTCCCGCGCGAGCGAGAGGGGGATGCCTTCCAGCACCACCGAAAAGGCGCCGGCCTCCTGCACGGCCAGGGCGTCGTCCATCACTTTCTGCCGCGCCGCGTCAGCCTTCCCCTGGACCTTGTAGCCGCCCATGGCGTGCACGGACTGGGGTGTCAGGCCGATGTGTCCCATCACGGGGATATCCATCCGCGTGATGGCCCGAATGGCGTCGAACTGGTTCTGCCCGCCTTCCAGCTTCACCGCTTCGGCGCCGCTCTCCTTGATCATGCGTCCCGCGTTGCGGACAGCCTCTTCCACGCTGACCTGGTAGGACATGAACGGCATGTCGATCACCACCAGCGCGCGCCGCGCGGCCCGGGTGACCATCTTGGTATGGTAGATCATCTCGTCCACGGTGACGGGCAGGGTGGTGTCGTATCCCGCGACCACGGAGCCGACGGAATCTCCCACCAGGAGAATATCGACGCCGGCACCGTCCAGGATACGGGCAAAGGGGTAATCGTAGGCGGTGAGCATGGTAATCTTCTCACCGTCCTGCTTCATCTGAATCAACTGTGGGATGGTGACCTTTTCAAGGTTCATGGTTCCTCCTCCCTTTTGCTGTGGCCTCACTATGTGAGGCGTTGGTGAAAAATGTCCCGGCCGCCCATCGCGGTCCAGGCAATTTCCATATAGCATAAAGCGTTTTCTTCTGTAAACCGGGATAGGGCCACGGCTTTCAAGCGTTTTCTCATTTGATATGGGGTAACATGGCCTTGAACTCAGGGGTTCCGGATTCCTGGAGAATTTCGTAGAGAATCGTTTCCGTGGGCTTGACCGGAGCGCCCATGTCTCGTATCAGGTCCAGTCCCCACTTCCAGTTCGCCTCGACGCGGGATCCAGTGGCGTCCGCGGCGGGGTGTGTCCGCCATCGGTTATTCTTTCGAAGATCCCGAATGGTCTGGTACACGCAGATGTGGGTTTCGATGCCGCAGATGATGAGGTCCCGAACTCCCTTTTCCCCGAGGGTGTTGAGGCGTGCGGTAAAGGCTTCGTTCCCGAGGCAGCTGAAGGTGGTTTTCTCGATGGGCCGGTATGCCTCTCCCAAAAGTTCGATAAGTGGGGGAAGGGTTTTCCCGAGCCCTTTGGGGTATTGTTCCGTGACCAGAATGGGAAAATGGTAGATGTTTGCCAAGTGGATGAGGGTTGCCACGTTTTTCAGTATTGCTTCTCTCCCATGGATCTTCGCGAAAAGTTTCACCTGCATGTCGATGATGATCAAGGCGGTTTCATGCCTTCCCAGAACCATTTGCTTTTCCTCCCGTGTCTGAATCATAACAACCAACTATTTCTTTGAAAAGAAGTTTTTTGTGAGACCATCAATCTTGACCACGGTAATGGACTTTGCTGGTGAGATGGGGTAAAAATCGAAAGGAGACAAAACACGGGAGGGAAAGATGAAGCGAAGAGGAATGAAATGGGTGGCAGTGCTGGTTGCCGTCATCTGCTTTGGCCTTGGGTTCAGCGCGAGGGGATGGGGAGCGGGATCCTGCTGCCAGGGCCTTTCCTTAAAGGCGGCGGCAAGAATTCTGAAGGTCAAGCCCGCTGATCTCACAATGACGAGCCGCCACCTGATGGTTTCGCCGGATGATACGAAGAACGGAACCTACAAGGCTCCGCCTTGTGATTGCGCTTTCCGGTCCAGGACCGATTTTCTCAAGTCCATCCACTATGTGACCTATACCTATAATGATCCAGCGCGGGCGCGGGCGACTTTCCGTAAAATGCGAAGTAATTTTTCGACTGTTTCGAAGGTTGATAAGGTGCCGAGCCTGGGGGACGATGCCTTTTATGCCGGCGATTCACGTTTCAAGCGACTGGTGGTTTTGAAGGGGAGTTTGCTGATCGATATCCGGTCGCCCCGGATTTTCAGGAGCCAGAAAGAAATCGCCCGCTTTGTTCTGGAGAAATAACAGGCACGTGCCACATTTCGGGCGACGTTACTCTTTTTCGATGCCGAACGAAGTCTCGGGCGGATGGTATGCCGGGTGCCAGATAAGGTAGTCCCGCCATGCGTCCGGAATCTGCTCCGGATCCACGGAGAAGTGAATCATGGGGTGCCAGAGGGGTTCTTTGGGTTTGCTGTGCAGTTTCATGTCCGCCTCCCGGGGGGTGCGGTCTCCCTTTTTCCGGTTACAGGCGTGGCAGCAGGTGACCACGTTGGTCCATGTGGTCTTCCCGCCACGGGAACGCGGGATGACGTGGTCATACGTCAGGTCTTTTGGCTCAAAGACACGCCCACAGTACTGGCACCGGTATTTGTCCCGGATGTAAATGTTCCTGCGCGTGAATTTTACCTCACGCCGGCGGTATTTGACGTAATGAATCAGCCGGAGAACGGCGGGGAGCTGGTAGCGCTGGGAGACGGAATGTATGACCTGATCATAGGCACTGACGACTTCCGCCTTTCCGAGAAAGGAGAGAACAACCGCTTTTTTCCAGGAGATGACGCCGATGGGTTCAAAGGTCGCGTTCAGGAGAAGGGAAGGCCTCATGGTGCCGTTTCCCCTCATATTACCCTCGCAATACCCTCTTTTGATCTATGCGGAGCGTGACCCGTTCCTTGTCGAAAAGCTCAAGAATTGGGACGGCGAATTTTCTCGATAGTCCGGTCAGTTCCTTGAAGGACTGAACCGTGATTTCCCCGTTTTCTTTCAGGAAATTGACTGTCTTTTCCTTAATCAGTCCGTAGGCGTCCTTGTCCATGAAGAGCTCTTCCGTCAGCTTCACGCATTTTCCCTCTCTCGTAAGGTACGCGAGAATGGGTTTCAGCTCATCGGGTCGTTTGCCCAGACGCGCGGTCAGCTCCTTGAGCGTGGGTGGGTGGGTGCCCCCCTCCCGCAACTGGCGGGAAACTGCCTCGATGCTTTTCTGAAACCGGGGATCGAGCTTTTTCTCGTGGCTTTTTAACCGGAGGGTCTCCTTTTCAGCGACGAACGTTCCCTTTTCACACAAAACGACAAGGAGAGAATCCCAGAACCTTTTGTCTGTCTCCGGCGCTATCTGGCTTCGCAGGACCTCTTTTTCCATCCCATCCTTCAGAGGCTGGGAATGGTGAAATTTTTTCAGCTCCCTCTCAATCCGCTTCGTCAACCCGTGAATTACTTGTTCATGAAGATAGCGCGGTGAGTTCAGGTCCATCTGAATGATCCGGGATTGTTCGAGGGCGTCAGCGAGGAGGCTTTTGAGCCTTTTTCGCGGAAGGTTCGTGGCTTCCACCAGGGCGGGAAAGGTTATTCCTTTGAGGCCGCTGTCCTCAATGAAATAGAGAACCTTTTCCTGGTCCGTGCCGTTTTTTAAAAGGGACAGGGTCGCGAGGGCGTCACTGGCGTTACGTTTTCGGCGAGGCGGGTGAACGTGGAGGATTTCACCGCCGCCAAGGGTCTGAATCTTCCCCGACCCCCGGATGACAAAGCGGTCTTTCGGGAGGGCGATGACCGGTTCTTCGAAGACGAACTGTACAAACCCCGCGTCACCGGGGCCCAGGCTCTCCTTGTCCAGAAGATAGATTTTCGCCAGACGCATGGAGGTGCCCACATGAAACCGATGAATGGAGGCGTGCGTGATGGGGTGCTCCGCGGTGGGCAGCATGGTGAGAAACCCGTCGAGGCGGTGGGCGGGGGCCATGCTCCCTGGATGAATCAGGACCTCTCCCCGCTGAACCTCGCGTTTTTCAACCCCCTGAAGGTTCACGGCGGTCCGCTGCCCAGCGACGGAATCCTCTGCGGGGCGATTGTGCACCTGAATGCCACGGACCCGGCAGCGTTTATTGGAGGGGAGAATCTCGATGTCGTCACCCACCTTGAGTTTACCCGAAATGAGGGTCCCCGTGATGATGGTGCCAAACCCCTTCATGCTAAACACCCGATCGATGGGCAGGCGAAAAATCTGGTCCACTTCCCGCTGGCCGGTTTCTCTGGTTACGGCCTCGATGGCGGCGATCAGTTCCGGAACACCTTCGCCGGTGGCGGAAGAAACGGGATAGACCGGGGCATTCTCGAGAAATGTTCCCTGAACCAGGTCCGCGATATCTTCCCGGACCAGCTCAATCATTTCTTCATCGACCAGATCCCGTTTGGTGATGGCGATGATGCCCTTTTTGACGCCCAGGAGCTTGCAGATCTGAACGTGCTCCACCGTCTGAGGCATAACCCCTTCATCTGCGGCGACGACAAGGAGAACGCAATCGAGGCCGCTCGCCCCCGCCACCATGTGCCGGACAAACTTTTCATGTCCCGGAACGTCCACGATGCCGATCTCGGTCCCGGAAGGGAGGGTAAGGTGTGTAAAACCCAGCTCCGTCGTGATGCCACGTTCCTTTTCTTCTTTGAGGCGGTCCGTGTCCACCCCCGTCATGGCCTTGATGAGGGCGGTTTTACCGTGGTCGATATGGCCTGCGGTTCCGAGCACGAGGGGGCGTGTGTTCATCAGGCCTTCCCCTTTCTGCCCATTTCTTCGAGATGGGCCTGCACGCGGGATTTCGGCGCCAGCCGGTTGAAGAGTGTGATGGCAAAGGCGAGGACGAGGATATCGTCCACCTCTCCAATCCCAGGGAAAAGGAAATCGGGGATGAGGTCGTAAGGGGATAAAAGGTAAAGTATCGCGAAGGCGGGAATGGCCTTCAGCCACCACGGAACCTCAGGGTCCCGGACCAGTTTGAAAAAAAGAATGACCTGATCCAGGGAAAACCAGGGGGGAAGCTTGCCGTTCAATCCTTGGATTCCCATGGCGTTACAGCGTCCTGGCGAATTTTCTGGCGGCCTCGCGGGCCTCGGCAATGATTTCTGATTCCCCGGGGATGACGCCCTCTTTCATCAGAAGTTTGCCATTGCAGATGGTGGCGGTGACGGCCGATCCATTTACCGCGTAAACAAGGTTCGAGTCGAGGTGATACAGTGGCACGTTCTGCGGATGATTCAGGTCGATGAGAAGGATGTCGGCGGGTTCACCGGGGGCGATTCCCCCGTTGCCTACGCCAAATGCCCGGTACCCCGCCTCGGTCAGGATCCGGAGGGTTTCCCCAGCCGGGAGCAGCGTGGGGTCGTCAGACTGCCATTTCTGGAGGAGTGAGGCGAATTTGGCCGTTTCGAGCATGTCCAGATTGTTGTTGGAGGAGCACCCGTCTGTCCCGAGGAGGATGGATGCGCCGCGTTTCGACAGGGCTTTGTAGGGAAAGATGCTTTTTCCGACGGTCAGTTTCAGGTTCGACACGGGATTGTGTACGAGGTGAACGCCGGATTCGGTAAGCAGGTCCATCTCATTTTCGTCCAGATAGTTACAATGGGCGGCGAAAAGCCGGTCAGAGAGGAGGCCGATGTCGTGAAGGTATTCAACGGGGCGCATGCCGTGTGCCTTGAGGCAGTCGACGACCTCCTGCTTCGTTTCGGAGAGATGGATATGGATGAAAAGCCCCTTTTCTTCTGAAAGCCGTGCGACCCATTCCAGCGCTTCTCTGGAAACGGTGTAAATGGCGTGGGGTCCCAGGGCGATTTGCACCAGGGGGTCTTTTCCCCGAAATGCCTCGAGATAGGAAATGTTCTGTTCGATTTGTTCCTCGCGTTTCTCCGTATCGAACAGGTCGATAAAGACGGCGGACAGAATGCCGCGAATTCCCATCTCCCGAACAGCTTTCACCGCGCCTGGGAGATGCCAGTACATGTCGTTGAAGAGGGTGGTTCCCGTTCGGATCATCTCCAGGCAGGCGAGCCGGGTGCCCACGTAGACGTCTTCTTCAGTCAGTTTCGCTTCCGCCGGCCAGATCTTTTCTTCCAGCCAGGGTTTCAGCTCCATATCGTCCGCGAAGCCGCGGAAAAGGGTCATGGCGGCGTGGGTGTGGCCGTTGACAAACCCGGGAACGGCCGCCTGTCCCTTGCCATTGATGACCTCATCTGCCTCTTCCGGATTGAGGGAAGGGGCGATCTGGTCGATCCGTGGTCCCCGGATTCTGATATCGCTGATTTCTCCGTTGACAAGGACATTTTGAATCAGGATGGACATGAGAGGGCTCCTGTTTCACCAAGAACAATCTGAAGGATGGCTTCCATCTTCTCGGTGTTTTCTTTTACAACCGCGTGAAATCCTTCCTCAGTCAGGGGAGGATTCCCGATGCCGTTCGCGTAGTTGTCCACACTGCAGAGGCAACAGTAAGCAAGCCCCGCTTCCTGCGCCACGGTGGCCTCCGAGCCTGCTGTCATGCCTACACAATCCGCAAATCTGGCGAGCAATTGAATCTCCGCCCGCGTCTCGAACCGGGGTCCTTGCGTCTGCCAGTAAACGCCCTGCTCATACACGGGGATTTGATGGTGGCGAAGGAGAGAGATCATGGACTCACGCAGCGCGCCATCAAAAGCAGGCACAATGTGGGGATCGTGATTATTCTCGAAGATGGTGGGAACGGCCACGATGCTGATATAGTCGTGTGGGATGAGCAGGCTGCCGGGCGGGAGGGCCTCCTTCAGGCTGCCCACCGATTGAAAGCCAATGACGCAGCGCGCCCCCGCCTCTTTTAAGGCAATCAGGTTGGCCTGATGACGGACACGGTGAGCGGGGATGTCTCCGTCCTTCCCGTGCCGAAACACCAAAAGTGCCTGGTCCAGCCGAACGATATCGCAGGGCCCAAAAGGCGTGGAAGCCGTTTCAATGTTTCTCGTTTTGATGGCTTCACTGAACAGGAAGCTCGTTCCCACAATGATTCCCAGTCTTTTCACGCCCATTACACACTCTCCTCATCACGTTCTACTTGTTTTTCAAAATCGTGTCAAGAAAAACGGGCCCGTGTCCGGCGTGAACACGGGCGGGACAGGGAGGGTAAAGTATCTTGTAAAGGATGCCGAAGGTAAGATATACTTCCTGTAAGTTTGGCGAGAAACTTGGGGCCCAGCCATTCATGTGAAGCGGGGGAATAAATTGTCATGAAAACGACCAGAAACGTACTCTTGATGGCTTTGACCGCCGTGACGTTTGTCGGAGGATATGCGTTTTTACGCTACGCGTACCACGTGGCCGACCGGTTCCCGTTCACCCAGGAGATCGTTCTGGTTTTCCTGGGCACGATGGCGACCGTTTTGATCACGGCGCTTCTCCTGAATAAGCAGACGGCCGTGGAGCTTCAAAAGGAACAGAACATCAGGTTCCTGGAGCTGAAGCGGAAGACCTACGAG
>WGDA01000165.1 GCA_015493505.1 Pseudomonadota bacterium | reverse complement strand
GGGCCGGCGTATATCCGGCAGGTAGAAGTACATAACCCAAACAACGAAAGGAGGTAAGGATGGGCCTGAAGGATGAAGAGATTATCGAACGCCTGATGGAAGAGAACACGTCATTTCGTCAGATGAAACTTCAGCATCTCGAATACGAGAAACAGCTTGAAGATTACCTGAAAAAGTCGTATCTTACGCCAGCCGAGCAACAGGAGGTGCACCGGCTGAAAAAAATGAAGCTGGCGCTGAAAGACAAAATGTACAAGGAAATTGCTGACTACCGCAAGAGAGAGGAAGGCGCATGAAATTAACCGGCGCGGAAATACTCATCGAATCCCTTAAGAAGGAAGGGGTCGAGGTTATTTTCGGTTATCCAGGCGGAGCCGTCCTGAATATTTACGACGAGATTTATAAGTCGGATTTCCGACACATCCTGGTGCGGCACGAGCAGGGGGCGGTTCACGCGGCAGACGGATACGCACGATCCTCCGGAAAGGTGGGTGTCTGCCTGGTGACATCGGGACCGGGTGCCACCAACACGGTTACGGGCCTGGCAACCGCTTACATGGATTCTGTCCCACTCGTTGTTTTCACGGGACAAGTCCCCACCCTTCTGATTGGCAATGACGCCTTTCAGGAAGCGGATATCGTGGGGATTACCCGGTCCTGTACCAAGCACAACTACTTGGTCAAGGACGTGAAAGATCTGGCCCGGATTATCAAGGAGGCGTTTTATATCGCTGCCTCCGGACGTCCCGGGCCGGTACTCGTGGACCTTCCGAAAAATGTCATACTGGACAGCACGGAATACGCATACCCTGAAGAGATTGATATCCGGGGCTACCACCCCACCTACACGGGGCACATCTATCAGATCAAGCGGGCACTGGACCTGATATACAAAGCCAAGCGGCCCGTCACCTATGTGGGGGGCGGGGTGATTATATCGGACGCCGCGGAAGCACTCTACCAGTTCATCACCACGCTGGGTATCCCCGTGACCATGACACTCATGGGATTGGGGGCCTTTCCGATCCGGCACCCCCTGTCGCTGGGGATGCTGGGGATGCACGGAACCTTTCAGGCGAACATGGCAATAAGCGAATCAGACCTGGTGATTGCGATCGGCGCCCGGTTTGATGACCGCGTCACGGGCAAGGTGGATGAATTCGCCCCTAACGCGAAGATTATCCATATAGACATTGATCCCACCTCCATCAGCAAGAATATCAAGGTGGACATTCCCATCGTGGGGGATTGCAAAAAGGTGCTTCAGAGCCTGTTGAAAGAGATTGTGGCACGCGAGGAAGAGACGGAAAAGATTGAAGGACGCATCAAACCCTGGCTGGAGCAGATAGAGAAATGGCGGGGGAAACACGCCCTCGCTTACGAGCAGGAAGATGTTATCAAACCTCAATACGTCGTTGAGAAATTGGGAGAGCTGACGAAAGGGGAGGCCATTATTGCCACGGAAGTAGGTCAAAACCAGATGTGGGCCGCCCAGTTTTATGAATTCAACAAGCCCAGAACGTTCCTGACTTCGGGAGGGCTTGGCACGATGGGATATGGCCTTCCCGCCGCCATCGGCGCCCAGGTGGCAAACCCGGACAAGACGGTAATTGATATTGCCGGTGATGGGAGCATCCAGATGAATATCCAGGAACTTGCCACGGCGGTACAATACAACCTCCCCGTGAAAGTGGTTATCCTGAATAATGCCTATCTTGGAATGGTGCGGCAATGGCAGGAGCTTTTCTTCGACCGGCGGTATTCCTATACCTGCATGGAAAAAATTGCGCCTGATTTCGTCAAACTTGCCGAGGCTTATGGCGCCGCGGGTTTTCGTATCGAGAAGATCAAAGACGTGGAGCCTATTCTGAAGGAAGCTCTCGCCGTCAAGGGGCCTGCCATGGTGGATGTGATCGTGGAAAAGTTCGAGGGAGTTTACCCCATGGTACCGGCGGGCGCGTCCCTGAAACAGATGCTTTTGGTGTAGGAGGGGAGATGAAACACACATTATCGGTCCTGGTGGAAAATGAGTTTGGTGTGTTGTCACGTGTGGCAGGCCTGTTCAGCGCCAGGGGGTTCAACATCGAAAGCCTCTGCGTGGCTGAAACGCTGGACCCAACTCTTTCCCTGATGACGATCGTGACCCGTGGTGATGAGATGATTATGGAGCAAATCACAAAGCAGCTCAACAAGCTGATCAATGTCATCAAGGTGACGGATTTAAGCGCGAGAAAATTTGTGGACCGGGAACTCATCCTGATAAAAATGAAAGCGACGAAAACGAATCGCGCGGAAATCCTGAGGATTTCTGATATCTTCAGGGGAAAGGTGGTGGATGTCAGCCACAAGACACTGACCATTGAAGCCACGGGGGATGAGGGGAAACTGGCAGCCATGATCGAGCTTCTGAAACCCCTTGGGATCAAGGAGATCGCGCGTACCGGAAAAATTGCCATGCTCCGGGGGGCGCAGTAAATGAAAGGTTGTTAGGTAGAAGGTAGAAAGGTTGAAGGTAGAAGGAGTGTAACTTGCTCTGCTTATACAAGTAGTTGTGTTGGTTGAAACTGCTTTAATAAATTCTGCCTTTGCGCCATGCAATAATTCAAACTAATAAAAACCGTGAAAGGAGATTATCAACATGAACATTTATTACGACAAAGACGCAAACCTGGATGTCCTGAAAGGGAAAAAGATTGCCGTCATCGGTTATGGGAGCCAGGGGCACGCCCACGCCAACAACCTGAAGGATTCGGGTTTTGATGTGGTAGTAGGGCTGCATGAGGGAAGCAAATCCAGACCTAAAGCGGAGGCGGCGGGGTTGACGGTTCTTGACAATGCCACCGCAGCCGATCAGGCGGACATTGTCATGATCCTCGCGCCGGATGAAAAGCAAAAGGCCATTTATGACAAGGATATCGCAAAGGGGTTGAAACCAGGTAATTACCTCGCGTTCGGCCATGGCTTCAACATCCATTTCGGCCAGATCGTTCCTCCAGAGGATGTCAATGTCTTCATGGTGGCACCCAAAAGCCCCGGCCATCTGATGCGTCATGAATATTCCAAGGGCAACGGGGTTCCCTCTCTTATCGCGGTTCACCAGGACCCGACGGGAAACACCAAGGAAGTCGCCATCGCCTACGCGGCCGCTCTGGGCTCCGGAAGGGCGGCTATCCTGGAGACGACCTTTCGCGAAGAGACGGAAACCGACCTGTTTGGTGAGCAGGCGGTCCTGTGCGGGGGAATCAGCGCGCTGATGACCACCGCCTTCGAAACCCTCGTGGAAGCAGGATACGCCCCCGAGATGGCCTATTTCGAATGTATCCATGAGATGAAACTGATTGTGGACCTCATCTATGAGGGGGGCATCTCTGACATGCGCTATTCGGTGAGCAACACGGCACAGTACGGGGACCTGACCCGTGGCCCCAGGGTCATTGATGACCACGTTCGGGAGACCATGTGGGAAATCCTGGAGGATATTCAGACTGGCGAGTTTGCCAAAGAATGGATTCTGGAAAACCAGGCCGGCCGTCCCGTGTTCAACGCCCTGACGAGAGAGGCTGAAAACCACATGGTAGAAGAAGTGGGTGCCAAGCTTCGTGGCATGATGAAGTGGCTGAGTAAAGAAAAAATCATCGACAAAAAGAAAAACTGACGAGAGATGTTGAGCTGGTGATGACGACCGAGGGGGACAAGTTGGCAAAGGAAAGCCGGACGGTACTGGCCATCGTGTTCGTGTTTCTGGTGTTCAGTATCGTGATACACTGGTGGATATCCGCGGCCATCTTCCTCTGCTTCCTCGCCTTCAGTATCTATTTCTTCAGAAATCCAAAACGCCATCCGCGGGGAGGGGAACGGGATGTTCTCTCCCCCGCGGACGGCAAGATTGTACAGAATGAATTGATCCACGATGACCGATATCTGAAAACACGGTGCCGGAAGATCGGGATTTTCATGTCCCTGTTCGACGTGCATGTGAACCGATGCCCCGTGTCCGGATCGGTGGAGGCCATTGAGTATCGAAAGGGTAAATTTGTGTCGGCCAATCTGGACAAAGCCTCAGAGGATAATGAGCAGAACGCCTTGATTATTAAGACACATCATGGTATGAAAGTTGCAGTCGTTCAGATTGCCGGATTGGTGGCGAGACGGATTGTATGCTATCCGGTGGTCGGGGCGGCGTTAGAACGGGGAAGAATTTTCGGAATGATAAAATTCGGCTCGCGGCTGGATGTTTATTTGCCGCCGGAGAGTTCCGTTCACATCGGCATGGGCCAAAAGGTCCTTGCCGGTGAAACCGTACTGGCTACCCTGCCAGGGGAGGATATCTCATGAAAAAAGGGATTTATATTCTGCCGAGCTTGCTGACATCAGGCAGCATGTTTCTGGGGTTTTACGCGATACTACACGCCTTTCAAGGCGATTTTGTCAAAGCGGCCATGGCGATCCTGTTCGCCGCGATTCTGGATGGCCTGGATGGAAGGGTCGCGCGCCTGACCCAAACTGAAAGTAGGTTTGGGGTAGAGTACGATTCCCTGGCGGACCTCATCTCGTTTGGGGTGGCGCCGGCGGTGTTGGCCTACACCTGGGCGTTAAAGCCCTTTGGGCGATTTGGCTGGCTGGCTGCGTTCCTGTTCCTCGCCTGTGGGGCCTTGAGACTCGCGCGTTTCAACATTCAGGTGGACACCACCGAATCGTCTCATTTTGTGGGACTGCCGATTCCCGCGGCGGCGGGTATGATTGCCTTGCTGGTTCTGTTTGTTCATCGGCTGAATATCGTGTTCGTGAACCGCTCCTTTGTCATCCTTTTCCTGGTTTACGTCCTGGCTTTTCTGATGGTTAGCTCGGTGCCTTTCTATTCTTTCAAGAAATTCGACCTCATTCGGCGCAAACCATTCAGCACGCTGGTCCTGATGGTGCTGGCGCTGGTCGTTGTTATCTCGGAACCAGAGATTATGCTCTTCTCATTTTTCTGCTTGTATATTTTGTCCGGACCTGCTATATATCTGTGGAAATTGATGAGAGGCGTTCAGCCGGAAGAAGAGGAGGAAATCGCGGAGGATTTTCTGTTATAGTCAAGAAAGGTTTTATATTCCCCGGTAGCTCAGTTGGCAGAGCGGGTGGCTGTTAACCATCTTGTCGCTGGTTCGAGTCCGGCCCGGGGAGCCAAAGCAAACAAGCCCTCCTTGGAGGGCTTTTCTTATTCAATCCGGAAGGGAAGGGCTTCCTACTCCGCTCAGTCCCCCCAACGGTCCGTCGTGAAAAGGAAAGATTTCTTCTTTTTGTAAAGGATGACGGGGGCGGCCCTGGGGCAATCTTCCGTTTTTAGGGGAGGAAAAAAAGATGAAAAACCTTGTCGAAACATTCTGCAGGCGGTTTGAGCAGAATGTTTCCCAGGCCTTTGCCGGTCTTTTCTCACCGGATGCCATTTATATCGATAGCCTGTACGGAGCCTATGAGGGTCGTGAGGCCATCCGGGCGTTCCATGAAAGATGTCATAAAGAGGCGGAGGCATACCATTTTCAGCCGGTGACGATTGTCTCAGATAACGGGGACAACCTCTCCTTCGAGTGGACATTTTCCTATGTCTCCCGCATGCCCCAGAGCAGGGGGAAGCGGGTAACCCTGAAGGGGGCAAGCTTCATGACACTCAGGAAAGGAGAGATTGTTTCCTACCGGGAATATTCCGACAGTGTCATCCTGCTCTTGGGGGGAAACGTTCCGGCCGAAAAGATTGTAAAGTTTTATCGCCGCAAGTATCCGGGCCTTTTCGCTTAAAATGTCTTGACTGTTCCTATGTCCCGAGGAAATAAAGGAGGACGGTCAGGGAGAGCGCGCTCAGCAAGGTGGAGACAAGGATGCTTCCCGCCACCATGTCCGGATGGGTATCGTATTTCACGGCGTAAAGCAGGGGAATAATGGCGGAAGGGGTGCTGGTCTGAAGAATAAGGACGTTTCGCGGAAGCCCATTGATGTTGAGGACGTAACACAAGAGGAGGGAGATAAAGGGCGAAACCCCGAGGCGCAGAACGCTGCTTGAAAAAATATCCTTCAAATCCCCCTTGAGGCGGGTCCGGGCCAGTTGCATCCCGAGAAGCATCAGCAGTCCGGGAATGGCCGCCTGCCCCACCATGTCAATCGTTTTGAAGATGAATCCAGGCATGGGGAGGTCCAGCCACCGCCAAAGCGCGGCCAGGATAACGGCATAGAAAAGGGGGACCTTGAACATCTCAAGAAACGCCTTGCCGGGATTGTCACGGCCTCGCGAGGCGATATAGATTGCCAGGGTTCCCAGGGGGAAGGTGAAAAGGACCAGCACGATGACGCCGTAGGCCAATCCCTCCGGCCCATAGGCGAAAAGGACGAGGGGAAGCCCGTAATTGCCCGTATTCATCATGATCGTGCCGAGGGAAAAGGCGCTTTGACGCTTGGGGTTGAACCCCATGATCTTCCCCCAGAGAATAGAAATCCCCCAGAAGATAAAGGTCAAAGCTACCATAAAGATTAGGGCCTTCGGGAAAAAGGAGGCGATCTGCTTGTGCCCCTTTAGCAAGCCGGCAAAAACCAGACATGGCGCGAAGAAATAAAGGGTCAGGTCAGAAATCGTTTTGAAATCTGGTTTCTTGACCTTTTCGAAGAAGACACCCAACCCGATAATCATGAAAATCGGCAGGAGAATTTTGACGAACACCATTTCCCGAGAACACTCCCTTAAGCGTTGTCCCGTAAGATGTACCATAACCAGCCGGACGGGTGAAGGATTTTATCCTTTCGTTTCGGGGAAAATTAAGCGTGTCCAATCTTTAAAACTGGGGGGTGACAATGATTGCTGCTTGAGAATATCGAGTGCGGCAAAAAGCCCACTAATTGACAGGGCAAATTTACGATGTCTCAAATAAAAAAATTAGCCACAGATGTGACCCCTTTTGGACTCACAATGACGATATCCCCAAGGGTTGTTTTCAAGATAACCTCCGGGTGAACGGCTGATTTCTGTTTTGTTTTACCGGGCTCATTTCCCCACGAAACCCTTGAACCGAAACACACAAAAGCCATCGACAGCACAAATAAGACAAAGAGATTTTTCATAACGATAGTTCCTTTCTTAGAGAGTTAATCTGTTGAAATCACTGCTGTCCGGTTAAAAGTTAAATAGTTTCAGTTGGTTATAAGTTGGGTGTGTTGTATTGTTGTAGTATGAAGCTGCAAGTATCTGAGATAATGGGATTTTTTCAAAAAGGGTAACGCTCAAAATCTGTAAAATTGTGTAGAGGCT
>WGDA01000164.1 GCA_015493505.1 Pseudomonadota bacterium | reverse complement strand
TTCCGGTGCTCAGCTCGGAGATGTGAATCAGACCTTCCAGGTCATTTCCGATGTCCACGAAGGCGCCAAAATCCGTCAGGTTCGTGACTACTCCGTTGACCACCGTTCCCAATGGATACAATTCCTCGATGTTGTCCCAGGGATTGGGGTGAAGCTGTTTGATCCCCAGGGAAAAGCGCTCGTTTTCCCGGTCGATCTTGAGCACGACGGCCTCGATTTCCTGGCCCTTTTTATAGATGCTGGCCGGGTTGCGAATCTTCTTGGTCCAGGACATGTCCGAGACATGGACCAGGCCATCCACACCTTCTCCCAACCCCACGAATACGCCGAAATTCGTGACGGTTTTGATCCGGCCAACGATCTTGGTCCCTACCGGATATTTTTCCTGTACCACTTCCCAGGGGTCTTTTTCCAGCTGTTTCATGCTGAGAGAAATGCGTTTCCGTTCCTGGTCAACGCCGATGACCTCGACTTCCACCATTTCTCCCAGATCGACAATTTTGGAAGGATGGCGCAGTTTTTTGCCCCAGGCCATTTCCGTGACGTGCACCATTCCCTCAACCCCTTCTTCCAGCTCCACGAAGGCGCCGTAATCAGTAATACTGACCACCTTTCCCTTGGTGCGCATCCCGATGGGGTATTTCCCCTCGATATTTTCCCACGGGTCGGGGGTTAACTGTTTCAGCCCCAGGGAAACCCTCTGACGTTCCGGGTCATACTTGATGACCTTGACCTTAACGGTGTCGCCGATGCTGAGAACCTCGGAGGGATGGTTGATCCGACCCCAGGACATATCCGTGATGTGCAACAGGCCGTCCAGGCCGTCGAGGTCGATAAAGGCCCCGTATTCGGTGATGTTCTTGACCACACCTTCCAGCACGGCGCCTTCTTCTATCTTTTCAAGAAGCTCCTTCCGCTTCTTTTCACGTTCCTCTTCCAGGAGGGCTCGCCTCGAAATGACGATGTTGTTTCGTTTTTCGTTGAGTTTGAGGACCTTGAACTTAAAGGTCTTCCCGATGAGCTCATCCATGTTGCGGACCGGCCGGATATCAATCTGTGACCCGGGCAGAAAGGCGGTCACGCCGATATCCACGGACATCCCGCCCTTGACACGGGCGACAATGGTGCCCTCAATGACCTCGCCTTCGTTGCAGGCCTTCGTGATTTCACGCCACGCCTTGATTCTGTCCGCTTTTTCCTTGGAAAGGTGGATAATGCCTTCATCGTCTTCCCGGGACACCACAAGGACCTCGACCTTGTCGTTTTCCTTGACGGTCAAGTTTCCCTGATGGTCCTTGAATTGTGAAATGGGAACCTCGCCTTCGGACTTGTAGCCCACATCGACGAGAACAGTATCCGGGTTGATGCTGATGACGGTTCCTGTGACGATGGTCCCTTCTTCTATCTGCTTGAGACTTTCCTCGTACAGCGCCTGAAAAGATTCTTCAGTCTCAGACTCTCCCTCTCCCTCCTTTCCTAAAATTTCGTCCTCCTGGATTTCTCCCGTGAAAGTGTTGAGCATAAAAAGTTACCCCCTACCGATATTTTGGCCCAATGGCCTGTTTTTCATACCATACTACCACAAGAAAACAAGTTCACCTGAAAGCCATGGCACAGAAATCCCTTATATACGAAAAAGAATCGGTTTTCAAGAGAATATGAAAGGGATTTTTTCCAAAAGCGGATTTTTGAGAAAAAAGTTGTTATGGTCCTTTCGTTGATCTGCCTGGATTAGAGCCCTTCAAGGAACCGCACGACAGGGTCAATCAGCCATTGGGGGGTGGAAGCTCCAGCGGTTACACCCACATGACGCACGGATTCAAAGGATTCCTTTTCGAGTTCATCGACAGTTTCGATGTGGAAGGTTCGTGGCTGAACCTGCTTGCATAACTCGGTTAGGCGACGGGTGTTGGCGCTGTTGCGCCCGCCAATTACGATCATGGCGTCCGCCTGTTGCGCAAGCCGAATGCTTTCCTCCTGGCGTATTTTGGTGGCGTCACAGATGGTGTTGAAAATCAGCGCTTCCCGCGCCCTTCGGATTACCTCAACCACGATGGCCTGAAAGGTCTCAAGGCTCTGTGTCGTTTGCGAAACTACCCCGACCTTCTGGGTCAGGGTGAGAGACCGGAGCTCCTCCGGTGAAGAAACAGCCGTTCCCTTGCCGTGCGTGTAGCTAAGGATACTCAGGACCTCAGGGTGGTTCGCGTCTCCCACGACCAGAACCTGGTAGCCATTTTCCAGGAATCGTTTAACATGCTCGTGGGCCCTTTCCACGAAAGGGCATGTGGCGTCCACGACCGTGAGATTCCGCCTGGTGGCTTCCTCCCTTTCCTGGGCGTTGACCCCGTGGGACCGGAAGATGACCGTTCCGGCAGGAATCTCATTTACCCCTGAAACGACCTTAAGCCCCTTTTCCTGCATCTTCTGCACGACCTGTGGGTTGTGAATAATGGGGCCGAGGCTGAAAATCGGGTCTTTCTGGGTATCAAGCGCCTTGAAGGCCATATCGATGGCGCGGCGCACCCCGAAACAGAATCCCGCGTGGGGGGCAACACTGATTTTCATGAGAGGGGTTCCTTCGTTTTAATCATTTTATATGGGTAAGGATTTCCTGAATCACCGTGGGAATATCTTTTCCCGTGGTATCGATAATAATGGCGTCTTCCGCGGGCTTGAGTGGAGCCACCTGCCGGGTACTGTCATTGTAATCCCTCTTGCGAATGGCTTTCTCCACCACTTCAAGAGAGATGTTTTCCCCTTTGGCGACCAGTTCCTTATGCCGCCTTCGAGCCCGTTCCTCGACCGAGGCGTCCAGATAAAATTTGTAGGTGGCCTGGGGGAAGACCACGGTCCCGATATCCCGCCCCTCCAGGATGGCATCGTGTTTTCTCCCGAGTTCCCGCTGCAACTCGGTAAGAACCGCCCGCACCCGGGAGTCTTTTGAAACATCGGAGGCATGCATCCCCATTTCATGGGTCCGGATAGCCCGTGTCACATCGCGGTCATTGCACGTGACAAACACAGTGTCTCCCTCGACGCGGAAGGAAAAGGATAAGGATTTACATAAAGCGGCAACCTTCTCGCCGTCAGAGAGGTCTATCCCGGCTTCAAGGGCCAGCAGGGCAGCGGTTCGATACATGGCCCCCGTGTCGATGTACATGAATCCCAGCTTCTGGGACAATAGCCTGCTGATGGTGCTTTTCCCGGCCCCGGAGAGGCCATCGATGGCAATGATACGTCCCACCTTACCGTCTCCTTTCCACACAGGCGGAC
>WGDA01000163.1 GCA_015493505.1 Pseudomonadota bacterium | reverse complement strand
CCGCGCGGTCAATGAAGAACCCGAAAAACGGTGTGTGGACAAATTAGAGCAGATGATTCTGACAAACAGACCAGAAACTTTCATCGCTTCCCTCCGCTGGTATTACCCAGATCAGGTTCATGGGGTTGCCACGTAACTGTGGACTCTCAGCCTGCGAAGCACCCCCAGCGAACACTACCTTGCTATCAGAAGCGGGACGGGTTGTCAAGGGAAACGGGGCGAATGCGGAAGCGTCCCCGGGTGGTGAAATGGTTGACATGTTATGGCATTGATGCTTTAACCATCGGGAACGTTTCAAAAAAGACGGGAAAGGAATAACGGATGCATGAGCGCGGAGAGGCCATCGCGCCGGTAGGGTTTTTCGCCGGGATGCCGGAAGAGCTGAGGGTGAAGTTGCGGGGTATCGCGACGGAAAAAGAGCTGAAGAAGGGGGAAATGGTCTTTTATGAGGGGGACGAAAGCGCCGGCTTTTACCTGCTGCTTTCGGGCCTGATTAAGGTGTACAAACTCTCCGTCGAGGGCAAGGAACAAATCCTCCAGTTTATCCGTCCCAATGAAACCTTTGGTGAGGTGGTGGTCTTCTCTGGAAAGGCCTATCCCGCCCACGCGGAGGCGGTGCAGGACAGCCGGGTCCTCCTGTTCCCCAGGCGGGATTTCCTTGGTTTTATTCGTTCTAATCCCAACATGGCGTTGGTGATGCTGGCGATTCTCTCGGAAAGGCTTCGGCGGTTTACCCTCCAGATCGAGAACCTGTCCCTGAAAGAGGTACCCGGCCGCCTGGCCAGCTATTTTCTCTACCTCTCGCGGGACGAAGGGAAGGGTGACGCCTTTTCCCTGGAAATCTCCAAAGGGCAGCTTGCCAGCTTGTTGGGAACCGTTCCGGAAACCCTCTCCCGAATCCTGACCCGGATGAAGGAACACGGTATCATTCAGGTGGATGGCGTGCGTATACAGCTTCTGGACATCCCAACGCTCATGGCCCTGGCGGAAGGAGATAAGCTGGAATAGCGGCATGAAGGCGTCTATTTGCCTGCCCGGGCCATTCTTTTCGGGGTTTCACACCAATTTGAATTCGGAGACGGATACCGATCGGAGATGATGGGCAGGGAATCTGTGCCGGGAAAAAGATCTATGCGTGAAGTCCATTTTCAGGGTGACTGGTTGAACGGATTGCGTGCGTTCCGGGTGCTGTTCCCGTACCTGAAGGAATTTCGCGCCTGGCTGTTGCTGGGGATTTTTTCCCTTGCTGTGGTCGATTTCCTGCAGCTCTGTATTCCCCTCATTATCAAGTGGGCGGTGGATGACCTGACCCTGGGACGGGCGACCTCCGCGGGGCTTTTGCGGTATGCCGGCTGGATCCTCCTGCTCGCGCTGGGGATAGGTGTTTTTCGGTACGTGTGGCGCCTTTCCCTCATGACGCCCACCCGGCGCGTCGAGGAGCGCCTCCGAAACCGCATCTTCCAGCATATTCTTAGCCTTTCCGAGGATTTTTTCATGGCCATGCCCTCCGGCGATATCATGGCGCGCGTGGTGAACGACCTGAATGTGGTGCGAATGGCGGTGGGATTTGGGATGGTGGGTCTGATGGACGCTTTTGTCATGGGGGCGGCGACCCTTGTGTTCATGGTGTGGATCAGCCGTTCCCTGACCGCTTATGTTCTGATCCCCATGCCTTTTCTCGTGATGGCGACGGCCCTGATCAGCCGGAGAATCCACTGGCGGGCCCAGGAGGTCCAGCGCCAGTTTTCTGTCCTTACGGAGACGGTTCGCGAGGGAATCAGCGGTATCCGGGTGATCCGTGCCGCCCAGGCCGAGCGGGCGCAGGGGGAGAAGGTAGAGCGGGAAGGCCGGCATCTGCTTCAGAAAAACCTGGCGCTAGCGAAGGTGCGGGGTGTCTTTTTTCCCGTTCTGATGCTGCTGGTGAACCTGAGCATGGTGATCGTTCTCTATTTCGGCGGGCGGGACACCATTCTGGCGCGAATCAGCCCCGGGGATTTCGTGGCCTTTACCAATTACCTCATGCTTTTGACCTGGCCCATGATGGCGATGGGGTGGGTGATTTCTCTGATTCAGCGCGGCGCCGCTTCCCTGGGCCGGATCAACGAACTTCTTCACAGCCGGCCTTCCCTCAAATCCGGCAAGCGCCACCCCTCGGACCGGGAGACGCGCGAAGGGATTGAAGCGCGGGGGGTCTCGTTCGCGTATCCCGGTGGGCGGGACATCTTGACAGACTGCTCTCTCCGCGTGGCCCCGAGGAAGGTCACCGCGCTGGTGGGTGAGATCGGGTGCGGGAAGACCACCCTGTTGTTGCTTCTGATGCGCCTCTTTGACCCGAAGTCGGGCGTGATTTCCCTGGGTGGCCGGGATATTCGAACCTTCGACTTGGATGCCTATCGCCGGTGCTTTTCTTACGTTTCCCAGGAACCCGTCGTTTTTTCGGAGACGATCTTCCAGAACGTGGCGATGGGGCGGGAAGACCTCACGAAAACGGAGGCGGCGGAGATCCTGAAGGTGGCGCGCCTTTTCGAAGAGGTGGAGGGGTTCCCCAGGGGCATGGAGACGGTGGTGGGAGAAAGGGGCGTCACGCTTTCCGGAGGCCAGCGGCAGCGGCTGGCTCTGGCGCGCGCCCTGGCGGCCCGGCGCCCTTTTCTGGTTCTCGATTCTCCCTTTTCCTCTGTGGATGTGGCCACGGAGCGGGAAATCCTGGCGGCGATCCGTGCCCGCTATTCCGACCTGACCATCATCATGAGTTCTCAGCGGCTGGCCACCTTCATGAAGGCGGACCGGATTTACCTCATGTCGCGCGGGACGATTCAGGCGAGCGGGTCCCACGATGAGCTTCTGAAACAGAGCGAGGCGTACCGGATGCTCGTGCGCGAAATCACTTTCCAGCAGGCGTTTCAGACGGGAGGGACCCCGGATGCACGTTGATTTCGGATACTATGAAGAGGGCAAACTGGGAAAACCCTACGATCTCAAGCTGCTGAAACGCGTGTACCGGTATATTCACCCTTACCGGATGTGGTTTATCCTGTCGGTGACGCTCGCCCTGCTGACGGCGGGCGTGGACCTGTCTTTCCCCTATATCGTGAAGATTGCTATCGACCGCTACATCGTCCGGGCTTATTACCCCCTGCACATGACTGGGGAGGGAGGAGACAAAGATGCCCGGCGGCTTCAAAGGAAGTCCCTCCCCACCACCGTTCCCTCCGTCCGCATGGTGGCACGAAAGGACTTCAAAGGGATGGGGCCGGCCCTCCGGGCCCGGCTCATTCACGCCGGCACCATCGAGGATGTTCTCTATGTGGAAATCGGGAAAAACCGGACGGTTGTCCGGCGCCTCAGACGGAAAGGGATTTCTGTTTACGAGGGAGAGTTGGGACTTTTCGTGCCGTACCGGGCCCTCAGATGGATGACGGCCCGGGAACTGGCACGCCTGCGGGCGTGGAATCTGCGGGGCGTCGCCCTGATGGCCGGGATCTACCTTTTGCTGCTGGCATTGGGGTTCTTTTTCCAGTTCTTCCAGGTGGTGGCTCTGGAAACCATGGGGCAGCGGGTGATGCAGGATATCCGGGTGGCGCTATACAACCATATCCTTCGCGTTGAAACCGCCTTTTTCGACCGCACCCCCGTGGGCCGGCTCGTCACGCGGGTGACGAACGACATCGAAAATCTGCATGACCTGTTTACCGCCATCCTGGTCAATCAGTTCAAGGACCTGTTCATTCTCCTGGGCATCCTGTTGATTCTGTTCAGGATTCAGGCGCGCCTCGCCCTTTACGTCGTGCTGCTGCTGCCCCTCGTCGTTCTGGTCAGTTTCCTGTTCAGCCGCTGGGCGCGGGATGTGTTCCGGGATATCCGGACCCTGATCGGCCGGATCAACGCCACTTTGCAGGAAACGCTGTCGGGGCTGCGGGTCATTCAGGTCTTTCAGCAGGAACGTCGGTTTTTCAGCCGGTTCAAGGAAATCAACCACCAGACGTACCTGGCCAACATCCGCCAGGTAAAGATCTTCGCCTTTTTCATGCCGCTGATCGAACTGATTGCCACCTTTGCCATGGGATTGATTCTGTGGCGCGGTGGCGTGGGAATCATGGGAGGGGCCTTTTCCCTGGGTGCGCTGGTCGCCTTTCTCTCCTACATCCGCATGTTTTTCCGCCCCATCCGGGACATCTCGGAGAAATACAACATCATGCAGTCCGCCATGGCCTCCACCGAGCGGATTTTCCAGCTCATGGACATGCCGGCGGAGCCGGATCTGCTCACGGAGGAAGATGCTTCTCCCATGAAGGATTCCGGGCCCAACCTCCTTTCGGGGGTGGACAGCCGGGTTTTCAAGGGGGACATCGTTTTTTCACGTGTCTGGTTCGCGTATGAGCCGGACAAGTGGATCCTGAAAGGGCTGGATGCTACCTTTGACGCCCTGAAGACCACGGCGATCATCGGGGCGACGGGCGCGGGCAAGACCTCCATGATGGCGCTTCTGGAGCGGTTCTACACGCCTCAAAAGGGGGCGATTATCCTGGGAGGGGTCGACATTCGGCTGATTCCTGTCTCCCTGCTCCGGCGGCACGTGGCTCTGGTCCAGCAGGAGGTTCAGCTCTTCTCGGGACCCCTGTGGGAGAATATCTTGCTGGGGCATCCCAATCCGACCCCCGCGATCGCCCGCGAGGTTCTGGACCGCCTGGGGGTTTCAGAATTCGTGGAGAGGATGCCGAACGGGCTTAAGACATTCCTGAAGGAAGAGGGGAGAGGTATTTCCAGTGGCGAGCGCCAACTCATCTCCCTGGCGCGTGCCTTTGCCAGGAGCCCGGACATCCTGATTCTGGATGAGGCGACCTCGAACATGGACCCCTTTACGGAGAGGTTGATTCAGAAAGCCCTGAAGGTCTTGTTGAACGGGCGGACGGTCATCGTCATTGCCCATCGGTTGAGCACCATCCGTCAGGCGAACCGGATTCTCGTTGTTCAGGATGGTGTGGTGGCGGAGTCTGGACCCCACGCTTCTCTGATTCGCCGAAAAGGGTTGTATCATTTGTATTACCAGACGCAGAACAACCCCGGGGCCCATTCCTGACATTCCCCAGGGCATCCGGCAGGGCTCAGAGTTCCTCTCCTTCCCGCTCTATGGCGTCAAGCATCTGGCTGATAAAGGTCTCAACCTCGCAGGACTTGTGAATCAGCGCCTTGGCGCCGGTTCCAAGGAAACTTCCGGAAACCGGCATGTCGTAACCAGTGATGAGAATCACCTCAGTATCCGGGTGGAATTTCTTTATTTCCCTGAGTAGGCCGATGCCATCCATTCGGGGCATTTTGATATCCGTGATGACCACATCAAAAGAAGCTTCATTGAGTTTTTCGATTGCTTCGATTCCGTCACAGGCAATCTCAATGGTGTATCCCTCACTTTCAAGAAACCCTGAAACCACATCCCTGACAATATCCGTATCATCTACAAGGAGAATTTTCTTCTTGTGTTTCATGACCTTTCACAGTGTTGGGGGACTGGATACCCCCTTGTCCTTGCTGGTTGCCGGTGTGACTCCCACATGAAAAGCATAGTACAGGATTCCTATTTGTCAATATATTATTTTCGAAAAAGTCTTTTCAGGGAATGCTGATAGGCAACCCTGGAAAGGGGGAATGATTTTTTGGGATTATCGGAAAAGTACCCGATGTTATGAAAGTTGGCGCAGGACCGCAGCGCAGCGGGAACAGACGGTGGGGTATTCCGAATCACTTCCCACATCGGCTTTGTAGTGCCAGCAGCGCTCGCATTTTTCCCCTTCGGCGGGGGCCGCCTCAACGGTCAGGGCATCGCCGTCGGACGCCTTCAGTTCCACGGACGAGACGATGAAGATATCATCCAGCTCGTCTTCGTAGGATTTCAGGAGGCGGTAGAGCCTGTCGCCGGCAGAAAGAGTGACGCGCGCGTCGAGGGAGTGGCCGATCTCCTTGTTCTTCCGTTTCTCTTCGAGGACCCGCGAGACCTCCTGGCGGATCTCCAGCAGAGTTTGCCACCGCTCAGCGAGTGTTTCATCGGTGAAGTTTTCCGGAATGGCAGCGAACCGGGTCAGGTGGACGCTCTCCTCCGGGAAGGAGGACACGGGCTTGAAGGCGTTCCAGATTTCTTCCGCCGTGAACGAAAGGATAGGGGCCAGCAGGCGGACAAGGACGTTCACGAGATGGAAAAGCGCCGTCTGGCTCGAGCGTCGTTTGCGGTCATCGGGGTGCGAGACGTACAGCCGGTCTTTCAGCACGTCCAGATAGAAGGCGCTGAGGTCCACGGCGCAGAATGTGTGGATGGTGTGATACACGACATGAAAGTCGTAAGAGTCGAAGGCGTTCAAACCCCGTGCGGAGATCTGGGAAAGGCGGTGCAGGATAAACCGGTCGATTTCTTCCATCTCCTCCACGGGAAGCGCGTGTGCCGAGGCGGTGAAGTCGAACAGGTTTCCGAGCATGAACCGGAAGGTGTTCCGGATACGCCGGTAGCCGTCGGTCAACTGTTTGAGGATTTCCTGTGAGATCTTGATGTCGTTCCGGTAATCCTCCGCGGCAACCCACAGGCGGATGAGTTCGGCGCCGTATTTTTTGATGATTTCCTCGGGCGCGACGATGTTACCCAGAGATTTGGACATCTTTTTGCCTTCACCGTCCACCACGAATCCATGGGTAAGGACCGAATGATACGGGGCGCGGTCCCGTGTTCCTACTGATTCCAGAAGGGAGCTGTGAAACCAGCCCCGGTGCTGGTCGCTGCCCTCCAGGTAAAGGTCGGCGGGCCATCTCAACTCGGGGCGTTTCTCGAGAACCGCCGCGTGGCTGACACCGGAGTCGAACCACACGTCCAGAATGTCCGTCTCCTTGCGAAAATCCTGACTGCCGCACCTGGGACACGCCGGCAGGGGGTCGAAGAACTCTTTTAGTTCCTTTTCGAACCAGACATCCGCCCCGTACTTTTCCACGAGGTCCGCCACCTGGTTGACGAGCTTGGCGTCCAGGAGGACCTCGCCGCACGCGTTACAGTGCAGGGCAATGATGGGGACACCCCAGGAGCGCTGGCGGGAGATGCACCAGTCCGGGCGGTTCTCCACCATGTTGTAGATTCTTTCCCGGCCCCATTCGGGGATCCATCGCACCTCGTTGATCGCCTTCAGCGCCTTCTGCCGAAGGCCATTGGCTTCCATGGAGATGAACCATTGGCGGGTGGACCGGAAGATAATGGGGCTCTTGCATCGCCAGCAGTGGGGATAGGAATGCTCCATCTCTTCAACCTTCAGGAGGCATCCTACTTCCTTCAGCTTTTGGATGACATCTTTATTGGCGTCAAAGACGAACTTTCGCGCGAAGTAGGGAACCTCTGGGGTGAAGCACCCGTCGTCATCCACGGGGGCATAGGTGGGAAGGTTATACCTGAGGCCCACCTCGTAGTCTTCCTGCCCGTGTCCGGGCGCGGTATGAACGCATCCCGTGCCCGCTTCGAGGGTGACATGGTCGGCGAGAATCAGGAGGGAGTCCTGCTCCAGGAACGGGTGGCGCGCCACGAGGTTTTCCAGGTCACCGCCCCGGTAGGTGGCGAGGGTTTTGTAATCAGAGACCCCCATTCCGGACAGAACCAGGTCGCGAAGCTCCCGCGCCAGGATCCAGATTTCGTCATTGACCTCGACCGCCACGTATTCGAAATCCGGGTGCAGGGCGATGGCCAGGTTGGCGGGAAGAGTCCAGGGCGTGGTCGTCCAAATGAGGATGAAGACAGGTTTCCCCTCGGGAATGCCCTGAAGGGCGGACTTCATGGGGAACTTGACGTAGATTGATGGAGAGGTATGCGGTCCGTACTCCACCTCCGCGTCGGCGAGGGCCGTTTTGCAGGAGGCGCACCAGTAAACGGGCTTTTCACCCAGATAGACCTCCCCCCGCTCCACGAACTTGCCGAATTCCCGGACAATGACGCCTTCGTACGGAAGATTCATGGTGAGATAGGGGTTGTCCCAGTCTCCGAAAACACCCAGGCGTTTGAATTCCTTCCGCTGGATGTCGATGAACTTTTTGGCGTAGGAGCGGCACTGCTTTCTCAGGTCTGTCTTGACCAGGGGGATGTTTTTCGCCTTCAGCTCCTTTTCCACCTGGTGCTCGATCGGCAGGCCGTGGCAGTCCCAGCCCGGCACGTACCGGCTGTCGTACCCGGACATGAATTTGGATTTGATAATGAAATCCTTCAGGATTTTGTTCAGGGCGGTTCCCATGTGGATGTGTCCGTTGGCATAGGGAGGGCCGTCGTGAAGAATGAACTGGGGCAGTCCTTCCGATTTCTCGACAATTTTTTGGTAAATCTCCATTTTCTCCCACCGCGCGAGCATCTCCGGCTCCCGCTGGCTCAGGTTCGCCTTCATGGGAATGGAAGATTGGGGTAGGTTGAGGCTGTCTTTGATTTTCATCCGTCCCTCCAGTGCCATTGAAATTGATGAGTGTGTATCACAATGTGGCTGAAGATTCAAGAAATCCGGCGCGCGAGAGTTGAAAAAAGTCTTTTTGATTCGATTTATTTTCTCAAACCTTCAAATGTGATAATTTTCACTTTACGTTAGGTGGTAAGATTATTCTATATTATTATCATATCAATAGATTACGGAATGCTTTGCCATCTTACGGAAGGTGGCAAGTTATGATTTTTTGACTTGACAAGCTTTTTCAAACTATGTTATGAATCATATCGCTCGGTTTAAGGGATTGTAGGTTGGTGGAGAGGGAAGGCATTCCCTGCGGTTTGCAGTATATTTTGAAGGGAGCGTTGAATGGCAGAGACGATGAAGGAAGGCGACGAACTTTTAAAGGTTGAAAATATCCACATGAGTTTTGGGAAGGTGGCGGCCCTTTCAGGGGTGAGTTTTAAGGTCAGAAAGGGGGAAATTCACTCGATTATCGGTCCCAATGGCGCGGGCAAGACGGTGATGATGAACTGTATCAATGGCCTGTACCGTCCCCAGCGGGGCAATATCATCTACAAGGGCCAGAAGATTAACCATCTCAAGCCATACCAGCGCGCGAAGCTGGGCATCTCACGGACCTTTCAGAAGATCGAGCTCTTTTCCGGCATGACCGTTCTGGACAACATTCGTCTGGGGCGCCATATTCACATGAAGACGGGCATCCTCAGCGGTGCCCTTTATGTTGGGAAAACTTCGCGTGAAGAGATTGAACACCGGGCTTACATCGAGGAAGAAATCATCGACCTGCTCGAGATCGAGTCCATCCGGGACAAGATCGTGGGGATGCTGCCATACGGCCTTCAAAAGCGCGTGGAGCTTGGGAGGGCCCTGGCGCTGGATCCCGAGCTGCTGATTCTGGATGAACCGCTGGCGGGCCTGAACCTCGAAGAGGTGGAAGATATGGCCCGTTTTATTCTGGATGTCAATGAGGAGGAACGATGGCGCGTGACCTGTATCCTTGTAGAACATGACATGGGAGTGGTGATGGACCTTTCGGACTCCGTGACCGTCCTGAACTTCGGGGAAATGATCGCGGATGGGACACCCGAGGAAATCCAGTCGAATCCAGAGGTCATCAAGGCGTATCTTGGCGCGGAAGACCTGTATGTTTCCAGGGCATAGCAAGGGGGATTGAGGTGGAGATAACCAAGGATCTGACGATACCAAAGCTGTTTTATGAGAAGGCGAAGCATTATGGGGCCAAGAAAGTGGCCATGCGGGAAAAGGAATACGGAATCTGGCGCCCTTACACCTGGCAGGACTACCTGGATAACGTGAGACGGTTAACGCTCGGTTTCGTGAAGCTGGGCCTCAAACCAGGGGACAAGGTGGCCATGATCGGCGACAACCGTCCGGAGGGCCTGTGGGCGGAAATGGCGGCCCTGTGCGCCGGCGGTATCGCCGTGTGGCTGTTCCAGGAGAGCATGCTGGAAGAGGTTCAATACATAATCGATCATTCGGACGCCCGGTTCTTCGTTGGTGAGGGGCAGGAAGAGGTCGATAAGGCCCTCGCCATCAAGGATCAGTGCCCCAAGCTGGAGAAAGTTTTGTGGGACGATCCCAAAGGGATGCGCCATTATCACCAGAACTTTCTGATGAGTCTGAAGGAACTGGAGAAGATTGGCGCGGCCTATGAGAAGGAAAACCCAGACCTCTTTGAGAAGCTGGTGTATCAGGGGCATGGGGACGACGTGGCCCTCCTCTTTTACACGTCCGGGACGACCTCCAAGCCGAAGGGAGCCCTTCTTTCGCACTGGAACATGCTGACCATGGGGAAACATCTGATGTCGGTGGACCCCTGTTACGACACGGACGATTTTGTTTCTTACCTTCCCTTTGCCTGGATCGGGGAGCAGATGATGTCTATCTCCTGCGGGCTTCAGGTCGGTTTTACCATCAATTTCCCGGAGGAACCGGAGACCGCGCAGGAAAACATTCGGGAGATCGGACCTCATGTAATGTTTGCCCCTCCTCGCATGTATGAGCAAATGACCCGGACGGTGCAGGTGAAGCACCTGGATTCTTCTTTTACCAAACGCCTGTTTTTCAATTTTTCCACAAAGGTTGGGTACCAGGTGGCCGATTTGAAGTTTGCCAAAAAACCAGTCCCGTTCTATTTGAAATTCCTGAATAAGATTGCCTACTTGACGGTTCAGAAGAAATTGCGGGACCACCTGGGGCTTACACGCGTTAGGCATGCTTATACAGGTGGTGCGGCCATGGGCCCGGACCACTTCCGGTTTTTTCATGCCCTCGGGGTCAACCTGAAGCAGATCTACGGGCAGACGGAGATCGCCGGGATTTCCGTGGTTCATCGGGATGGGGATATCAAGTTTGACACCGTGGGAAAACCTCTTCCCGAGACGGAAGTCAGAATTACGGAAGATGGCGAGATTATTTCCAAAGGCCCCTCGGTGTTTCTGGGATACTACAAGAATCCGGAGGCCACGAAGAAAACCCTGGTGGATGGCTGGCTGTATTCTGGCGACAAGGGGTTTATAGACGAGGATGGCCATCTGGTGGTTTTCGACCGTTCAAAGGATGTCATGACCCTGAGCGACGGGCGCCCCTTTTCACCCCAGTATCTGGAAAGCCGCCTGAAGTTCAGCCCTTATATCAAGGACGCCTGGGTGATTGGGCACGAGAAACCCTACATAACGGCGGTGGTCTGTATCGATTACGCCGTGGTAGGAAAATGGGCGGATGAGAAGAAGTTGAATTATACGAGTTATCACGAGCTTTCCCAGATTCCCGCCGTGTATGACCTGGTGGAGTCTCAGATCAGGAAGGCGAACAAGGACCTTCCGGAGGTGGCACGGGTCAGAAAGTTTGTCAACCTGTACAAGGAGTTCGATCCGGACGACGGGGAACTGACCCGAACCCACAAGTTGAGGCGCGCCTTCGTGGAGGATCGCTACAAAGATATCGTGGACGCCCTTTATACCGACACGGATATTATCCACATGGATACGACCATTACGTATGAGGATGGGAGGGTCGCGGAAATCAAGACGGACCTCAGAATTCAAAAAGTACCGGAGGAGGGGAAAAAGAAATGAATCAGGTAGATTTGTTTTTCATGACGTTGACAACCGGACTGATGGTAGGCGGGATCTACGCGCTGATTGCCCTGGGGTGGGTGATTATCTATAAATGTTCCGGCGTGCTGAACCTGGCCATGGGAGAGCTGACCATCATCGGCGCCTATGTGACCCTGACCTTCTATCAGATGGGAGTTCCCTTTGTCCTCGCGGTGGTGATTTCCCTGATTATCGGGCTGATTCTTGGAATTCTGACGGAACGGGTTTTTCTGGACCGCCTCATTGGAGAGCCCATCCTGACGGTCATCATGGTCACGGTGGGGCTCTCTTTCTTCTTCCGGGGGCTGGTGGAGTTCATCTGGGGAACGGACACCAAGGTTTTTACCCCTCCCGTGTTCCCTCTGAAGCCCATTAAAATCGGGTTTCTTGTTGTGGGGAGTGTTTATCTGTGGAGCTTTATCACCGCTATCGTACTGCTTCTCATCCTGGTAGGTTTCTTCCAGTACACCCGCTGGGGGCTGGCGATGCAGGCGACGGCCGATGACGAGATGGCCGCCATTTCACTGGGTGTCAGCGCCCGTTTCGTGTACGCGGCGGCCTGGGCGATCGCGTTTATGGCGGCCGGGGTAGGAGGGAGCCTCCTGGGAAATATCAATGGCTTGAATATCTCAGTGAGTTACCTCGGGCTGCTCGTCTTGCCTGCGGTGGTTCTGGGGGGGTTGAATTCCATCCCCGGGGCCATCGTGGGTGGGCTGGTCATCGGGGTGTTGCAGAATTTCGCGGGGGCTTATCTCTCCCAGTATTTTCCGGGAGGGGTCAAGCAAATCTTCCCCTTCGTGTTTATGGTGGTGTTCCTGCTTTTCAAACCTTACGGGCTCTGGGGTTGGGAACGGATCGAGCGTGTTTAACCTGAACTTCTTGAGGAGCTGAACAATGGCAAAAGGGTTTCTTCCTTGCGGAACGTATCATCAGGATTACCTGCACGACCACGCCTGGTGGCAGACGAAATTTGTGAAAGGGAAGATGATTCTGCTTGGTATCATCCTTTTTTTCGTGATTCCCCACCTGGACCCCTACTGGGTCGGCGTTGCCAACATGATTGGATACACGATTCTCGGCGCCCTCGGGGTGGACCTACTGATCGGGTTTACCGGGCAGATTACCCTGGGACACGCCGCCTTTATCGCCGTGGGGGCCTACACGAGCACCCTGCTCGTTCTGGAATTCCCCTGGCCACACGCCTTTATTCATATGGGGATTGCCTATCCCATCAGCATTATCGTTGGGGCGATCGTGGCGGGCCTGTGGAGTGTGCTGTGGGGGCTTCCTTCCGCCAAGGTAAAGGGGTTTTACCTGATTTTGACCACCATGGCGGCGCAGTTTGTGACAGTCAATTTTATTATCACCCAGTATGTCGCCAAAATCGGTGGCCGAGGCCAGGCGTTTTCACTGCCTCCTGGAACCATCAAATTCGGGCCGTGGGTGATGGACAACCCCATCAGGGTTTACTACCTCATGGTCATTCTTGTCCTCCTGTGTATCGCGATTGTGGCTAATCTCCTGAGGTCCAAGCCGGGCCGCGCCTGGATGGCCATCCGTGACAATGACATCGCCGCGGAAACCCTGGGGATTAACGTGGTCCTTTACAAGCTTCTCTCCTTTTTTGTGGCCGGTTTTATCGCGGGGATCGCGGGCGCCTTCTGGATCAGCAATCTGGCGGCCATCAGCCCGGAACATTTCCCCTGGTCCTGGTCCCTCTGGCTGGTGGGGGTGATTCTGATTGGCGGGACGGGCTCCATTCACGGGACCATTTTTGGCTCCATGTTCATGGTCCTGGTCATGGAGTTCCTCCAGATGGGGATTTTGCCCCTGGCGGATATCTACCCGCAGTTGCTCGACAAGTTCTTTTTCATCAAGGAATCGACGTTCGGCCTGGCCATCTGCGTGTTCTTGATTTTTGAGCCTAACGGGTTATCATATCGCTGGTGGCAACTCAAAAACTATTTTAACCTCTGGCCATTTTCTTATTAAGAAGGGGGGTGATAAGGAAAAGTTTTGGCGTGTTTTTAAGGGCGGAAAGGGACTGACCCTTTCCTGGAAAAGGCCTTGGGCATGTGTGTAACCTTCTAAAAAGGGGGAATAGGATGAAAGCACGTAATATTTTCTTGAAGTTTGGGATAGCCATTCTTGTGCTGGGCTTGATTTTCTGCTTTCCTGGCATGAGCTTTGCCAAGACCATTCGTGTTGGTGGCCTGATGGATATGTCTGGCGCCACGTCGGATGTTGGGAAAGACTATGCCCTGGGAATGGCTGAGGCATTCCAGTATATTAACGCTCATGGTGGCGTCAACGGTAAGAAGATTAAATATACATACTTTGATTATGGATATCGTATTCCTGAAGCACTGACAAAGTACACCCTGTTGAAGAGATTACATAGCATCGCCATCGAGGGATGGGGTACCGGAGACACCGAGGCGCTCTCTCCGACCATCACGCGGGACAAGATTCCTTACGTCTCTGCTTCGTATTCCGCGCATCTGACCAACCCGAAAAAGACGCCATATAACCTCTTTTTCGCGTCGGACTATTCAACCAACGCCCGTGCCTGCCTGACCGCCTGGTACGACAAGATATGGCCGACCAAAAAGGATTACGGAAAGCGTAAACCCCGGTTCGCGTGCTGCTACATGTTTGCCTCTCCGTACTGTAGTGCCCCGATCAAGGCCATCAAGGATCAGGCGAAGCTGTTGGGCTTTGAAATTGGCCCCGACCAGAACGTCTCCCTGTTCGCTCTGGACACCAAGAGCCAGATCCTGGCGCTCAAAAAGTTTAAGCCGGATGTTGTGTGGCATGGGAACACCGTGATGTCCGTGGCCGCCACGCTGCGTGACGCCTACGAGCTCAACCTGGGCGCGGACTGGATTATCAACAACTGGGGATTTGGTGAGAATCTGCCCAAGCTCGCTGGCAAGGCGGCGGAAGGGGCTATCGGAGCCACGCCGTGTGCCTTCTTCGGACAGAAATCTGATCACATGGACGATGTGGTCGCCAGCGCCAAGAAGTATGATCCGGGCGTGCCGCTGAGCAAACGGACGATTCGGACCGTGCAGGCCTGGGGCGACGCAATGATTCTCTGGGAAGCCATGAAACGCGCTGACAAGGCCGGAGACCTGACGGGTGAGGGGATCCTGAAGAAAGGATTTGAAACCTTCAGGAATTTCCATATCGGACTCGGCGCCAGTGACGTGACCTACACGGCGACGGATCACCGCCCCGCTCCCGGCTGCATGATTCAGCAGTACAAGAACGGCAAGTTCCAGCGGCTTGAATACGTCAACCTGAAAAAACGCTGGCCCAACAAATGGGAGAAGGAATGGCTGGGTTGGTAAGCCGTTCGTTTAAGCGCTAACGCAACAATCCGTCGAGGAGGAGTCTTTGGAGAATACACCGGAAGTCAAGACAGAGCCAATATTGAGGCTGAATAACATCGAGGTCAAATATCACGAGGTGATTCTCGTTCTCAAAGGCGTGTCCATTGAGGTTCCCAAGGGGGGCATTGTTGCCCTGCTTGGGGCCAATGGCGCCGGGAAAAGCACCACGTTGAAGGCGATCTCGGGCCTGCTCAAGCATGAAGATGGTGAGGTAACCGATGGGTCAATTGAGTTCCTTGGGCAGCAGATTCACCGCAAGAGAGCCGTCGAAATCGCGAAGATGGGGATAGTTCAGGTGATTGAGGGCCGAAGGGTTTTTGAGCATCTGACCGTTGAACAGAACTTATTGGTTGGCGGCCACATGCGAAAAGGCGGGGATAAGTCTGTCAAGGACCGGCTTGAGATGGTGTATCATTACTTTCCCCGATTGAAACAGAAACGGAGAGAGATCGCCGGGTTTGTCAGCGGGGGAGAACAGCAGATGACAGTGGTGGGCCGCGCCCTGATGACCAACCCGAAGCTGATGCTTCTGGATGAGCCGTCCATGGGCCTCGCGCCCTTACTGATCCATGAAATCTTCGAGATTATCACCCGCATGCACGAGCAAGAAAAGATTTCAATCCTTCTCGTTGAGCAGAACGTGAAGCTGGCACTGAACGTGGCTCCCTACGCCTATGTTCTTGAGAATGGCCGAATCGTTCTGGATGACACCTCTGAAAAGTTGAAGGAGAACGAGGATATCAAGGACTTCTACTTGGGCCTCACGGATGTTGGGGGAAGAAAAAGCTTTAGAGACGTAAAGCATTACAAACGGCGGAAACGCTGGTTAACCTAAAAGGAAAGGGGTGCAAAATGAGTAAGAAACGGAGCCCAATCAAGGCGGCATTAACGGTTTTAATTGGCATCCTGTTTCTCGCGGGAATGGTGGGATGTGCCACCACCCAGGGAGCGGGGACAGCGGCGAAGGTGAGCAAGATTGAACCGCCCCAGGTGAAGCTGGTGGATGTGCAGCTGGCGCATTACTGGGGATGGTGGTATTTCTCCAAGAAGATTAAACCCCTGAAAGGGACGCCCGGTAACTATGGTGCTCCCATGGACCTGTCTTTCGTGTTTGAAATCACGAACCCCAATCCCTTCCCCGTACAACTGGATGGGTTCAGGTTCACCGTGTCGTTTGACAATTTTGACGTGAACACGCTCAATGCCTATGAGACCCAGTGGATTCCCGCGGGGAAAACAAACCAGCTCGCGGTGCATGGGATGTTTGATGCCCGGACTACGCTTCTCAGCCTGCTCGTAACCGGCGGGTTCAAGCTGAAAGCGAAGCATTTAAATGTGTGGCAACAGTTGGAGAAGTGGTGGAAAGGGATTGCCACATTCTCGTTCCCCATCACCGTTCATGGCGGCGCGGCCACGTTCCACGCTGGTGGGAAGAGCGTTGTGGTCAGTTTCAACGGAAAATTCCCGAAATAGAAATGCGAACGGAGGAAGGGGGCCTATCCCCCTCCTCCCGCATCTCTCGCGGGGATGAGAAATACGGGGCAAAAAGAGATAGGGCTTGCGTAAATGGATTTTTTATTTTACATACTAATTGCCAGTTAACGTAAAGTGTTATGAATGAAGAGAAACATTATCAGATAGGAGAATTGGCGCGGCTTCTCGAGATGAGCCCCCGAACGATTCGATACTATGAAGAGGTGGGGCTTTTGAATTCCATCAAACGGGTCGAGGGCGCGAAAAGGATATACACGGACCAGGATCTTCGCCGTCTCCGTTTCATCAAGCGTCTGAAACTCTTGGGCCTGACGCTGGTGGAGATGAAGGAACTGGAGGATATTTACCGGATTCATAAAACGAATAAGAAAGTTCTGCCCAAGTTACTGGAACTGCTGGACCGGCGCATCTCGGAGATTGATGAGCGCGTGTCCAGCCTGAAGAAGCTCAAAACCGAGATTATGAGCTATAAAAAGAAGATAGAGGAGAAATTGCGGGAAGACTGAGAGCACGTGTTTTTCATATCTGGCGTGTGGTGACCGGAATAAGGGAGGATAGGTTCAATGGAAGAGGCTGTAATCGTTAGCGCCGTGAGGACCCCCATAGGCAATTTTCTGGGGGGGCTTTCGTCCTTCTGCGCCACGGAGCTTGGCGCGATGGTGATTGAGGAGGCCGTCAAACGGGCGGGGATTGAAAAAAAGGATGTGGATGAAGTGATTATGGGGAACGTCCTGCCCTGCGGATTGGGGCAGAACCCGGCCAGACAGGCGATGCTGAAGGCGGGCATCCCGGTGGAGTCGGGGGCCCTGACGGTAAACAAGGTTTGCGGTTCCGGGTTGAAGGCCGTGATGCTGGCGGCTCAGGCGATTCAGGTAGGTGATGCCGAAATCGTGGTGGCGGGAGGCATGGAGAGCATGTCCAACGCCCCCTATTATCTGGACAGGGCGCGTCACGGTTACCGCCTGTGGGATGGCAAGCTGATTGATGGTATGGTCCATGACGGGCTGTGGGACGTGGTCAATGATTATCACATGGGCTATACGGCAGAGCTGGTTTCCGAGAAGTTCCATATCACCAAGGAGGATCAGGATGGTTTTTCCCTGCGTTCCAATCAGAAGGCGCTTGACGCCATGGAACAGGGGGCCTTTGACGAAGAAATCATGCCCATTGAGGTTAAGACGCGAAAAGGTGTGACTGTGGTGAGCCGGGATGAAGGGCCCAGGAAACCGGACCCTGAGAAAATCAAGAAGCTGGCGCCGGTTTTCAAGGAAGGCGGGCTGGTTACGGCGGGGAATTCCTCCAAATTGAGTGACGGGGCGAGCGCGCTGGTGGTCATGTCCGCGTCGAAAGCCAGGGCCATGAACTTGAAACCAATGGCGCGCGTTCTTTCCCAGGCCGCCGCCGGAGTGCCGCTGGAGGATGTTCTGGTTGCTCCGATTCAGTGTATCCCAAAGGTATTGAAGAAGACGGGGTGGGATATTTCAGACGTGGAGCTCTTTGAGATTAACGAGGCGTTTGCCGCCTCGACGGTGGCCATCATTCGGACCCTGAAGATTCCGGAAGAGAAGGTAAACGTTCATGGCGGAGCGGTCGCCCTCGGACATCCCATCGGGTGTAGCGGGGCGCGCGTGCTGACGACGCTGCTTTTCGCCATGAAGAAGAGGGGAGCCACGAAAGGGCTGGCGACCCTCTGCCTGGGCGGTGGTGAGGCAGTTGGATTAACGGTTGAGATGGTGTAAGTTTAAAAATACCTCTCGCATATAAAAAGTGAACCGATCGAGGAGGAAATTCAGATGGATATAAAAACGATTGGCGTGGTAGGCGCGGGACAGATGGGGGGCGGCATTGCCCAGGTTTCCGCGGTGGCCGGGTTTCAGGTCATCATGTCGGATATCAAGGAAGAGTTTGTTGAAAGGGGAAAGAATGCCATCTCCAAGAGCCTGGACCGTTTTGTTAAAAAAGGAAAACTGACAGAGGACCAGAAGCGGGAGGCCCTGGAAAGGATCAAGGGGACCGTGAGCCTTTCCGACATGAAGGATGCCGATTTCGTCGTCGAGGCGGCGACAGAGAATGAATCCCTGAAGCTGGGAATTTTCAAAGACCTGGACGGCATCTGCGGAAAGGACGTGATCCTGGCGTCCAATACCAGCTCTATCTCCATCACGCGGATTGCCGCCGCCACGGGCCGGCCTCAAAAGGTCATCGGGATGCATTTCATGAATCCCGTTCCCATGATGGTGCTGGTTGAGGTGATTCGGGGGCTGGAAACCAGTGATGAGACCTATCAGATTGTGGAAGACCTGGCGAAGAAACTGGGAAAGACGCCGGTTCCCGCCAATGATTTCCCCGGGTTCATCTCAAACAGAATCCTGATGCCCATGATCAACGAGGCGATTTACGCCCTTTTCGAGGGGGTGGGAACGCCAGAATCCATTGACGCCATCATGAAGCTTGGGATGAATCACCCCATGGGCCCCCTGACCCTGGCCGACCTGATCGGCCTGGACACGTGCCTGGCTATCATGAATGTGCTGTATGAAGGGTTTGGCGACCCCAAATACCGTCCCTGCCCACTCCTCAAAAAGTATGTGGACGCGGGGTTTTTGGGCAGAAAGACCGGAAGAGGGTTTTACACGTACGAAAATTAGGAGAGAAATATGATTTTCGACCTGACATCCGAGCAGGAAATGATCCAGCACATGACCCGGGATTTCGCGGAGAAACACCTGAAGCCGAAAGCGGAGGAGGTGGATCGCACCAAGGCTTTCCCATTTGAAAACCTGAAGCGGCTGGCGAACCTCGGATTGATGGGCATGAATATCTCCACAAAGTATGGCGGGTCAGAGGTTGGGGTCATCGCCTACAGCATCGTGATTACGGAGATTGGAAAGGCCTGCGCTTCGACGGGCGTGACCACCTCGGTGACCAACATGGTGGCGGAAGTCATACAGGAATTTGCCAATGAAGAGATTAAGCAGGAACATCTCCCGAAGATCTGTGACGGGACATATCCGGCGGGATCATTCGCCCTGACGGAACCCTCCGCTGGTTCCGACGCCGCGAGCATCCGGACCTCGGCGGTTCGGGATGGAAAGGGGTACCGGATAAACGGCACCAAAACCATGATCACCAGCGGCGAGCATTGCGGGGTGACGGTTGTCTGGGCCGTCACGGATAAAGCGGCCCGCAAGGGTAAGGGCATTAGCGCCTTTGTGGTGGAGAAGGGGCGTGAGGGATTCGAGGTTGGCAAGAACGAGGAAAAACTGGGACAGCGCGCCTCCACCACGAATGAGCTCATCTTCAACGATTGCTGGGTACCCGAGGAGAACCTGCTGGGCCGGGAAGGGGATGGGTTCAAGATTGCCATGATGGAGCTGGATGGCGGACGGATCGGAATCGGTTCCCTCGCTCTGGGCATTGGCACGGCGGCGATCGAGTACGCCACGGCGTATGTCAAGGAGCGGGAACAGTTCGGGAAACCCCTCTCCAATTTTCAGGCCATCCAGTGGATGATTGCCGACTCTTACACGGAACTGGAAGCGGCAAGGTTTCTGATTTTAAGGGCGGCGTACCTGAAAGAGAACGGCAGAAAATTTACCAAAGAGGCCTCGATGGCAAAGGTGTTTGCCAGTGAGGCGGCCCGGAGAGTCGCGATCCGCTCTGTTCAGATGCTCGGGGGATATGGATACACGAAGGACTATCCCGTTGAGCGTTTCTTGCGGGACGTGATTGTGACGACCCTGTACGAGGGGACATCGGAGGTACAGCGGATGGTTATCGCGCGAGAGATTCTTCGGGGAGGATAAGCATGGAGACAATGGAGCAGTCATTACCGGAGCGGTTGGATTTATACACGTGCATTCAGTGCGGGAAATGCACGGGGGGATGTCCCGTATCCATCAAATCGCCCTTGAACATCCGCCGGGTGGTCAGGGAATCGGCCGTAAGGGAGGATTTACACGTCTTTTTCAGCCGGCTGGAGATCTGGGATTGCACCACCTGTTCCACCTGCGCCATTCGCTGTCCCAGGGGGCTTCGGCCGGTGGATGCCATCATCGGGTTGCGGGAGATGATGGTGGAAGAGGGCCGCATCGAGAAGACCATTATCGACGCCCTGGATGGGGCGTACAAGTATGGCAATCCATGGGGGCGCGCCAAGAACAAGCGGGCAGAGTGGGCGCAGGATCTGGAGATAGCAAACGCCCTGGAGATGGATCCGGGGCAGATCCTCTACTTCGTTTGCTGCGCCGCATCCTACGACCCGAGGGTGCAGAGTGTCGCGAAATCCCTCGCCACCGTCCTGCGAGCCGGCGGCGTGAATTTCGGAATCCTGGGCAACAAGGAAGTCTGCTGCGGCAGTGAGATCCGGCGCATGGGCGAAGTGGGGCTGTTTGAGATGCTGATGGAAGAGAACATGAAGAACTTCACGAAGGTGAATCCCCAGACCATCGTGACCACCTCGCCCCACTGCATGAACGCCCTGAAAAATGAGTATGAAGGGCTGGGAGCTGAAGTGCTGCATTACAGCCAGTTTGTCTGGCGCTTGATTGAAGAGGAAAAGCTCTCCTTTAGCACGGAAGTCCCCATGAAGGTCACCTATCACGATCCCTGCTATCTGGGGAAGCAGAATGGGGTCTTTGATGAACCCCGAAACGTCCTGAAGAGCATTCCGGGCATTGAATTTACCGAATTCGGGCGCTGCCGGGAAAACAGCCTCTGCTGTGAAGGGGGCGGAGGGCGCATGTGGATGGAAGGCACCAACGTGGGCAAACGCCTCTCGGAGATACGGGTGGAGGACGCCCTGGAAATGGGTGTCGAAGCCATTGTCACCGCCTGCCCCTTTTGCCTGCTGACCCTGGAAGACGCCGTCAAGACCACGGGCAACGAGGAAAAGATTAAGGTGATCGACCTGATGGAGCTGGCCTCTATGGGATTGGGAGTGAGGCCGGAGGTTGAAGGTAGAAGGTAGAAGGTGGAAGTTTGCGGCCTGCAGCCGCTAAGCTTAAACTTCCGCCTAAAGGACTTCAACCTTCAACCTAAAAAACTTTGTAGGAGGAACGTGAACATGGATATCATCGTATGTATCAAGCGGGTCCCAGAGACCGCGGAAGCGGATTTGGTCATCGACGGCACGAAAAAGGCCATCGAGACAGACGATCTCGTGTATTCCATCAACGAGTGGGACAACTACGCCGTGGAGGCGGCCATTCAACTTAAAGAAGCCGAGGGGGGCACCATTACCGTCATCTCCGTGGGGCCGGAAGAGAACAACGAAGTCCTGCGGCGGGCCCTGGCCATGGGGGCGGACGAGGCCATCCGGCTCACCGACCCCGCCTTCGAGGGATCCGACGCCTACGCCATGGCAAAAGTCCTGGCGGCCGCCATCAAGGACATGCCCCATGACCTCATCCTCACCGGCGTGCAGGCGGATGACGACGGATTTGGCGCCACGGGCGTCGCGCTGGCCCAGATGTTGGGGCTGCCCTACGCGGCCCTGGTCACGGACATCAAGAAAGAGGGAGACACCCTCACCGTCCACCGGGAGCTGGAAGGGGGCCTGGAGGAAGTAGACACCCTCAAACTTCCGGCCCTGCTCACCATCCAGACCGGCATCAACGAACCTCGGTATGTCTCTATCATGGGCATCCGGCGCGTGGCCAAAAAAGAGATTGCCGCCAAAGGCGCGGCGGACCTGGGCCTGTCAGAGAATGACGTGGGCCTGAACGGGTCAATGAGCCAGATCGAGGAGCTCTTCTTCCCGCCCGTGGGAGAAGGCGCGGAAATCATCGAAGGCACCATGGATGAAAAGGCCGAGACACTCGTGAAGATACTCAAAGAGCGGGGAGGGATCGCGTAAAATGGAAAAGATAGCGGTACTGGTCGAACATCGACAGGATGAAGTACGGGACATTACCTTTGAAATGCTGGGAAAAGCCCATCAGTTGGTGGGCGAGGGGGGAGAAGTCATCGCCCTCTTTTTGGGAGACCCCTCCCAGAAGGGCCTGTTGGATGCCATCACCCCACACGCGCATCGCGTCATCGCTTACCTGGACACCAACCTGAAAAACTTTGAGCCCCTGCGGTATCAGGCGGCCTTCAGCCAGATCTTCGAAAACGTGGACTGCCAGCTCATCCTGATGGGGCAGACCGCCTTTGGCATGGATCTGGCGCCGGCCGTGGCCGCCAAGTGGGAAATTCCCTTCACCTCCGACGTGGTGGACATCGAGGCCTCCGATGGCGACCTCATGGCCATTCGCCAGATGTACAGCGGCAAAGTCAACGCGAAAGTCTCTCTGAAAGCGGGAGACAAGCGCCTGCTGACCGTGCGGGCAGGGGCCTTTCCCGCGGAAGACATTCCTACCGTATCGGGGGAGGTCCAGGAAATCACAGGGGCCGTGGAGGGAGACTTCAGCGCCCGGACCTTCGTCGAATACCTGGAAGCCGCCGTGGGAGACGTGGACATCACCCAGGCGGACATCATCGTCTCCGTGGGACGCGGCATCAAAGACGCGGACAACATCCCCATTGCCGAAGAGCTGGCCAACGCCCTTGGGGGCGTGGTGGCCTGCTCCCGCCCAGTGGCGGACAAGAAATGGCTGCCGAAAGAGCGCCAGGTGGGGACCTCCGGCAAGACCGTCAAACCCAAGGTCTATATCGCCCTGGGGATCAGCGGGGCCTTCCAGCACCAGGCTGGCATGAAGAACGCGGGCACCATCATCGCGGTGAATAAGGACCCGAAGGCGCCCATTTTCGGCATCGCCCACTATGGGATCGTGGACGACCTGTTCAAAGTCGTCCCGGCCCTGACGGAGAAGGTGAAGGGGATTAAAGGGTAGGAGAAAGAGTGAAAAGTGAAAGGACTTTTGTGTTTCACTCAAAGCCGCAGAGAACGCAAATAAAACCAATAATAACTATACCTTTGCGGCTTGGCGCCTTGGCGTGAGAAATAAAAGAGGATTGAAGTCTTCCATGGTTTATGCAACGGTTAAAGCTCACGAAAGGAACAAGAAAATGGATATTCTCATTCCTGGCGAACTTGGCGTGATAAGAGATTTGGAAGGGTGTTTTTTGATGGATCACGCAAAGCCGCGAAGATCACAAAGAAAATCAATAAATATTGATAAGTTGGTGTCTTTTCCTGCCTGCGTCAGGCAAGCGCTAACGAGACGAACCAGATGAACGAAAGAAACCAAGAAACCGGGAGGAACCATGGACTTTGAACTGAGCCTGGAACAGAAGGAAATCGTAAAAGCCGCGCGGGAATTCGCGCAGGGAGAGTTTGATCCGCAACTGGCCATGGAGCTGGAGAAGGCGCATCAGTTTCCCTTTGAAATCCGGAAAAAGGCCTGTCAGCTTGGGTTCCTGGGGATTCATTTCCCGGAGGAATTCGGCGGGCAGGGATATGGCATTTTTGAGAACGCCTTGATTATGGAAGAGATGTGTCGTCGGGACTCCGGTATCGGAAGCGCCATCATGCTCTCGGACTTCTCCTCGGAAATCATCATGCGATTTGGTTCGGAGGAGCAGAAAAAGGCCTACCTCCCGAAAGTTGCCTCCGGGGAATACGTCTCGGGTGGGGGCTACACCGAGCCGGACCATGGCAGCGATATCACCTTCATGAATACCACGGCGGTAAGGGACGGCGACTATTACGTGATCAACGGATCCAAGACCTTCATCACCAATGGGGGCATCGCCAAATTTCTTGTTGTGCTGTGTCAGACGGACGAAAACGCCTCGCCCACCTATCGGGGGCAGAGCACCTTCATCGTCCCCACGGACAGCGAGGGCTTTGAAGCTGTTGAGATCGAGGACAAGATGGGCCTCAAGATGACCTCAACGTGCGAGATCTACCTGAACAACGTTCGCGTCCCCGCGGAGAACCTCATCGGGAAAGAGGGACGGGGGTTCTATCAGGTCCTGGAATTCTTCGATGAAAGCCGGGTCGAGATCGGCGCCCAGGCCCTTGGGATCGCCCAGGGCGCGCTGGATCGCGCCATCGCGTACATCAAGGAGCGGGAGCAGTTCGGCAAAAAGATCGCAGCGTTTCAGGTCAACCAGCACAAGGCGGCGGACATGGCGACAAAGGTGGAGCTTGCGCGACTCATCGTCTACAAGGCGGCGTGGAACTACGACCAGGGACGGATTGACCCGGTTCTGACTTCCATGGCGAAGATGACGGCGGGACGGACGGCGGTAGAGGTGTGTGACGAAGCCATCCAGATGCACGGAGGCTACGGCTACATCATGGAAAACGAGGTGGAACGTTACTATCGGGACGCCAAGATCACGGAGATCTACGAAGGCACTCGTGAAATCCAGAAAAACACCATCGCCTCCTCGATCGTTGGACGGTTTAAGTAGCATCCGGATGGAATGTTAAGAACGGCAAACGGACTAATGGTGAAAACAGTGAGTGAAAACTTGGCAAAAGGTAAAAGGCAAAAGGTAAAGGGTAAAAGGTGGTATGCCGTTGCATACTTTACGTCTAATGATTTTTGCTTTGTGATTTTTCGCTTTATCTTTTACCTGTTTTTTGGTTTCTCTTTGCGTACTTTGCGGCTTTGCGTGAGTCATCAAGGTATCACGTCAAAATCCATCACTCACGTCAAGACGCCAAGACGCCAAGTATCTTCTATCTTTTCGCTTTTCACTTTTCACTTTTTACCTGTCCATTCGGGGTGGTGCCGGCCATGAAAGACGTGTTGGTTATTGGAGCCGGGATCGCGGGGATTCAGGCGTCGCTGGACATGGCAGACGCGGGGTTCACGGTGCATCTCGTGGAAAAGGAGCCCACCGTGGGGGGGCACATGGCCCAGACGGATAAGGTCTTTCCCACCCTGGACTGCTCCTCCTGTATCCTGACGCCGAAGATGGTCAGCGTGGGACAGCATCCCAACATCCGGTTGTACACCTTGAGTGAGGTCACGAAAATCGATGGAAAGGCGGGGGATTTCACGGTAGAGATCCTGCGACACCCCCGTTACGTGGACGAGAACGCGTGCACCGGTTGCGGGGCGTGCGCGGAGGCATGCGTAATGAAGGGGCGCATTCCCAACGCCTTTGATATGGGGCTGGGCAAGCGGGGCGCCATCTATATCTCCTTTCCCCAGGCGGTTCCCCTGAAGTACACCATCGACCCGGAAACCTGCCTCACCCTGAGCCGGGGAAAGTGCAAAAAGGGGCCTCCCTGCAAGCTGGCCTGCGCGGCGGACGCGATTCGTTTTGACGACACGGAAAAGACGCTGACCGTCCACGTGGGGGCGATTGTCGTGGCCACGGGGTACGACCTCTTCGATCCGAGGCTGAAGCCGGAATATAGCTATGGAAAATACCCGGAAGTCCTGACCGCCCTGGAGGTAGAGCGCCTCTGCAGCGCCTCGGGGCCCACGCTGGGAGAGATCATCGTCAACGGAAAGAAGCCGTCAAAAGTCTTCTTCATCCACTGCGTCGGGTCGCGGGACCACACAGTGGACAACCTTTACTGCAGCCGGGTTTGCTGCATGTTTACCGCCAAGCAGGCGCACCTGGTGAAAGACAAGGTGCCGGACGCCAAGGTGACGGTGACCTATATTGATATCCGCGCCTTTGGAAAGGGCTATGAGGAATTCTACGAGCGGGTCCAGAAGGAGGGAATCATCTACCGGCGCGGAGTCATCTCGGAGGTTTTCAAAAGGGGGGACAAACTCTACGTGCGCGGAGAAGACGCCTTCCTTGGGGAGGTGTATGAGGAAGAAGCGGACATGGTGGTGCTCGCGGCGGGGCTGGTTCAGCGAAAAGGGATTGATATCATCAAAAAACTGGGTGTCAAAATGGGAGACGATCGCTTTTTCAGCGGGCCCACCCCACTGGATCCCGTGGAATCCGGGATCGACGGGGTATATCTGGCGGGATGCTGCGTGGGGCCCAAGGACATTCCGGATACCGTCGTCCAGGCCAGCGGGGCGGCGTCCCGGGCCATGGCGGTCCTGGCGCGGGGGAAAGCGGCATGAGAATCGGGGTGTACGTCTGTCACTGCGGCATTAACATCGCTTCCGTCGTGGACGTGGCCGCGGTTCGGGATTACGCCAAGACCCTGCCTGACGTGGTATTGGCCAAGGACTACCAGTACATGTGCTCCGACCCGGGGCAGGAAATGGTTCGGGAGGACATCGGCGCCCATCACCTGGACCGGGTAGTGATTGCCGCCTGCTCTCCCCGGATGCATGAAGGCACCTTCCGCAAGGTTATGGAAAAAGGCGGGATCAACGCCTATTACTTCGAAGAGGCCAACATCCGGGAGCAGTGCTCCTGGGTCCATTCGGACCGGGAGGTCGCCACGGAAAAAGCCAAAGAACTGGTGGCCGCCGCCGTGGCGCGGGTTCACCTTCAGGAAGCCCTCCAGGAAAAAGAGGCGACCGTAACCCCGGCGGTTCTCGTTATCGGGGGGGGCATTGCCGGCCTGACCGCCGCCAAGGATATGGCGGACGCGGGGTTTGCTGTCTACCTCCTGGAGAAGGAGGCCTATCTGGGTGGGCATGTGGCCAAATGGACCGCCACCTTTCCCCACATGGCCAAGGCGGAGGAATTTCTCGCGCCTCTTATCCGGGAAGTCAGAAGCCACCGAAACGTAAAAGTATTCACCTCCGCGACCCTTACGGACCTGGAAGGCTTCGTGGGAAATTACCAGGCGACCGTCGCCCTGACGCCGCGTCGCGTGGACGTGTCGGCGTGTACCCGGTGTGGCAAGTGCGTGGAGGCCTGTCCCGTGGAGGTGTCCGATGAGGAGACCTGGGGGATGACCACGCGGAAAGCCATCGTCCTGCCTTCCCCGCCTCATGATCCATCCGCCGCCGTGGTGGATGCCGAACACTGCCTCCACTTTACCGACAATGGGTGTGACGCCTGCGTGTCGGCCTGCCCGGAGGGCGCGGTCAACCTAAAAGAACCGGAGCGCGAGGAAACCCTGGATATTGGCGTCATCATCGTGGCGACCGGATATCACCTCTTCGACCCAGCGCGGAAGCCCGAGCTGAATTATGAGCGGATACCCACCGTGATCACGGGGCCACAACTGGAACGCCTGCTCAACGAGAACGGCCCCACGAAGGGGGAACTGGTCCTGAATGGCGAAAGGCCTCAGCGGATGACCTTTATCCACTGTGTCGGGTCACGGGACCACCAGGTGGATCACCCCTACTGCAGCCGCGTGTGCTGCATGTATACGGCGAAACAAGTTCGCCTGGTCAAGGAGCGCTATCCAGACATGCGCGTCCGGGTCTGCTACATGGATATGCGGACCTTCTGCCGGGGGTGCGAGGAGTTCTACAACGAGGTTCAGCGGATGAAGGTCCTCTATACCCGCGGCATGGTATCCGAAGTCTTTACCAAAGAAGGCCGGCCCATGGTCCGGTTTGAGGATACCTTCCTGGAAGAAATGATGGAAGAGCCAACCGACTGGGTCGTGCTGGCGGTCGGGATGGAGCCCCCGGAGGGAAGCGATGAACTGCAGAACCTCTTGAAGCTCTCACGGTCCGCCGATGGGTTCTTCCTGGAGGCGCACCCCAAACTCCGGCCCGTGGATACGGATACCGATGGCATCTTTCTGGCCGGATGCTGCCAGGGGCCGCGTGACATCGCCGATACCGTCTCCTCCGCCCACGCGGCGGCCTCCAGGGCGGCGATTCCCCTGTTTGCCGGGAAGGTGGCCATCGCGCCCATTGTGGCGGAGGTGGACACGGAGGTCTGCGCCGGGTGCGCGCTCTGCGAGGAGGTATGCGTCTATGGCGCGTTGAAGCTGGATGAGGCGCGCAAGAAGATGACCGTGAACGAGGCGGTCTGCAAGGGATGCGGGGCATGCAGCGCCACCTGCCCCTCAAGTGCCATCAAACTCAGAAACTTCAAGAACAATCAGTTGCTGGCACAGATCGACACCCTATGCGTCGCATCGGGGAGGCCATGAACGCACGCCGTATGACCCAGGTCTATACCGGAAACGGGAAGGGGAAGACAACGGCGGCCCTGGGGCTGGCCATGCGGGCGGTAGGACAGGGGCTGAAGGTGCACATGATTCAGTTCATGAAGGGAAACATCGAATATGGAGAGCTGAGGACCGCCCGGCGACTGGCGCCAGATTTGATCATCACCCAGATGGGGCGTGAAAGCTTCGTGGATTATGAGAACCCGGATGCGGAAGACCGGCGGTGGGCGGAAAAGGGGATGCGGCTGGCCTGGGACCTTCTGAAAGACGAGGCGCTGGACCTCTTGATCCTGGATGAGATTAACGTGGCCCTTGAATTCAGACTCGTTTCCATTCAGGAGGTCCTGCGGATGATGCGCGAAAAGCCCACGCGGCTGGAGCTGGTGTTGACGGGCCGGTACGCCCCCGTTGAAATCATGAAGGAAGCGGACCTGGTTACGGAAATGCTTGAGATCAAACACTACTTTCATCAGGGAATCACATCCCGTAAAGGGTTTGAATTATAGAAGGGGACGAAAAAATGTGGGATAAGGATGCGTTGAGCCAATTGGAAAAGAGGAAGGCGTCCTGGCGGGAGTCTTACAAGGAAGCAACCCGGAAACACCCGGAGCGCATGGAGCGGTTTTCCACCGTTTCGGACCAGGAGATCGATGCCCT
>WGDA01000162.1 GCA_015493505.1 Pseudomonadota bacterium | reverse complement strand
CGAACAACATGGCAAACACAACCAAAAACGCGCTTTTCTTTTTCATTTGTCTGTACCCCCTCCTGCCATTTTCCTCTTTTCTATCAAAAGTTGACGGATGATTCAATGTTTTAAAAACAGATTGACCCGAATGGTGATATGAGGTAAAGAGAAAAAAAACTGTATTGAAGGAGCGTGTAATGTATAACGAACGAAAAATGTATGTGAATGGAAACCTTGTCCCGTGGGAAAAGGCGACCGTTCACCTCATGTCTCACAGCTTTTGCCGGGGTTCCGGCATCTTCGAGGTCATGAAGCTACACAAGACAGGTAAGGGCCGGGCCATCTTTCGTCTGGACGCGCACTTGAATCGCCTGAAACGGACCGCGGAACTGCTAGGCATGACCCTCCCCTGGATGACGAGGGCTTTAAAAAGGCTATCTTTGAAACGGTCCGGGCGAACACGGTGGAAAACGGGTATGTCAAGCTGATCTGCTATTATGGGGATGTGGCCGTCAAGGTCATGCCCAACCAGGACGTGATGGATGTCTGTATCGCCGTGGTCGACCCTGACACGGACCTGGAAGGGGAGGCCTCGACGGGTGACGCGCCCTTGACCATTGCCCTGTGCGCCGTCCGGAAGCTGCATCCGGAAACCATTCCCATTGAAGCCAAGGCCGCTGCGAATTATCTCAATGGCATGCTGTCCCGTATTGAGGCGGCGAAAAAAGGCGCTGACGTGGGGATTATGCTGGATACCCAGGGTTTCCTGGCGGAGGGCAGCACGGAGTCCCTCTTCCTGGTGATGGGGGGCGAGCTTTACACGCCCGCCGCGGGAACAGTCCTGAAAAGTATTTCCAGGAAGTCCGTCCTGGAACTGGCGCCTGCGTTGGGAATCAAAACGTGGGAAAAACGCCTGCCACCCAGCCTTCTGCAGGAAGCCGATGAAATCTTTCTTTCTTCCACCGGGGGACGGGTGCAATCTGTGGCCAAGGTGGACGGAAGGTCCCTTTCGCCTGTGCCGGGCCAAGTCTCACAACGTCTTCTGGACGCCTTTGATAAAATCACGCGGGATGAAGACCCAAGATTCTCGCACTGGCTTTTCTACGTGGAATAGACGCCGGTGGAACGGAAGAAGATTCAGGAACTGTTAAGCCGCCTCGACACGTCCTACCCCAACGCGTCGTGCGCCCTAACTTATCATACGCCGTTACAGCTTTTGATTGCCACCATTCTTTCAGCGCAATGCACGGATGAGCGGGTCAATAAGGTGACCCCTGTTCTTTTTAAAAAATATCCCACGGCCAAAGCGTTCGCGGAAGCCGACCTGGAAACCCTTCAGGAAGAGATACGCTCGACCGGGTTTTATAAAAACAAGGCAAAGTCTATTCAGGGCTGTTGTCGAAAGATTGTCGAGGAATTTGGCGGAGAAGTTCCGGATTCCCTGGAGGAGCTGGTCAAACTTCCCGGTGTTGGAAGGAAGACCGCCAACCTGGTGCTGGGAGAAACGCGTCAGCTCCCCGGCATTGTGGTAGATACCCACGTGCGACGGCTGGCGAAACGCCTGGGCATGACGTCTCACGAGGACCCCGAGAAAATAGAGCGGGACCTGATGCGCCTCATCCCAAAGGAACGGTGGACCCTGTTTTCTCATCAGCTCATCCATCATGGCAGGCAGATTTGCAAGGCGCGTAACCCGGATTGTAACCACTGTTCTTTGAAAGATCTCTGCCCGAGCGCTGAAACCTTTTCGCCTTAAACAAGCTGAACCGGGTCGAATTCAACGTGTAGCCTGATACCTTTCATCGGCTTCGCGGCGGGGGTTTGAAACATTCTCTCAATCACATGATGCAGGACGCTGCTTTTTTGTGATTTCAGGATAATCTGCCATCTGAACCGATTCTTGAGCCGGGACAGCAGCGCGGGGGCTGGCCCCAGAATTGACGTGACCCCGTCACGCGTCCGCAGAAGACGTTTCCCTTCAATGGCGAGCCGGTTGGCCTGGCTGGTAACGGCTTCCAGGTCAGGGCCGGTGACGCGAATCACCGCGAGGCGCGTGAAGGGGGGGTAGGCTGATTCTCGCCGGTAGCGAATTTCCTCTTCATAAAACCCGATAAAATCATGACGGGTGGCGTGTCGAACGCTGTAGTGATCGGGAGAATAGGTCTGAATGAACACACGCCCTGGCTCGCTTCCCCTTCCGCAGCGTCCGGAGGCCTGCGTCAGGAGCTGAAAGGCGCGCTCTGAAGCCCTGAAGTCCGGAAACTTCAGGGCGTGGTCCGCCATGATGACGCCCATCAGGGTGATGCCTGGGTAGTCGTGCCCCTTGACGATCATCTGGGTTCCTATCAGGATGTCGATGTCTCCCCGCCCCAGGGAGGACAGAAGGGTCTCATAGTGCTTGCTTTTCTGCATCACATCCCGGTCAAGCCGCGCGACTCTGGCATCCGGTATAAGCTGCCTGACCTCTTCTTCCAGCCGCTGGGTCCCTCCCCCCATCTGGAGCAAGGGGCCACCACACACCTCACAGGTTTGAGGGACGGCGCGTGTGTGCCCGCAATAATGGCACCGAAGGTGCCCTTTTGGCTGGTGGAGGACCAGGCTGACGCTGCAATGAGGGCACGTGAGGGTTTCACCACATCGCGCGCAGGTGAGAAACCATGCGTAACCCCGGCGGTTGAGAAACAGGAGAGATTGTTTGCCCTCTGAGAATGTTGTCAGCAACGCTTCCCGAAGGGGCTGTGAAAGCATCAACCCCTGCGCGCGCTGGAGGCCGGCGATTCCCTCCTTCCTCAGGTCGATGACTTCCGCGATGGGGAGGGGCTGTCCGGTAGGCCTTCGGGTGATGACGCTGTACTGAAACCTTCCTTCCTTGACATTGTGAAAAGACTCAATGGAAGGCGTGGCGGTTCCCAGGATGAGAGGGCATCGCTGGTGACGCCCCCGGACCACAGCCACATCCCTGGCGTTGTAGAGCAGGCCTTCTTCCTGCTTGAAGGAGGGATCGTGTTCCTCATCCACGATGATGAGGCCGAGCTTTTTCACCGGTAAGAAAATGGCCGACCGGGCACCGACGACCACGACCGGGGCGGACCCACGCGCCAAGAGCCATTGACGCCATCGTTCCTTGGTGCTCAGGCGGCTGTGCCAAACCACGATGGGGGCGGGGCAGCGTGCCCGCAATCTTGAAATTAATTGAGGGGTCAGCACGATTTCCGGAACGAGGACAAGAGAAGACATCCCTGCCTGGAGTGTTTCCAGAATACACTGGGTGTATAATTCCGTTTTTCCGCCTCCCGTCACACCATGAAGAAGCAGAGGGGAGGGGGCCTCTTCGCTCCGGCTCTTTCTGAAGGCGGCCAGGGCAACTTCCTGCTCGTGGGTGAGCTTGACCGGTGTGGGCTCATCGTGAGGGGGGAAGGCGGGATGGGGGGGGATTTCGTCCTGGGAGAAGGTCCGCAGGGCCTTTTTCCGCAAAAGCCTATTAACGGTTTGGGTGGAACGCGGGAAGCGTCTTCGGAGGTCGATCTCCCTGACCGTTCCCTGACCGGCTACATACCCGATAAGCTGTTTCTCTTTCGGGCCGAGCCGCACGCCCTCGGGCGGATTGGAGGGTGCGCGGTAGAAGAGGATTTTGGGAGCGAAGCTTGTCGCGAAATGGGGGTAGTGCCAGACAACCCATCCGCGGTCCGTCCAGTCAAGAATGACTTCCCAATTGTCTTTGTGGCTGACCAGAGATGCCGCGATTTCCGAATGTTTCATCAGGGCCTGAGACAGGGTTCCGGTTTTATTCCCATGGCTGTTTTCCAGGGCTTTTTCCCCTTCTGCCGTGAGAGAAAAGGATTCATCCTTCAGGATTTCGCGGGGTAGTGGCAGGGCCGTCTTAAGGATTGCGCCCAGGGAAGCCCGGTAATATCTGGCGCACCATCCATAAAACTGGAGCAGGTCTTCGGTAAAGAGAGGGGTATCGAAGGGCAGGCAAAGGACCGGCTTGACGCGTTTCCCTTTGATATCCCCCGGAAGGGTCTGCCACACCCGGGTGACTATTCCCGTCAGGCGTCTTTTTCTCAGGGGCGCAACGGCGATGGTCCCTACGCGTATCGATTTTTCGAGGGAAGCAGGAACATGATACGTGTACCCGGAGGGAGCTGGATGCAGAAATGTGATTTCAACCCACACGACGGATGGTTTAAATCATTGGAGGCCAAAGCGCAAGCCATGCGCGAAAAAGGCTGTGGGTGAGGCTAAAGGCGGACATACCTCGCGACTGTTTCAAGGATGGTCTTGATGGTGAGAGGCTTGCTGATAATCTCAGAAACGTGGGCCCTGATTCTTTCTTCCTCAGAGATTTCCAGGCCCCATCCCGTCATGAGAACAATGGGGATTTCCGTGGAAATTTCTCTGATTTTTCGGCTGAGTTCCCATCCGTTCATACCTGGCATCCCTAAATCCGTGAGGATAAGCGCGAACCTCTCTGGGCTTTCCCTGAATCGCTTCAGGGCCTCTTCACCGGAATTGGCCGTAATGATCGCGATGTCATGGGACGAGAACAGGTCTTTGAAAATACCTGTCAGGGCTGGTTCGTCATCGACGACAAGAAGATCGCCTTTCTTCTTTTGCTTGGGCGCTGGGCCGTCAGGCTGTTTCCCCGTGTCGCGGCCTTTAAGGTCAGTCTGAACGGGGATGTTCAGGATGACCCGCGTGCCTTTGCCTTCCTCGCTCTCGATTTTGACAGTACCGCCCATTTTTGAGATGGTTTCCGAAACGATGGACAGCCCCAATCCGGTCCCCCTCTTGCCCTTGGTCGTATAGAAGGGTTCAAGGACGTGCCTGAGTACGTCCGGGGGCATCCCTTGTCCCGTATCTTCAAAAATGACCTCAAGGCTTTTCCGGTCGGGGCCAAATTCTCTGAGGCCTGTCTCGATGGTGAGTGTGCCACCCTTTGGCATGGCGTCCACGGCGTTGAGAATCAGGTTCATGAAGGCCTCACGCAATTCAGCCGGAAACAGGAGCTCTCCATGTTTTATTTTTTTCTCGATGCGAATGGTGATTCCATTTTTTTGCGCCTGGTCTTTCCAGGCGAAGCGTGTGATCTCAATAGCATCATCGATTAGGAGGTGAATGGGCAGAGGCTCCGATACAGGCTTGTCTTGCCGTACCCGGGTAATTTCCTGGATCCGCCTGATAGCGTTGACCCCTTGCTCGACCGCCTGCTCGATGAGCCGAGAGGAGGAGACGACCAGTTCTTTGTCTTCAGGGTGTTCTTTTAGAAGTTGGGCCCGCCCCAGGATGGCCGAAAGGATATTGTTGAAGTCGTGGGCGACACCCGTCGCCAGTTGGCCCATGGACTTCAGGCGATCCGCGTGCGCCATTTCCGCTTCCAGCTTCTTTTTCTCCGAGATATCGAAAAGGATGGCAAGTACCGCGATTTCCCCCTTATAAATGATACGCTGAAAATTACACTCCACAACCCGGATTTCCCCGTCCTTATTGATGACCAGGCTTTCATATTTGCTTGGAACGGGTTCCCCGGCCATGCGGCGGATGGCGTTCTGCCTGCGTTTTTCACGTTCTCCTGGCGGTACCGTATCCCAGACGTTCGCGCGGAGCATTTCCTCGCGGTCTTTAAACCCAAAAAATTCCATCCCCGCCTGGTTCATGAGCCTGAACTTGTCATCCTGATGGATGTAGATGATGGCGAGGGAGGTTTCGAAGATGCTTCGATAAAGGGCCTCCGATTCACGAAGGGCGTAAGTGCGTTTTCCCACCAGCTCTTCCAGATGCTTGGTGTGGCGCTGAATTTCCCGTTCCATTTCCAGTTGGCGGGTAATGTCCGTGAACATGACCCGAACACTTTGGATTTCCCCATTTTCGCCAAAAACAGGCGAGGCAAAAATTTCGACGTCAATGACTCTTCCTGAACGATGAACCATGTGCGCCCGGTAGGTTTCAGCCTGACGTTGCCCTCTCATGCGCTGCCCGCTCAGGCGGTCGATTTCTTCTTTTTCCTTGTCGTACGCGAAGGTGAGCCTGTCTTTCCCGATGAGTTCCTCCGGCTGATAGCCGAGTATCTGGCACGCCCGCTGGTTGATATAGTCGATTTTTCCCGTGGACGCGTCAAACGTAAAGGCGCCCACCAGAAGATTGTCCAGCAGGTCCCGGTATTTTTGGTTCAGGGCGTCCAGCCTGACCTCAGAGCGTTGGAAAGAAATCAGAAGGAAGATGGCCGTGAAGACCATAATAGCGATAATGACGGACGCAATGCCCCGAATCTGCCAGAGCCAGAATTGCGTTTCAGATTCGATTTGACCCAACGGGCAGGCCACCACAAGGTACAGGCTTTTCTGCTTGCAGATTGGCAGCTTTGACCAGCTTACCAGGTAGGGGTGTCCGGTTTTGACGTCCTTGAGGCAGCTTATGATTTCTGAGTGATAGGGATTTGAGTTTTGAATGTCTTCAGAGATACTTTTCGAGCATTTGAGAAACCCGGCCGCGCGTGTGTTGGCGTAGAGAGGCTTCCCCCTGTTATCCATAATCATCCAAAGATCGGACAGCCTGCCGCTGGAAGGTGGGAAAAAACGGCGCCCAATCGTATCGATACGCATAATCGCCAGCAGGGAGCCCAGATAGGTGTCGTTTCTGTAGATGGGGGAGATGATAAGGAGCATTTCCGAGCTTGAGAGTTTTTCCGTCTTAGGGTTGAATTCCGTAATCTTCAGAAGCGATAAATGGGTTTTCTTGGACTCCTTCGCCTTTTCAAAAAGTTCCAAATATCTTTCGGGGGCTGGCAGGTCCTTGAAGAACTTGACCCCTTCCATCGATTTGCTCAGGGGGACTCCCCAGGCGATTGTTCCCTGACGGTTCAGAAAATGGATGGAATCGATCCCCGGGTATTTTTTGAGGAACTTGTTGATATTTTCAATAATATCTAATTTGAACGCGTCAGGAGAAATAACCCAGAAGGGGTTGATCCAGGAAGCAATCGTTCCTACCACGTTTTTACGTTCTTTGAGGAATTGGGCAATCAGGTGCGTGGAATGGGTGATCTTAAGGATCGACTCGTCCTTTGCCGTTTTAATCATGATATCGCGGTTCTTTCGAACCACCCAGTTTGAGAACCAGAAAGTCAGAACCGATAGCCCCGCGGCGATGATAATGATGGTGAGAGAGCGCCTCATACTATTGATGATATAAGGTGGCGGAGTGGAGGATTCCAAGCGGAATTTTAAGGCCCAGCGCCCGCGCGCGATCGATGTTCAGGGCGATGGTGCCCACGGGCGGGCGGTTGATGGGAATGTCTCCGGGGGGGACGCCATGAAAAATTTTGTCGGCTTTTTTGCCCGCGTAGAATCCCTGGTAGTAGCCGGTCAGGACGATTCCGCCAAGAAACCCTTTCTTGACATATCGGCTGAAAAAGGTGATTTCAGGAACGCGGCTGTGGTGTACCGTCCACGCGATGACCTCGTCGGATGAAACTTCCTCGTTATTCTTCCCTCTCAATCCCTCGCAATTGTAAATGATGAGCAGGTCAACCTTCCCCTGCGCCTCTCTGATGATTTCCTGCCAGCCTGGAAAGGAATAGGCAAACTTGAAAAAGACGATTGGAAGGTGGTTTTCCTTTGAAATCTTCATGAAGTTGGTAATCATCGTGTGTGAAGTCTCGCTCGAATCACTGACCAGGCCAATGCGCTTGACGGGTTTGCCAAGCAGACCGGTAAACAGCCGGATGGAGGGAAGGAAGTAGTGACGTTCTAGGACGCCCGTCACGTTCAGCCCGGGATGCTGCCGATTCTTTTTGACGAATCCATATTCTTCCGGCTTTCGATTGACACCGGCAAAGACCATGGGAAGTGATGTCCCCAGAAAGTGTGTCAAGACAAAGTGGCAGGCGTTATCATCGAAAGCCACCAGGATGTCAGGATGAAACTCTTTGATTTCCTGAATGGCCTTGTCTGATACTTTGAGAATCCAGGAGGCCTCCGGATGGAATTTGGTATCCATGTAAAAGGTCCGGTAAATGCACTGCCGGTTTTTCAGAGCATCCTGTAACCCTTTAAATTCATTATCATGCCAAAAAAGGCCCTTATGATAACTGAAGACCACATAAATTTTCTTTGGGGTTGCCTGTGCATTCCCTGTTAGGAAAAGAATCCCGATTAAAATAAGGAGCCACCTGATAAACCTTGAATTATACATCGGACACACAGCCATGTTTGTTTGTGATTTTGATACCTTCTTGGTTTAAATAAACTTCAACCCTTTGTCAAAACCCTTTCACATTACTTATCGAGGATGTTTAAAAAAAACTTTAGGTGAAAGGGACAAATAATTTTAAAGGAGTGAAAGAGATTCATTCTTAATATCTCCGATAAGCATATGCCCGGGGGCGTGCGTGATGACCAGGTCTGGCTTCGCTTCTTCGAGCACCGCCTGTGGCGTGACGCCACAAGCCCAGAAAACCGGGATTTCCCCCTCCCGAATGGTAACCGCGTCACCGTAATCGGGGCGGGAGAGGTCCTGAATACCGATGG
>WGDA01000161.1 GCA_015493505.1 Pseudomonadota bacterium | reverse complement strand
TTAGTAGAATAGGAAAAAGAGAAATAATTCGTTGGCTCGAGCGCTGATTCGCGATCGCCAACAAATCGCTGGAGCTGACACATCCTTTCGGCTCGCAAGTCCATTGCCCTTGCAGCCTCAGTCTGTGCAGCTCAGCTCTCGTTCACGTTGTGCGGACAACTCTGCCTCGGATATAACAAATGAGTCGTTCAGATGGCAAAGCCACTGAACTCTGACCTTGCCCTGAGGGCAAGGGTTTCTATGATGGACTAAAGAAAAAAAATGTGCTTGACACGGCCTTTTACTTAGGATATATTCTTATTTAAGAACAAGAAGGATATATAATGAGAGATTCGCCAAAAGACATCTTCAAGGCCATGGGCGTAAGGATGACCCCGCAACGCCTCGAAATTTTAAGGATTCTCGAAAAATGCAATGAGCATCCGGCGGCTGAAGACGTTTACGAAAAGATACGGGAACGCTTTCCAAGCATCTCGTTCGACACGGTTTACCGAACCCTGTCGCTTTTCGAAAGTCACGGCCTGATAAAAAAGGTTCACCACCTCGCCGAAAAGACCCGATACGATACCAACATGCGTCACCATCATCATTTCGTGTGCGTCCGTTGCAAAAAAATCATAGATTTCACCTGGGAGGGAATCGATAAAATCCCCGCCCCCGAGAAGGTCAAGGAATGGGGAAAGGTCGAAGACCGTTACGTGGAGCTTCGCGGAATCTGCCAAGATTGCCTGAAAAAAACAGGAGTGTGAAAAGGGGTCAATTTTTTTGGAATGAAATTGGAATAATTCTTATATACTTATTTTTATTATAAAGGAGGTGGGTGATATGAGAGTAAAAGGTGCCTGACATGTCAAGCGTCATGCAGATGGCAAAGATACCAAAACCGTGTGGCCAGGGGGTTAAAATTAATTATGAAAACCAAATCAATAAAAAACAATAAAGAAAGGGGAACAGAGATGAATAAAGAGGGAAAATGCCCCGTGACGGGAAATGCCTTTAAGCACACCACACTGGGCGGAAACATGATTCGGGACTGGTGGCCTGACCAACTGAACCTGAAAATCCTGCATCAGAATCCGCCCGCACTTAAACCCATGGAGAAGGATTTCTTCTATGCCGAGGCCTTCGCCGAACTCGACTATGAGGAGCTGAAAAAGGACCTCCGTGACCTGATGACCGAATCCAAGGACTGGTGGCCGGCTGACTACGGCCATTACGGACCCTTCTTCATTCGCATGGCCTGGCACAGCGCCGGGACCTATCGGGTCTTTGACGGGCGGGGTGGCGCGTCCACCGGCAACCAGCGCTTCGCTCCGGTGAACAGTTGGCCCGACAACGTGAACCTCGACAAGGCGCGCCGCCTGCTCTGGCCCATCAAGAAGAAGTACGGCAACAAGATCTCCTGGGCCGACCTGATCATCCTGGCGGGAAACGTGGCGCTCGAGTCAATGGGATTCAAAACCTTTGGCTTTGGAGGCGGCCGCGAAGACATCTGGGAACCCGAGGAAGACGTTTACTGGGGTCCAGAAACCCAGTGGCTGGGCGATGAACGCCACCCCAACGGGAAGCTCGAGAAGCCCCTGGCGGCGGATCACATGGGCCTGATCTACGTGAATCCCGAAGGGCCGGGTGGCGAGCCCAATGTGCTGAAGGCCGCGGAACACATCCGTGAAAGTTTCAAGTACATGGCGATGAATGACGAGGAAACGGTCGCGCTCATTGTCGGCGGCCATACCTTTGGGAAATGCCACGGCGCCGCCGATGCGGGAAAATACGTGGGTCCCGAGCCGGAAGCTGCCCCCCTCGAAGAGCAGGGGCTGGGCTGGAAGAGCAGCTACGGAAGCGGGAAGGGACCAGATACCATTTCCAGCGGACTCGAAGGCGCCTGGACGCCGACGCCCACGAAATGGGATAACAGCTTTCTCGAACTACTCTTCAAGTACGAGTGGAACCTGGAAAAGAGCCCGGGAGGCGCCTGGCAATGGGTGGCGGTGAACCCCGCCCCCGAGGACATGGCCCCGGACGCCCACGACCCAGGCAAAAAACACAAGCCTATCATGCTCACCACCGACCTGGCGCTTCGCATGGATCCCATTTACGCCCCCATCGCGAAGCGGTTCCGGGATCATCCCGACGAATTGGCGGAAGCTTTTGCCCGGGCCTGGTTCAAGCTCACCCATCGGGACATGGGGCCGAAGGCACGTTACCTGGGACCGGAAGTGCCGGGTGAGGACCTGATCTGGCAGGATCCCATCCCGCCGGTGGACCATGACCTCATCGACGACGCGGACATCGCCCACCTGAAAGGTCAGCTTCTCGCATCGGGGCTCACCATCCCGGAGCTCGTTTACACGGCCTGGTCCTCGGCGGCGACCTTCCGCAACTCCGACAAGCGCGGGGGCGCCAACGGGGCGCGCATTCGCCTCGCCCCGCAGAAGAACTGGGAAGTGAACCAGCCCGCCCAGCTCGACCGGATCCTGAACGTGCTCGAGGATATCAAGGCCAAATTCAATAAGGCGCAATCCGGAAACAAGCGGGTTTCGCTTGCCGATATCATCGTCCTCGGGGGCGTCGCCGCCATCGAAGCGGCCGCGAAGCAGGCCGGTTTTGAGGTGTCGGTGCCGTTCGCTCCCGGCCGTTCAGACGCCCTCCAGGAACAGACCGATATTGCCTCGTTTGGCTATCTCGAGCCGATAGCTGACGGCTTCCGTAATTACGTCAGGACCGGATGCGAGCACCTTCCCACCGAGCGGCTGCTCATCGACCGCGCGCAACTGCTCACCCTGACCGTTCCCGAAATGACTGTCCTTGTCGGAGGAATGAGGGTGTTGGGGGCCAATTACGGCGGGACTTCACACGGTGTCTTCACGGATCGCCCCGGAACGCTGTCAAACGCCTTTTTCGTCAACCTCCTCGACATGGGTACAGAATGGCGTCCAAATGCCGATAACCCCCAGGTCTATGAAGGGTTCGATCGGACAACGGGAGAACGGAAGTGGACCGCGACCCGGGTGGACCTGGTCTTCGGCGCCAATTCCCAGTTGCGGGCCCAGGCGGAATTCTACGCCCAGGACGACAACCGGGAAAAGTTCGTGCGTGATTTTGTGGCGGCCTGGGACAAGGTGATGAATCTCGACCGTTTCGACATTGCCGGATAAAACACCCTGGATGCCGCATCACCCTTTGGGATGGTGGGCGTCATCTGTAATCCGTTTCATCCTGGAAATGTGGGGATTCAAGGGAGGTGGGATACGGGGGAGGGATCCCCGTATCCCACGAGGGAAAAGGGATGTATCAGGAACGGCTGAGAATCTTTCCGTCCGTCCCGATCATGATTTCTTCGTACGGGACAATCTTCCCGGATTCCTTGATGGCCTTACGAACGATCATGGGAAGGGCGGAGCAGCAGGGCACCTCCATGTGCAAGACGGTCACTTGCTTCGCGTTCGCGGTCTTGAAAATTTCCGTCAGTTTCGCCAGGTACCCCTCGACATCATCGAACTTGGGACACCCCATCATGACAGCCCGACCGTCCAGAAAATCCTGGTGTAGATTCGCGTAGGCCACGGCCGTGCAGTCGGCGAGGATCAGAATTGAGGCGTTTTTGAGAAAAGGCGCCACCACGGGGACCAGGTTGATCTGGACCGGCCAGTGGCCCAGCCGGCTTTCCGCGGCTTCCTGCGCCCTTGGAATATTGGCTGTCTCACAGCTTGTGGGCTGATCACCAAAAATCTTGACGGCCGCCGAGGGGCACACGCCCATGGGAATCTCCATGTCGTCCGTCCCGCTTTTCTCCAGGTATTCCTCAACGGCCTCCTCGTCGAATTCCTCCGCCTCGCGCTCCACAACGCGCAGCGCCCCCTGGGGACATTCCCCCAGGCAGGCGCCCAGGCCGTCACAGTAGCTTTCCGAAACGAGCCGGGCCTTTCCGTCGATAATCTGCAGGGCCCCTTCCGAACAGGAGGGGATGCACTGCCCACACCCGTCACATAATTCTTCGTCGATCTCGATAATTTTTCTTTTTACCTTCATTAAACTCCCCTCTTTGGTTTCCTATCCCTGCGAGGCCTGTTTCGCCCGCGCGTTTTCCAGGTCCTTCAGTACATCCGACACGAGGGTCTGAAGCAGTTCTTTCCCTTTTTCGGTCAAAAGTTTGGGGGACAGCTCGCCTGCGAAAGATTCCGCTTTTTCCGGCGCCTTTTTCAGGTGCCCTTGAAGCTCACCCAACAGAATCGCGTCATGTACCGTCCTGTAATTGATGGTGTCTAATTTTTTGCCCGTGTGGATCGCCTCAATAATCTCGCAAACCTCCGAGGTCAGGTCCTCCCGCGCGCTCAGTTTCTCCAGAATGGCCTTGGCCGCGGCCACTTTTTCCCCGGTGGTTGGCGTCTCCCCTTCCGGGGCGACCACCACGTCCTGCAGATAGGCGGCGGACAGAACCACGGCCAGGTCCGCGCCCTCCGCGTTGGCGATCTTCTCCGCGTAGCGGGCGGAACGTGTCGCCTGCCCAACCCGTTTGAAATCCTTCTTGAGGGTCAGCTTCATCTCGATAGCCACACGATCCTTCAAAAGATCCTCGCGCTGCGCCAGCAGTTCGGGAGGCAGCTCCCCCAGGCACTGCGCGGCGAACTTGCAGTGGGCCGCGCACCCGAAATCCATCTTCGGATTGATAACCTTATTGCCACAATTCTTGCACTTGCGGGTGGATTCATCTTTGAAGAACTCCACCATGTGACCGCAGTTGGGACAGGGGACCTCAAAAATCGCGTCCCCTTTCCAGTATCGCGTATCCTGCCCCGGACATTTCATCGTCCCGCTCCAATCAATGGGATCCAGGCACCGGGAAAGTTCCCGGTACCGGATCCCATGTCATTTTTGTTACTTGCCTTCCATCATGGCCTGGATATCTTCCTCGACCGTTCCGATGGGTTTGATGTCAAACTTGTCAACCAGCACCTTGAGTACGTTCGGGGAAACGAACGCGGGAAGCGTCGGCCCAAGGCGGATGCCCTTGACGCCGAGATAAAGCAAAGCCAGCAGAACCGCGACGGCCTTCTGCTCGTACCAGGCGATGTCATACGAAACAGGCAGCTCGTTGATGTCGTCCAGGCCGAAGACCTCTTTCAGCTTGAGGGCAATGACCGCCAAAGAGTAGGAGTCGTTGCACTGGCCGGCGTCCAGAACCCTCGGAATTCCACCGATATCGCCGAGATCCAGCTTGTTGTAGCGGTACTTGGCGCAACCGGCCGTGAGAATAACCGTGTCCTTGGGCAGTTTTTCCGCCACTTCCGTGTAGTAACCGCGGGCCTTTTGGCGTCCGTCACACCCGGCCATGACCACGAAACGCTTGATGGCGCCGGACTTGACCGCTTCCACGACCTTATCGGCGAGGGCGATCACCTGGTTGTGGGCGAAACCGCCGACGATCTTGCCGGTCTCCAGTTCGGTGGGCGGGGCGCATTTCTTGGCCAGTTCGATGACCTCCGAGAAATCCTTGCTGCCACCCTCGGGGCGGTCCGGTATGTGCTTGGCGCCTGGGTATTCCACCACGCCCGTGGTGAAGAGGCGATCCAGGTAGGTATTGTCCTTCCGAAGCGGAACCAGGCAGTTGGTCGTCAGGATGATGGGACCATTGAATGCCTCGAATTCCTTGTTCTGGTGCCACCAGGAACTGCCATAATTCCCCACGAAGTGGTCATACTTCTTGAAGGCGGGGTAGTAGTTGGCAGGCAGCATCTCGCCGTGAGTGTAGACATCCACGCCGGTGCCTTCCGTCTGCTTGAGCAGCTCTTCCATATCCTTCAGGTCATGGCCGCTGATGAGGATGCCGGGATTGTTGCGGACGCCGATGTTGACCTCTGTAAACTCCGGATGCCCGTAGGCGGAGGTGTTGGCCTCATCCAGCAGGGCCATGGTATTGACCGCGACCTCACCGGCCTTCATGACCCAGCCCACCATCTCGTCCACCGAGAGGTCCTTGGTCGTCGAGGCGAGGGCCTCCATGATGAACCCGTAAATGTCGTCACTCTCCTTGCCCAGCATGGCGGCATGGTCCGCGTAGGCCGCGATGCCCTTGGTTCCCAGGATGAGCAGTTCGCGAAGGGACCGGACATCTTCATTCTCCGTGGAAAGCACGCCAACCTTCTTGGCTTTTTCCCTGAATTCCGCCTCGTCATCGGAGAACCAGGTCGCCGCGTCGTGCATCCCGTCCGCGAAATCCTTCCCGTTTTTCTCTTTGTACGCCGCGAGGAACTTGGCCTTCAGGTCATCCCGGACCTTCAGGGCCTCGCGGATCTTGCCGAAAAACCACTCCTCGCTCCAGTTCGCGTTGGTGATGGTGGCGAACAGCCCCTGGGCGATGAACAGGCCCACGTTCCTGTCCAGGATTCCCAGTTCCTTTGCTTTTTCGCCCCACAGGGAAATCCCCTTCAGGCTGTAGATGAGCAGGTCCTGAAGCTCCGCAAGCTCTCCGGATTTTCCGCAAACACCCTTAACCGTGCAGCCTGTATTCTTGGCTGTCTCCTGACATTGAAAACAAAACATCTTTCTTCCTCCTTTTTTTGGGCTTCCGTCTGAAACCCTTTTGTTGTTTTTACGGCCTTACTTTACCATGGCCCGCGGCGAGCGCCTTGACTCAAGTCAAATTCCGCGATTTTTTTTATACCCCCACCGCTTTTTTCAAGGTATCCAGCCCGGTAACCTGGATAACCTCACCAAAACGCTCACCCCTCTGGCAATGCGCCTTGTAAAAATCCACGCACCGGTCCACTATCTTCAGGGACTCACTGAGGGGATGAATTCCCGGCAATTCATCGGCAAGATGGGGATGCCTTCCCAGTTTCCCTCCGACGAGGACGCGGTAACCCGATTCGGCCTCCACGATCGTGCCGGTCGGGCACGCCCGCACACATTTTCCGCAGGCCAGGCACCGGCCGAAATCAATCTCCGGGGCTTCCATCCCGTCATCCAACCGAACCGCCCCGTCCGGGCAGACCTCCACACAAGTTCCACAGCGGGCACACAACTCCCGGGTGATTTTTGGTCTCGTGGCCCCGACCAGGCCAATATCGCAGATCTGGGGGCGGCTGCAGCAATTGGGGCAATCCGCTACCGTGACCCTAAACTCGTGATGAAGCTTTAAAGGCTGCGCGACCTTCTTTTTCAAGAATCCCTTCAGGTCCTTACCGGCCAGAACCCTGGCAAGCGCCGAGGCCACCTCATCCTCTTTGACCGCCCGGTTGGGGCACCCGGAGGGGCCAAAACAGGTCTCCACCGTGAACCCCTTCACTTCCTCTTCCATGGAGGTCATAAAGCGCCTCTGCAACTCCAGCATCAGGGGCTTCGTAATCCGCTGCAGTCCCCGCGCCGAGGCCTCCTCTTCAACCCGCCTTTTCACCCGTTTCCTGACAAAGAAGGGAACCTTTGCCAGTATTTCCTCCGCGTCAGGTGTCCAATTCATCACGCCATCCCTCTCCTTTCTTACAGAATACAGTCTGCCATGCCCTTGTCTCTTTTTCTTTGACCTAAATCAAATGTCATGATAAAAATTCCGGCACATGAATCTTTCCCCGTTCAAAAAGGCTCTTGACTCCCTCTACGACCGGTTCAACCACCCCGAGTGCGTCCATCCCGACCCGCTTGAATTTGTGTGTCGCTACACCGCCGCGCCGGATCAGGAAATCGCGGGCCTTGTCGCTTCCTGTCTTGCCTATGGACGCGTACAGATCATCCTGAACCACGTATCGGAGGCGCTTGACCCCATGGGCACATCCCCCGCCGACTTCATTATAGGCCACACCCTCCGGGAATTCAAAGAAATTTACCGGGATTTCACCCACCGGTTCACCAGAGGAGACGAGCTGGCCCGTCTGCTCGCCGCAATCCGGACAACTTTATTGGAATATGGGTCGCTTAAATCTTGTTTCCTGGCCTGGGACCGGCCTGAAGATCCTACTTACCAATCCGCATTGGCCGGGTTTGCCACTTTTCTGCGAATCGCTATGGGAGGCTCGTGCCGCTCCCTCCTCCCCGACCCGGAAAAGGGCAGCGCCATGAAACGCCTTCACCTTTTTCTCCGCTGGATGGTAAGGCGCGACGCGGTCGATCCCGGAACGTGGACGGGCCTGTCGCCCAGCCGGTTGATCATCCCCCTGGACACGCATCTTCATGCGTTTGGACTGTGCTATGGCCTGACCCGGCGAAAACAGGCCAATCTGAAAACGGCCCTGGAAATCACTGACGCTTTTCGTGTTCTCTGCCCGGAAGACCCCACACGGTACGATTTCGCCCTGGCCCACACAGGCATCCTGGGAAAAGAATTTTCAACATCTTTATAAAACGGAGGCCAGTTCCCTGACAATCACCTCAGGTTTCAGTTGCCGCGGCAGGGATTGCCACATGGATTTTGTAGGCACCCAGGCGGGCGTAAATGGCGGCTGGCCCATGGCCTTCAGGATCTTCATCCCGCCGTTGGGGTCCAGAACGTATCGGAGAAAGGCGATCGCCGCGTCCCGGTTGGGGGCTTTTTTCAGGATCGTAACACCGTAAGTAATGGCCCTTCCCACCTTTCGAATCACCGTTCCCGGATTTTTCCCGGAAATCTCCACCACGGCCTGCCGGTAAAAGGCGTTATCAGCAACATTTCCAAGGTTGATTTTATCGGGAAGCCGGACAAACCTCAAATGATGTTGCACCGCCACGGAGAGATACTCCCAGGCATAGTCCATATCCCCGCTCTGAAGCATGGCCAGAAGCGCCTCCGATTTTGGACGGATGTTTTTCAACGGGCGGTTTTTCAAAAGCGCCTGGTACAATCCCTTGATATGATAGTACCTTTCCGCCAACTGCAAAACCATGAGCGTGCGATACCCGCAGGGATCGACGTTGGGATCCCCCTGTCCCCACACAACCCTCTTATCCTGGAGGACCCTGTACCAGTTTTTCGCGTTGATCTTTTTGTGAAACAGGCTCTGATCGGTATAACAGAGAACCATCTGGTTGCTGGCGAAGCGGATGTTGAAATCGGCATAGGCCGGGATCAGGAATGTGTCGATCACGGAGTAATCTGACGAAAACATGATGTCGCAGGGGCGGTGCAGATTCACAATCTTCCGGGCGCAGTTTCGGCTGCCCGCCGCCTCGCGAACGATATCAACACCGGGATGGGCTGCCTCGAAGACCCTTTCCATTTTATAGAGCGGAAGCGCCAGGCTGCCAGCGTGAAAGATGATGACCTTTCCTTTAATCGCAGGCTTCTTGTCCAAACCGTTTTCCAGCTTTTCCTCCAGCCCCTTTGCGACGGACGCATCCTGATAAAGGGGACGGCCGTATTTCTTTGTCTCGTAGCTTCGGATAACCTTCTGCCCCGCCGTGGGGGCCCCCTGGGCGATTGCTGAAGTGCTGAACAATAGAATGATTCCAAGAAAGAATAAGACCATCCACGAATATTTTCTCCATGTTTTTCTCATTTTCGCCCTACTCCTTCCAACATCTTTTCACGTGAAGCCGTAAAATTATTTCTTAGGTTTTCCTTTGCGCCCTTTGCGACTTTGCGTGATCTATAAACCCACATTCAAAACCTTCCCTCACGCAAAGTTCGCCAGGAAAGAGAATATCCATTTGCTTTTTGTTTTCCTTCGCGCGCTTCAATCTTCGAACAAATCATGGAAAACTTCGATCTCCTTTTATTTCTCACGTCAAGCCGCTAAGACGCAAAGAAGCTTAATAATAATAAAATGTTATATGTTTCAGCAATGCTTCTGTTAAAAGCTTAAAAACCTGAAGTCCACCCCCGTACTTTAAACTTTGAACTCATCCTTTCATTCATAACAACTTCCAATTAAACCTAAACTGCCACTGCACGAAGAACCAATTTGCCTGCTTGTCAGAAGCCACTTTTTTGACAAACTCGTCAGGCCAGAAATGGCCGTACCCGGCCTGGATTCGATTCCCCCGCGGCAGCTTAAATCGACAGACAAAGTCGAATTCCTCCCCCACCTCGTCTCCGGACCGCCCCGTCTTGTCCCGGTAAAGCCTTGGGTTCATCGACCAGCCATCTTTCTTCTCGTCCAACCAGAACTTGTGGGCCTCCGCCTTGCAATAGAACCACTTCCACTGCTGTGGGCGCAGTTCCAGGCTGATCTGGGCGTCCCGGATGTTTCGCCACCGGAAGAGGTTCATCCGGCCATACATCTTGGAGCGGCTTCCAAATGCCCCGTCAAAGGTGCCACGCTTGCCATCCTTGGGGTTCTTGTCCCCTGACCCCACCGAATACTCGACACTCACGCGCGGCCGCCAGGGGCACGCGACAATGGTATAGGCGCCCAGGAGATGGTAACCATAGGCCCGGATCGTATCATGAGCATAATCGCCAAACTCACGCACATACGTGGCGTCAAAATCGAACCCATAAAACCCTTTTTTATACACCCGCATTCCCGCGTAGGCCGCATCCAGGGATCCCAACCTTCCATCTTCCCCCTTGTAATGGCGGCGATGGTCGTGCTTGGTCATGGCAAAGGGCTCAACCACCATCCCCAGGAGGGCCTCTGGCAAACGCGCGTGGGCATAGACTCCCATGGATTCAAAGAAATGCCGATGGTTCAGGCTGAATCGAACAGGGTCATGAATCATTAATCGTCCGTAATAGGCGTCCACGAATCCCCTGGGGAAATAGCCCGAAACCTTGACGGCATCCCACATCTTACTGGACGTGTTTCCCCATTGCCCCGGGCCAAAAACCCGATGATCCCCGTAACATAGCTGCTGTCTCCCCGCCTTGAGGCCAAAAGGTAGCCGGAACGGCTTCTTGATTTCGATGTACGAATTCCACAGTTCATACTCATCTGTATAGGGGCTGAACTCCGTCCGCAGAATCCTGCTGTAGAAATCTTCGTTGTGAAACCCGCTCCCCCACTGGCGGGCGTCCTG
>WGDA01000160.1 GCA_015493505.1 Pseudomonadota bacterium | reverse complement strand
GGATAGTAAATCATGGGTTTGTCAAAGACCGGCAGGAGATGTTTGTTAGTGATCTTGGTGAGAGGGAAAAGCCTGGACCCGGTTCCACCCGCTAAAATAACACCCTTCATCACCTATTTCGTTCCAAAACTCCCCAAGCCTTCCAGGGTAATCATGACGCGAACCTGGGTTTCGCTTGGGATTGTTCCGTCTTCAGAACGTTTGATATCGCGGACCTGAAAATCAAGTCGCCAGCACTGTGGGTGGTAGACAAGCCCATAGGTACTTTCCAGGAAATCATCCAGTCTGAAGTCGTATTTCGTGGCGTAAATTAGATTGAGTTTATCGGTCAGAACCAGCCAGGTATTGACATCCAGTTGCTGCGTGCTGGACCTGTCATAGTTATAATTGATGGACGCGCTGTCTCCCCGTTTATCCGAAACCGTCAGAGTTTCATACAAATGCGGGAAATCCGAGGTTCTGTGGTCATACGTGGCCACGGTCCTGGAAGAAATTCTTTTGGTTGGCCACAGGTCTAACTGGGTGGAAATGGAAGAAAAATCGTCCCGATGATCCTTGGCGTAAAAATTGTAACTCTGAAAGACTTTGATGCGCATGAGGTCGCGATAGGAAGACTCCCCGTTTTTTTCCGTATGCTTCCGAATCAGAAAGCTGGTCAACCCGTATGTCACGATACTCTGTCTTTCGATGGGGTGCAGCCAGTAGAGGTCTGGTTGGCTGATATCCGGAATATACACATACGTCACTTCAGGTTTAATGGTGTTCTTGAAAGCAGTTGACTGGTTAGAATCAAAAATCCGTTGAACGACGGTATAGGCGTTAATGCTGAAATCGGGAATGCTTCGCGATTCATAATCGCTGGGCCCGTAGCCGTCCGTGTTGGAAGGCCATACCATGGTCTCATGAAACCCGGCCTTGGGTTTCAATTCCAAGACCTTGAAAAGCTCCATCGGATAGGCAAGGGTGGGGTAGAAGTTCACGTACTGAAGGCGTTCCGCCTCTTTTTTGTAGTAATACGCGTACGTGCTGTCGAAGGTGTAGTTCAGGGGGGTGTTGAGCAACTGCTGTTCCGGCGCGGTGAAATTCAGATAGGGGTACCGCTGGGTGGTGTAGTCGTTGTTGTTTTTCGTCAGGTCATCATAATAGGAAAACTCTCCGTTAAAGCTGTATTTGTTCCAGTTTTTCCCGAACGTCACCTTGGATTTCAGAAGGTTATCACGTCTGGCATCTGTGGCGGACTCTCCGGGGATATCATCGTTGAAGTCAATCAGGTAATCCTTGTCACTAACCTTGTTGATATCCGCCTTGGCGTAGAACCCGTTTTTGAATTCCTCGTCATGGCGATAAATCACCGCCCATCTCTTCCCGTGGTATTCCCGGTCATCTAGATAATACAGATTCAACTGCCCCTGGCTGTTCATGGTCCGGGCATACCGGAATTCCAGGCCGTGCTTGAGCCCTCGGTTCCCCATGTAGGTCTCCGTAAAGGTCGCGTCCTTGTCTTCGGAGATAGCCCAAAAAAAGGCATCCCCTATGGTGGCCCCCGACCTGCTGGACCCCCCGAATATGGGAAAAAGAAACCCGGTCTGCCGTTTTCGTTTGGTGGGATAAATCAGGTAAGGGGAATAAAGGACTGGAATGCCTCCCGCGTAAAACTTCGCGCCCCGCGCCACGGCAAATCCTTCGACCGTCACGTCCATCCGGTCCGCCTTGAACTGCCAAGCGGGCTTTTTTGCGTTACACGTTGTAAAGGTTCCGTTATAGATCCGGTAGCGTTCCGGCCCCAGCCGATCCGCTCGTTCTCCGGTAATCCGGTAATTTCCCTTTTTGGTTTTCAGGGTTCCATTGTAAACGGTACCAAGATGCGTAATCAGGTTCAGCTTCATGCGGGCACAGGTCAGCAGGTCTTTCCCGTCCGTGAAGGTGACATGTCCGGTCGCTATCACATCTTTTGTTGCATTGTTCAGAACAATTTTATCCGCCTGGAGGGTGGTTCCGCGTCCTTTGATTATGACATGCCCTGAAGCGGTATAGGTATCAGTAGTTCGGTTGTAGGTCAGTTTGTCCGCGCGGATATGAACCGGAGTGTTTTTTGAGCTGATCTTCGCGAAGGCGCCGGAAGGGAGAAAACCAAAGATTAAAAGTCCAAGGAATCCTAAAATGCACTTAAGCCATTTCCCTTCCACCCAGCACCTCCCCAGAGATTTGATTATCCTTTTATCATCAATCCCACATAAAAATCAAGGCGGTCTCCGAGAGACCGCCTTGCCTTTTACACAACCCCCTTCTCGTGAAATTCTTTGATCTTTTCCTCGCCGAGTCCCAGCTCACGAAGTACCGCGTCGGTATCCTCCCCCTTCAGAGGTGGGGCCTTGCGGACCGATCCGGGGGTCCGGCTGAGTTTTGTTGGGATTCCGATGGACTTGATTCGGCCACAGTGAGGATGATCGATCTCTTCCAGCATCTTCAGGTGAAGGACCTGTTCATTCTCGAACACCTCCTTGATATTCAGAATAGGCCCACACGCCACGCCCGCGTCATTGAGGATTTCAATCCATTCTTCGCTGGTCTTCTCCTGCAGCTTCTCATTCAGAATCGCCGAAAGGGCCGGCCGGTTGGCGACGCGATCCTTGACCGTCAGAAACCGCTCATCCTGAATCAGCTCCTCAATCCCAAGGGTCTTGCACAACCGCTCCCACATCCCCTGGTTCCCCGCGGCGATATTGATATGGCCATCCTTGGTCGTAAACGTGCCATAGGGAGACATCATGGCATGGTCGTTGCCGTTCCGTCCAGGGACCTCGCCCGTTCCAAAATATTTGGCCGCCTGAAACCCCAGGACCGCCACGAGTCCTTCCAGAAGGGAGGTGGAAACATACTGCCCTTTACCAGACCGGTTTCGCTCAATCAGGGCAAGCAGGATGCCATACATGGCAAAAATGCCGCCGAGAGAATCCCCGATCGCCACACCCACGCGGGTGGGGCCCGTATCCGGGTATCCGGTCACACTCATCAAGCCCGACATCCCCTGGGCAATGGGATCGAACCCCGGGCGATACGCCAACGGGCCGTCCTGCCCAAATCCGGAGATGCTGCAATAGATAAGTCCCGGGTTGTCCGCGCTCAGGGTCTCGTAGTCAACTCCCAATTTGTGCTTCACATTCGGTCGAAAGCTTTCCACCACGATATCCGCGTCTCTGACGAGGCGTTTTAAGACGTCCAGCCCCTCCGGGGTTCTCAGGTTCAGCGTCATGCTCCGCTTGTTCCGGTTGACGAGGAGAAAATAGGCACTTTCCCCCTTTATAAATGGTGGTCCAAAGTCCCTCAGCATGTCTCCCCGGCCGGGGGGTTCAATCTTCAGAACCTCCGCCCCCATATCCGCCAGGAGCATGGTGCAAAATGGCCCCGCCATGGCGGCAGTCATGTCGATAACCTTGATTCCCTCTAATGGTTGACTCATAAAATCCTCCTTACCGTTTTTTGTTCTTTTTCCCCTAAATCACGATTTTAATCAAGAGAGAACGACAAAAGGCTATTTTTTTTCCTGGGGTGAATCCTTGAGGTCCTGAATTTTCAGAAACCCGTAGGGAATCAGGAACGGAACCTTTTCCCTGTATTCCAGGTACTTGTCACCAAACAGGGCAATCATCCTTTTTTCTTCCTGGAGGGATTCGAAAACGACATACACCGTCAACAGGAGGTTATAAAAGACGGTCAGCATATATGGTTTGCTCAGAAGGATTCCCCAACTCGCAATAAGCCACCCGGCATACATGGGATGCCGGCACATCTTGTAAGCCCCGCCGAAGAAAAAGACCTTTGGATACTCCTTGAGTTCAAAGATCTGGGGAAGCCGCCGATCCTTTATAACCTGCTGAATCGCCTTGCCCGCCACCCAGAAGGCGAGGAATGTGGGGATCAGGGCGCGGAAACCATAATAAGGGGTAAAAATCTGCCGGGTTTCACCCGCGTAACGAAACAAAACGACCAACGACAGGATAAGCAATGTCAGGGAGGTCCCCGATCGGATAATCGCGTACCACGCGCGACTGACGCCTATCCTGCCGACTATGGCCGTTTTGACATGTTCCCTCGCGGTAATGCTGTGGAAGGTTCCGAAACACGCCATAATGAGGAAAACCCTCATGTATGGTGTCATGGAACCCTCCACAGATCCATCAATCGCGTGTCATTATTCAGGGATAGCGGGGAACCGTTTCTCATACCATACTCTGTACAAGAACCAGTAGGCGATGTAGCCGATGATGGCACCGGTAAACCACGTCCACTGGGACAGTACCGCGCTGTATTTCGCCAGCACCAGAGAGCCGACCAGACCGGTAAACAGTGCCAGCACACCCGCGAAATTGACCCCCTTGACCTTGCTGATGTAGAGAATAATCCCAGCGAGCAGGCCCAGCACCAGCACCAGGGTCGTCAGCGTGGACGGCCAGCCCCTTCCCAGAATGGCCCCCGCCTTCCAGAGCAGGATCGTGATAACCAGGAGGATAATGGCGTAGATCACCGCGATCCAGTTGGTCTTGTCTTCAGCGTAATTGTAATAGCCATCCTTGACGTAAATATCCAGCAGTTTGATCTTCTTTTTCCTGATCTGCCAGAAGTCACTGATCATCACGCCCGCGATCCCGCCTGTAAAGGCACCATACCCCAGTAACCACGTCCAGATATAGGCCTTGGGGTCCGCCAGGAACTTCCAGGGCTGCATGAGCACGCCGATCAGGGCGATGAGGATGGTGGTCCGTTCCCAGTTCAGGTATTTCGGAATCAGGTTCATGAAATCGTTGATGGGGGACACCATGTTGGCAGTGATGTTGGTGGTCAGCGTGGCCAGGATGATGAATACCAGCCCAACAAAGATGTAGAAGGCGTTTCCTGTTTTAATCATCAGCTTGACCGGGTCCCAGATGGCCTTTCCATAGATGACCACGGTCGCCGAGGTCACCGCGATTCCGATGAAGGAATAAATCGTCATGGTCGGCGGCAACCCGATGGCCTGCCCAAGGTATTGCACCTTCTGGCTTCGGGCAAACCTGGTCAGGTCTGGGATGTTCAGTGCCAGGGTTGACCAGTAGGCCACCATGGCCGTCAGGAAAGCCGGCCATTTAGACCACGGCGCCGTCTGTGGTTGTGTCAGGATAGGACCCCAACCGCCAGCCTTCATAACGCCCCATATCAGAAGCATGACGCCGATGAAAAGGAGAATCGGCGAGGCCAGATTGTTCAGCCACCGGATCCCTGGTGAAGCCTTCCACGGGGGCGAAACGTAGCAGATGATGACTGTCATCAGCCAGGACATCAGAAAAGACAGCACCAGATGGCTCGGGAGCCCAAAGAACGGAATGGTGCTGCTCAAGTGCCCGTAGGAAGGGACCAGCTTCATCAAGATTCCGTCGATGGCGTTGGCCATAATCATGGTCTGGATTCCAAACCACCCGCACGCGATAATCCCGCGCAGCAGGGCGGGGATATTGGCCCCAAACAGCCCGAACGCCGATCTCAGCAACACGGGAAACGGAATACCGTACATGGCTCCGGGATAGGAGTCCAGAATCATCGGGATTAAAACGATAAGGTTACCCAGAAATACCGTAAAGACAGCGGTCACCCAGTTGAATCCCGCGGAGATCATACTTGCGCCGAGCATCCACGTGGGCACGCAGACACTCATCCCCACCCACATGGCAAAATATTCGTAGTATCCCCATACGCGCTTTTCTATGGGGACAGGGGCAAGGTCCTTGTTGTAAAACTGACTCGGTTCAAGCTCCTGAGTTAGCTCGTACCTGTCGCCAACCCTTCTCACGATATCCATACGCGCTCCTCCTTTTTTCTTCTTTTTCACCACTATTAAATTTCTGGTGCCAAGAAGAAATGAAAAAAGTTCCTCCTTTTATGACTCACGTCACCTTACTACCCACTCTCGCAGCGTGATAACATCCCCCCCTTGGAAAGTATTTACGTGTAAACCTCATTCTCCTCTCTTCCCGAGGGATATCATCCCTTTTCTATCACCCCCTTTCCCAATTCCGGCTGATTTTCATTTCTACCTGTTCTTACACAAAACTCCCCTTAAAGGGCTTCCTTCGGATGTATTGTCCAGAACCGGGGCTTGCCAGGCATTTCCCATCGGCGATAACAATCCTGCCACCGGAAATCACCGTTTCCACAACGCCCTTTCCCTTCAACCCTTCATAGGGCGTGTAATCCACGTTCTGATGGTTGGTTTCCGCGGTAATCGTAAACGGCTTCTTCGGGTCGAAGATTACGAGGTCCGCGTCGCTTCCCACCGCGATGGTTCCTTTGTTGGGAAACATACCAAAGAGTTTCGCCGGCGCCGTGGAAACGATTTCCACGAAACGATGAAGCGTGATGCGTTTCTTCAGCACACCTTCCGAAAACAGCAGCGAAACCCGGTTCTCGATCCCCGGCGCGCCATTGGGAATCTTGGAGAAGTCATCCCGTCCAAGCTCCTTTTGCCCTTTGAAGTTGAACGGGCAGTGGTCCGTTGAAACAACCTGAAGGTCCCCCATCTGCAACGCCTTCCAGAGGGCCGCCTGATCTTCCTTCGAACGCAGGGGAGGAGACATAACGTATTTCGCGCCATTGAAGTCCGGCTCCTCGTAATTCTTGTAGCTCAACAGGAGATATTGCGGACAAGTCTCCGCGTAAGCGGGAAATCCCGCATCCCGGGCCGCCTTGACCTTCTCCAGGGCCTCCCGGCAGGTCAGGTGGACGATGTAGATCGGCGCGCCCGCCATCTGGGCCACGGCAATCCCCCGTCCCGTTGCCTCGCCTTCCGCCTCGGGTGGACGGCTCAGGGCATGGTATTTCGGCTCCGTCTTGCCGTTTTTAATCATGTCGGAAACGAGAATGTCAATGATATCCCCGTTTTCCGCGTGAATCATGACCAGTGCTCCAGATCCATGCGCCTTCTGAAGAATCCGGAACAAGGCGCCGTCATCAATCATCAGGGCGCCTTTGTAAGCGAGGAAGCATTTGAAACTCGTCACCCCTTCCTTCACCATTTCCGGAATCTCCGCCAAGACGTCATCGTTCAGGTCACAAATCGCCACATGAAACCCGTAGTCAATGACCGCCTTGTCCTTCGCCTTGTTCATCCAGGTCTCGAAGGCGTCACGCAGGCGCATCCCCTTTCCCTGAATGGCGAAATCCACGATCGCCGTGGTTCCTCCGAAAGCGGCGGCAATGGTTCCGGTTTCAAAGTCGTCACTGGAGGTTTCCCCCATAAAGGGCATGTCCAGGTGTGTATGGATGTCGATGGCACCAGGGAAGACATACTTCCCCTTGGCATCGATCACCGTGTCCGCCTTCCCGGTCACCTTCCGGGAAATCTCTGTAATTTTTCCTTTCTGAATCCCAATTTCACCTTTGAACGCATCCGTCGCGGTAATAACCTGCGCGTTGACAATTTTTATATCCATGACAAACCTCCTTCACACAAAGGGTTACAAACCGGCAAGTGGCAAAGCTGGCTCCGTCCATTCCAGGCCCAGCCTTTTCAACGTCTCCCGTTTCGGGATGCCTTCCTCGGACCATCCCCGCAATTTGTAATATTCATCCAGCATCTTACCGATGTGGGGCAAACTCCCCGCCGACTTCCCCGAAGGCCGCGCGTGGCTCATGAGGCGCGGCGGCAGTTTGTCATCCTTGCGGCTGATCCCCAGGCGCACGTTATACATTCTCTTGAGGTTGAAAAGCCGTTCCCCAAGGGTCATCATGTCATCCGGCGTCACTTCCCAGCCTGTAACCGCCCGGACCCAGCCGGCGATCTGGGTGGGGCCCACGCTCGCCAGAAAGAGGAACTTGCACAGGCCCATGGGGTTAAAGATGCTCATGTAGTTCTGCATGTCATAAGCAATTTTCCCCTTGCCCTCATTGGACAGAACATCGGGGGGTTCCGCGTAGCCCAAGTCCGGCACCTTGATCCCCCGCCCGAGGAAGTAGGTGAGGGCCCCGAGGTGGCAAGCCCCGCGATTCTCGGTCGCATAATTGGCAGCCATGGAGGTAAAGGCCCGCGGGTCATGAAACGCGAATTCCAGCCCCTTGACGTGAACACTGTATTCGATGGCGTTTCTGCCGATCTTCCGGGCGGCGTTTCGTGTCCCCTCTCCAAGCAGGGCGCCAAACCCTTCTTTTTCACCCATCTGACGGGTCAATGTTAAGATCGCCTCGGCGTCTCCCCACTGGAGTTCCAGGCCGCCTGTGTCTTCCTTCGTTACCAGGCCTTTTTCGTAAAGTTCCATGGCAAAGGCCACGCCCGCGCTGGTGGAAATGGTATCCAGACCGTAGCGGTTACAGAGATCATTGGCCGCCATGATGACTTCGGCGTCATCGTTCAGGCAATTGGCGCCAAACCCCGCCAGGGTCTCGTACTCCGGAAAATGGCCATAGATTCCGGCGTAGGGCCCGGAATCCAGCCGAATCAGTTTTGAACAGCGAATCGGGCATCCATAGCAGGTATGATGAGAGTCTAGGGCCTTTGGGAGCCACGTCTGTCCCGTGGTCTTCTTTGCCCCTTCTTCCCAGCTACCCAATGTCCAGTTCTTGATAGGCAAGTCTCCCCACGCCTCGACGGCCTGAACACCCCCAGCCGTTCCAAACTGGGTCATGCCCGCCGCTTTCTCACGAATCACGGGAATCTCCTGCTTCAGCATGGCTCGAAGGGCCTGTAAATCATGAACCGGCACCCGACCGGTCCCTTTGACCGCGATGGCCTTCAGGTTCTTGGCGCCCATCACGGCTCCCAGGCCTCCACGGCCTGCCGCCCGGCCAAGCCGCCCGTCAAACATGATACTGGAAATAAGCACACGCCTTTCACCGGCAGGACCAATCGCGGCCACCTTCACCTTTGAACCGGCCTCTGCCCGGATGGCCTCCTCCGTTTCAAAGGTGTCTTTCCCCCAAAGCGTGGAAGCGTCTTTGATGGAAACGCTTTCATCCGAGATAAAGAGATAGACGGGTTTTTCCGCGGCACCCCGGATGATGATGCCATCCCAGCCGGCCGACTTCAGCTCGGCCCCCCAGTAGCCTCCCACGTTGGATTCGTCCCAAATCCCCGTCAGGGGAGACCTGGAACATACTGTGGTGCGGGAAGCGGAAGGCACAACGGTTCCCGTCAGCAGGCCTGGCATGAAAATCAGAGGATTCTCAGGATCCAAGGGGTTACAATCGACAAACTCCCTAAAAAGAATGCTGGCGGCTAATCCACTGCCGCCAGCAAACTTTTGCATCTCTTCAGCCGGTATTTCACGTTCCCATGTGGCTCTTCGTGTCAGGTCAACCTCTAACAGTTTTCCCCACCAACCGCTCGCCATAGGCTTTTCCTCCCGCTGAGTCTTTGTTGGTTAAGGAAGAAGTTTGACCATATCGCCGTATGTCTCGGGCCGCCGGTCACGGAAGAACTGCCAAACGTTCCGAACCTCTTTGATCATATCGAAATCCACATCTCCGACAATCACCTCGTCCTTGTCCCGGCTACCTTCGGCGATAATCTGCCCGCGGGGGTTACAAATATAGCTGGTTCCGTAGAATTCACCGATATCCCAGGGTTGCTCATGACCGATACGGTTGATCGCCGCGATGAAATAACCATTGGCCACGGCGTGAGCCGGCTGCTCCAGTTTCCACAGATACTCAGACAGCCCGGCAACCGTCGCGGAGGGATTGAAAACAATCTCGGCCCCATTCAGGCCCAGCAGTCGCGCACCCTCGGGAAAATGACGGTCATAGCAGATGTACACGCCCACGCGCCCGTAAGCCGTCTGAAAGGTAGGATAGCCCAGGTTCCCCGGTTTAAAGTAAAATTTCTCCCAGAACCCGGGGGCGACGTGCGGAATATGGTTCTTGCGGTATTTACCCAGGTAGGTTCCGTCAGCGTCAATCACGGCAGCCGTGTTGTAATACACACCCGCCATCGCCTCTTCATAAATCGGGACCACAATGACCATCTGGTGCTTTTTCGCCAGCTCCATCATCAACTGTGTTGTTGGGCCATCCGGAATGCGCTCCGTGGCCTCATACCATTTAACCTCCTGCTCGGCCGGGAAATACGGTCCGTAAAAGATTTCCTGGAGGCACAGCATCTGCACCCCTTTGGATGCCGCTTCCTCAATCATCTTGACGTGCTTGTCGATCATGGCCTTCTTTATCACGTCGACCGGCTCCGTGCCCGGCACCTCGTTTTTCGCCTGAATCAAACCGACTTTAACAACTCTTGCCATCACAACCTCCTTTTAAGTATTTTTTAGCTTCAAAACTTTGGGTATCATAACCACACCCATCTAAATCTGTCAAGGCTTTTCAAGCCGCCATCCACAAAATCATTGTACCACAGAACAATGTTGTAATCTGATTATCATGAAAACGGGCAAACAATCTTGACAAACCATTTCCTCCCTGTTAGTGAGTATAAGGTACAATGACGAAGACCTTTCTCGACGCTGGGAAAGGGTTTTGTTTTTTGGGAAAACAAACTAAAGGAAGGGAGGAAAAAGATTGGAACAATTAGCGGAAAGAGCACCATTGTTCAGCGATGAGATGGAAAAGGGGCTAACACTGACCCTGGCGATGGAAGAGGCCGCGCGATGCCTGCTGTGCTTCGACGCGCCCTGCAGCCAGGCGTGTCCGGCGGGAACGGATCCGGGGAGATTTATCCGCAAGCTCCGTTTCCGAAACGTCACGGGAGCCATTCGAACCATCAAAGAGAATAACCCCTTCGGATGGACGTGTGGCGCCGTCTGCCCGACAGCAAAATTGTGCGAATTAGCCTGTTCCCGCACCGCCATCGACAAGCCTATCCAGATTGGGAAGGTACAGCGCTTTATCGTAGAACATGGCTGGTTGATGGGATTTTCCCCTATCAAAAAACCGGACAAGACCGGCAAAGGAAAAGTCGCCGTCATCGGCAGCGGGCCAGCAGGATTGACCTGCGCCCGTGAGCTGACCCTCCAGGGATACGAGGTAACGGTCTTTGAAAAGAAAGGCCAAGCCGGCGGAAACCTGCGCTATGGCATTCCTCCCTTCCGGCTTTCCGAGGAAGGGCTTTCCAGGGAAATCGATGAAATTGTTTCCCTTGGCGTGACAATCAAGACCAACACCCCCATCGAGGGGAAAGAGGGCCTCAAGAAACTCAAAGATGAAGGATATCAAGCCGTGTTTGTATCAACGGGATTGTGGGATCCTATCCGGCTCGGCATCGATGGAAGCGACCTGACCGGTGTCATGAGCGCCACGGAGTTTCTCGGGAGCATGCGTTCCGGCAAAGCCTCAGAGATGGAATCGCTCATCCAGAACAAGGTGGTTGCAGTCATCGGTGGCGGCTCCGTTGCCATGGACGCCGCCCAGTGGGCAAAAAAGATCGGGGCGAAAGATGTGTACGTTCTCTATCGGAGGTCGTACACGGAAATGCCGGCGGAAGAAAAGGAGAAAATTCAGGCTCTGAATGACGGAATTCATTTCCTTATCCTAACACAGCCGGTCAAATACGTAGGCAACGGGGCCCTTCAGGGCATCGTTTGCCGGCGCACCAGGCTGGGTGATCCGGATGACTCAGGGCGCCGCCGCCCGGAAGAAATCCCCGATTCAGACTTTGAGCTGCCCTTTGACGTGGCGATTGAAGCCTTAGCCACACGACCAGAGCCTGCGCTCAAAGAAATGGCCGAGTTGTCGTGGGACAAAAACACCATTTCCGCCTCAGATACGTCTCTCCAGACCTCCACACCCTGGGTCTTTGCGGGAGGCGATATCGTCCGGGGGCCCGCCTTGGTCGTGGAAGCCGTCGCGGATGGCAAAAAGGCGGCACAAGCCATTGTAGAACATTTAGAAGGGAAGGGGGAATAAATCAATGAAAGACTTAAGCATCGATTTTTGTGGCGTTAAATTCATGAACCCGTTCATGCTTTCCTCGTCCCCCGTATCGAACTGCGCGGAAATGATCGCGCGCGCCTTCGACGCAGGATGGGGAGGTGTGGCTTATAAAACCCTCGCGACCCAGGTCACCAAGATTATCCACCCATCCCCCCGCCTGAATAAATACAACAACCAGGCGTGCCGGATGATTGGCCTCCAGAACGTGGAGCAGGTTTCCGACCGTCCGCTCGAACACAATTTAAAGGACATCAAGTGGCTGAAAAAGCACTATCCCAAACATATTGTCGTCGCCAGCATCATGGGCTTTTCCAATAAGGAATGGGAAATCCTGGGAAAGGCGGCGGAAGACGCGGGAGCGGATATGCTGGAACTCAATTTCTCCTGCCCTCATATGGCCATTGAAGGGTCGGGGTCCAAGGTCGGACAGGCCTTCGACCTTCTTGAGATGTTCACCGAAACCGTCAAAAAGGCTGTCACCATCCCCGTCATGGCCAAGATGACCCCGAACATCACGGACATGAACGAACCGGCCATGTATGCCAAAAAAGGAGGCGCGGACGCGATTTCGGCCATCAACACAATTTCCGCTATCACAGAAATTGGCCTGGACGATTTGGTTCCCAAACCCAACGTCTTCGGCAAAGGCGCCGCCAGCGGTTATTCCGGACCCTGCGTCAAGCCTGTGGCACTCCGCTTTATGGCTGACATGGCGCAGAACCCCGACCTGGGTCTTCCCATTTCCGGCATCGGCGGCATCGAAACGTGGGTCGATGTCCTTGAATTTCTCCTCTTAGGCGCATCCACCATCCAGGTCACCACGGGGATCATCCATTATGGTTACCGGATCGTGGAAGACATGATGGAGGGGCTTTCCGATTACATGGAGGAAAAAGGCTTCAATTCCGTTTCGGAAATCGTGGGCAAGGCCCTGCCCAATGTTCATCACACCGACGAGTTCGACCTCAGCCGCCAGGGCGTGGTGGAATACGACCTGGACCGCTGCATCGGTTGTGGCCAGTGCTACATCATCTGCCAGGACGGCGGCGGCCAGGCGCTTTCCTGGGACGCCGAAAATCGCCGTCCGGTAATGGACGAAGACCGGTGCCTCAGTTGCATGGCCTGTTCCTTCATCTGCCCGGTGGAAGACATGATTCACTACAAGGAAATGCCCAAAGGCTGGGTCCGTCACGACCCGGAACCGATGGAAGACTGATCCAGGCCAATCAACATTCAGAAAAGCCGCCCATCCGGGCGGCTTTTCTTATACAGAGTTTTTACCAAAAACTTGCCTCAGGGTGTTGTCGAAATCACACCCTGAGGCAAGTGTCTTTACGCAGCCATCACCTCTTTTTTATTGGCCGAAGTGGAACATTCGGGTTATACCTGTTCGCGGGGTTGAAAGGGTTTCGTGGGATGTATCCCGAACTCCAGCTTATTATTGTAACGAGGGAGAGGAAATACCCCGCTGGGTGTGGAGTTTTGCCGAAAGGGCGCTTGACAAGCGGGTTTGAATCTACTATATACAGGCAAATTTTCTGGAGGGAAGTGTGGATGTATGCCGTGATTAAGACTGGAGGCAAGCAGTACCAGGTAAGCGAAGGAGACGTGATTCAGGTTGACCTGATGAAGGGTCAGCCGGGAGACACGGTTGAGATAGACGACGTTCTGATGCTGAAAACCGATTCGGATGTCAAGGTTGGCACGCCGGTTGTCCCAGGTGCCAAGGTGTCGGCGACGATTGTGGATCATGTGAAGGGCAAAAAGATTATCGTCTTCAAGTTCAAGCGCCGCAAGGATTACCGGAGAAAACTGGGGCACCGTCAAAAATACACGAAACTGCGGATTGAGTCGATCCAGGCAGGTTAAGGAGTCGAGAAATGGCGCATAAAAAGGCGGGAGGAAGCTCCCGAAACGGCAGGGACAGCCAGGGACAGCGCCTTGGCGTGAAGCGTTTTGGCGGACAGTTTGTCAAGGCGGGGAATATCCTGGTCCGGCAGCGGGGCACAAGGATTCACCCGGGCGCCAATGTCGGCATGGGGAGGGATCATACCCTTTTTGCCAAGATTGACGGCACCGTCCATTACGAGCGTGTTGGCAAAGACAAAAAGCGCGTAAGCGTTTATTAGCCCTTTTTCTTTTCCTCCTGTTGCTTCTTTGGCAAAACGGGAGGGATCCCCAACATGAAGGTTTCATTTATCGACGAGGCAGATATCGTGGTCGCGTCTGGCTCGGGCGGGGGTGGTTCCATCCATTTCCACCGGGCCCGTTTTCTTCCGAAGGGTGGTCCAGACGGAGGAGACGGCGGCAGGGGCGGCGACGTCATCGTTTTTGCCAGAGAGAACCTGTCGGACCTTTCCGCTTATCTGCACAAAAAATCATTCAGGGCTGAGTCCGGCGCCCCGGGCGGCGGAAACAAGCAGCACGGAAAGGATGGCGCGGATCTGCGGCTTGCCGTTCCCGTCGGTACCCAGGTTTTTGACGCGGAGACAGAGGAGATGCTTGCCGACCTGGATACACCTGGTGCTGAGGTTGTCGTGGCGCGGGGAGGCAAGGGAGGCAAAGGGAATGTGCATTATAAAACTCCCGTGCGGCAGGCCCCCCGGATCGCCCAGAAGGGGATTCCTGGCCGCCGGGTCTCGCTGCGGCTTGTCTATAAAATGATTACCGACATCGCCGTGGTCGGCCCCGCGAACGCCGGGAAATCCCTTTTTCTTTCGCGTATCACCTCCGCGAAACCCAAGGTTGCCCCGTATCCCTTTACGACGCGGGTTCCCCAGCTGGGGGTCTATTTCACAGAGCACGAGGAACCCGTCACTTTTGTGGAGATTCCCGCTCTCGGCATGGCTCCGGAAAGGCGGTTTTTAAAGCACGCAGAGCGCGCCCGGATCCTTTTGTATTTTCTGGACGCGTCCCGGATCGTCAACGAGGCGGACCTGTTTCGGGAGTGGACGTCTTTTTTCGACTGGGTCCGTGCGCACGGCCACGGCCTGACGGAAAAGGCCGGGGTTCTGGTGTTGAACAAGGTGGATATCGCGGAAGCAGGCAAGGAAACCGAGGCGCTGGCGTCGAAACTGCACGAGCGTACGGGAATGTCTGTTTATCCCATATCGGCCCAGACCGGGCGTGGGGTGGAAAATTTGTTGAAAGTTCTGGCGGACTCCTGTAAATTGGATATGCCTTGAAACGAAAAGAAATCATCGCGGGCGCGCGGCGGGTGGTTGTGAAGGTGGGCAGCTCTGTCCTGACCACCCCTGACATGACCATCGACCTTCAGAAAATCCAAGACTTGTCGGGGGAGATTTCAGAGCTCATCGCGGAGGGCCGGAAGATCGCCCTGGTCTCCTCCGGGGCCATCGCTGTGGGGATGGAACGGTTGGGGTTGCGCCAAAGGGTGGAAGGACTTCCCGATAAGCAGGCCATCGCGGCTATTGGCCAGCCTCACCTGATGGCGTTGTACGATACGTATTTCCAAAAAAAGGGGATCCAGATTTCCCAGATTCTTCTGACCCGGGATGACATGGATCACCGCCGCCGGTACCTGAACGCGCGCGACACCATCGCCTCGCTTTTCAAATTTGGCGCCCTGCCCATTATCAACGAGAACGACACGGTGGTGGTCGAAGAAATCAAGGTTGGGGACAACGACAACCTGTCTGTTCTCGTGGCGGGGCTGATCCAGGCGGACCTGCTGATTATCCTGTCTGACACGGAGGGCCTTTTCGACCGGGACCCCAAGGTCTATCCGGAGGCATGCCTCATCTCGGAGGTGGAGGAATTCAGTGAAGGGATCCTGTGCGCGGCCGGGGAAAGCTTCAGCCCGACCGGAATCGGGGGCATGTCTGTCAAGTTAGACGCCATACGGAAGGCGGCCTCTTTTGGGGTTCCCACCGTGCTGGCCAGCGGCAAACGACCCCGCGTCCTTCGAGATATCTTTGACGGGGGGCATATTGGGACCCTCTTTCTTCCCCGGCGTGACCCCCTGAGCTGCAGGAAACAGTGGATCGCGTATGGCGTGCGTTCCGCTGGGGCTTTATACCTGGATGACGGTGCCGTCAAGGCGCTTCTCTACGGGGGAAAGAGCCTGCTGCCGACGGGGGTGGCGCGGGTTGACGGCGCCTTCGAGCGGGGCGAAGGGGTAGACGTGAGGGACCTGTCGGGACGGCTTGTGGCGAAGGGGCTGGTCAATTACAGCGCCCAGGAAGTAGCGAAGATCAAGGGGAAAAAATCGCGCGAGATAAATGAAATCCTGGGTTACACCTGGGGTGATGAGTTGATTCATCGCGATCACCTTGTTATTCTATCCGCACCGGGAAAGGAGGCATCATGACGCTTGAAACGGTAGAATCGATGGCTCGGAAGGCGAAAGCCGCCGCGCCGATCCTGGCCTCGCTGCCCTCACCCAGGCGGAAAGAGGCCTTGCTGAGGATGGCGGACAATCTGACGCGCCGAAGCGAGGAAATCCTGAGCGCGAACGCGAAAGACGTGGAGGCGGGTAAAAAGAACGGCCTTTCCAGTGCCATGCTGGACCGCCTGATCCTCAGTCCGAACCGGATCGCTGCCATGGCGGAAGGGATCCGTGAAATCGCGGCCCAGCCGGACCCCGTGGGAGAAGTAACGCGGATGTGGACGCGCCCCAACGGTCTGCTGGTGGGAAAGATGCGGATTCCCCTCGGTGTGGTAGGGATTATCTACGAGTCCCGCCCCAACGTGACGGCCGACGCGGCAGCGCTGTGCCTGAAATCGGGCAACGCCGTGCTCCTGCGGGGCGGTTCCGAGGCGCTGGAGTCTAATCTGGCGATTGGAAGGGTGATCCAGGGGGCTCTGGCAGAAGAAAAGGTGCCGGAAGAGGCAGTCCAGGTCATTCCCGTCGCGGACCGGAACGCCATTCTGGAGATGGTTCAACTGGAGGAATACCTTGATCTCATCATCCCCCGGGGCGGCGAGGGGCTGATCCGATTCGTGGTGGAAAACTCGCGCGTGCCCGTCATCAAGCACTACAAGGGGGTCTGCCACGTGTTTGTCGACGAAAGCGCCGACCCGGAGATGGCTGAAAGCATCTGCATCAACGCCAAGGTGCAGCGTCCCGGTGTCTGCAACGCCATGGAGACCTTGCTGGTGCACGAGGGAATCGCCGAGGCGTTTCTCCCGCGGATGGTAGAGAAATTCAGGGAACTGGGAGTGGAGGTCCGTGGTTGTGAACGGACCCGGGCCCTGTGCGGAGAGGACGTGGTTTCCGCCACGGAAGAGGACTGGCCGACGGAGTATCTTGACCTGATTGTCTCCGTGAAGGTGGTGCCGAGCCTTGATGCCGCCATTCGCCATATCGAAAGATATGGCTCTTCTCACACGGAGGCCATTGTGACGAAGGATTACGCCAACGCCCAGGCCTTCCTGAAACGGGTCAATTCTTCGGTGGTTCTGGTGAATGCCTCCACACGCTTCAGTGACGGGCAGCAACTGGGCCTCGGGGCGGAAATCGGCATCAGTACCACCAAGCTTCACGCCTTCGGCCCCATGGGGGCGCGCGACCTGACGACCACCAAATTTGTCATCTTTGGCGAGGGGCAGGTCCGCGAGTCATGACCGCGGAGAAACGGACCGGGCTGTTCGGGGGAACGTTCAACCCCGTCCACCTGGGGCATCTGCGAGCGGCTGAAGAGGTGCGGATCGCCTTTGGACTGACCAAAGTAATTTTCATGGTCTCCGCCCTCCCCCCGCACAAAGTTCCAGCGCGGATCGCCAAGGCGGACCACCGCTATGCCATGACGCAACTGGCTATCCGGGGCAACCCCCATTTTGAGGTTTCGGACTACGAGATGAAGAAGCCGGGGGTTTCTTACAGCATCGATACGGTCACCTGGATGAAGACCCATTACCCGGGTGAGCTCTTTTTTATCGTGGGGCTGGATGCCTTTCGGGATATCGCCACCTGGCACCGGTACGACGAACTGCTGTCCCTCTGTCATTTTGTCATCATGACCCGGCCTGGCTATCATCGGTTCAACCTGGAAGACGTATTGCCGGATGCCATCGCGCGCCAGTACTCTTACGATCGGCGGCACGATTCGTACATTCACCCATCCGGCTACAAGATTTTTCACCAGAGCGTGACTCTGATGGACATTTCTTCCACAAACATCCGTGAGCTCTTGTATGAGCGGCGCTCCATCCGGTATCTCATTCCCCTGGCGGTGGAAGACTACATCGAAAACCACCACCTCTACCAGTTGGAAAAACGGGGGTGAGGCCGGCACGTGCGGCGCTATTTGAATTTTTTCTCTTCATTTGTTAAGATAAATTCCGAATGATTTTTAAGAAATCTTTAGAAGACGCGAAGAAAAAGGCTATTTTTTTAGCCGAAGCGGCTATCGGCAAAAAGGGTTTTAATCTCGTCATCCTGGAAATCGGCCGGGTCAATCCCTTTACAGATTTCTTTCTGATTGTCAGCGGGCGTTCAGACCGCCACGTTCAGGCCATCGCGGACGCCGTGTACGAGTCCATAAAGAAAAGGCGCGAAGCAGTTCTCGGTGTTGAGGGGTACGAAGAAGGGAAATGGATCTTGATTGATGGGGGAGATGTGGTTATACATATCTTTCAGGAAGCTATCCGCAGTTATTACGATCTTGAGGGGCTCTGGATCGATGCCCCGAAAATTCCGGTAGCGGAAGACGAAGAAGAATCGAAGGTTGAGGGGGGAATACCAGATGTTGAGCCAACAGGAGCTTGAGCGCTTTAAGGTACAGTTGCTGGAGGAGCGGAGAAAGATTGTCAGTGACATGGACAAACTGGTTAAAGAATCCAACGAGTTAGGCAAAGATGGAACCCCGGATATCGGGGACGAGGCTTCAGACCTCTCGAACCGGCAGTTGCTGTTAAGCCTGAACGAGGCGGACCGGGCAAAATTGATGGAAATAGAGGAAGCGCTGGAAAGAATCGAAGAGGGCACCTACGGGATTTGCGAGGAGTGTGGGGAACCCATCTCTATCAAGCGCCTGGAGGTCAAACCTACGGCGATTTACTGCGTGGCATGTAAATCTCGGCTGGAAAAACTTCAAAAGAGGGAATAGGGTTATGGTTTCAAAGATTTTTTTCATTTTACTGATTATCCTTTTGTCACTGATAGGGTTTGCCGCCTACCAAAATCCCCAGGCGGTTGATTTCACCATCTTCAGAGGAATGACCTTTCACGTGTCGTTGACGGTGTTGGTCCTGTTCGCCTTTTGCCTGGGAGCGCTTATCGTGCTGGTCGTTTCCATTATCCGGGACACCCGCCGCGGGTTTCGTCTCAGAAAAGAACGGAAGGCCCACAAGCAGGAGGTGGAAAAACTGACCACATACTCCGTGATTCTGGAGCGCCTTCTGTGGGGAAGCGTAAAGGATATCGAGAACCGGATTGAATCCATCAGCAAGGATTTCCGCGAAGAGGGGCGGTTTCTCCGCATCAAGGCGGAGCTGTACAAGAAGAAGGGACAGTGGAACGAGGCATACCAGGTCATCTCGCAATTGAGGCTGACGCAGGAGCCGCCTAAGATTTCGACGATGATGGAAGAGGCGCGGCTCGCGAAGGCGGCCGGGATGACGGAAAAGGCCCGCATGGTCTATAAAGAGATTCTGTCCATCAACACGGTTTACCTGCCCGCTTTGGAAGGCATCCGGGAGATCATGGAAGAAGAGGAAAACTGGGAAGAAATTATTCCTATCCAAGAGCGAATTATCAAGGCGTCCTCCAACAAGGCGGAGGAAAAGAAACGGCTGAAGCTTTACCGGACAAAATACGCGCGCCAACTACTCCAGCAGCTTGAGGACAAGGGAGGGATGAAAGGGGTCGAACTGGCCAAGTCCCTCCTGAAGAAAGATCCTGAGAACAAAAGCCTGGCGGTTCATCTGGGAAATTATTATCGCCGGACAGGAAAGGTGAAGGAGGCCCTCAAGGTATGGGACAAGGCGTTTTCCAAGACCCGCGACGCCTATTTCCTGACGCTTCTGGAATCGTTCCTGACGGATGAGGGGAAGACGGACGACATGCTGAAACGCTACGCGAAGGCGACGCGTGACAACCCGGAGAATGTCGCCATCGCCTTGCACTACGCCCAGTTCTGTCTGAAACTGGACAAGGTGGAAGAGGCCAGGAAGGTAATGGAAGACCTGCCGGACAAAGCGGGAGAATATCCGGCTGTGGGCCTGCTGAAGGCGCGGATTCTCGCCCAGGAAGGGAAAAAGGATGCGGCGTACGACGCCTGTTTCGAGGTGGCACGGGAGGAGAAGTGGCTGAATCTCCCCATGGCCTGCCAGGCGTGTGGGGCGTCACTGAAGGGATGGCGGGACGAATGCCCCAATTGCGGTGAAATGAACACCGTAACCTATGACCTTTCGTAACAGGGAAACCCTGATGTGTCGCGTTCAACCCTGCTCGCCGCGATAGGTGATTTCTTCCTGCCGCAGCGGTGCCTGTTCTGTGGGGATTTTGGCCTTTTGGAGGGACACGTGCCCCTGTGTGCCGCGTGCGCGCAAACATTTACGCGGGTGACACCACCCATTTGCCCGCGGTGCGGGACGCCGCTTTCAGGCACGAACAGCCATCTGTGCGGGGAATGTATCAAAGATCCGCCACCTTTCGAGGGGGCGAGAAGCCTGTTCGCCTTTGAGGGGAAAGCGAGAGATTTTATTTACCTCCTCAAGTTCCATCAGAACCTGGGAACTCTGACCCTACTGGACTTTTGGCTGAGAGGAGAGGATGTTCCATTCTCGGCAGAAGGTATCGACGTGGTGGTTCCCGTGCCCCAAACCTCAAAGGGGTTACGCGGGCGCGGATACAACCCGGCCCAGTTACTGGCGTCGCGCGTCTCGAAAAGGTTTAAAAAACCACTCATCCGGAATCACCTCGTCAAAATAAAAGAAACACCCCCCCAGATTGGATTGACAAAAGGCCAGCGGAGGAGCAATCTAAAAGGGGCTTTTGCCGTAAGAGACAAGGATCGTTTCCGGGTAAAGTCGGTCCTGCTGGTGGACGATGTGTACACCACCGGCGCCACGGTGCGGGAATGCGCCCGCGTACTCAAAAGAGGTGGCGCGCGCGCGGTAAAGGTCTGGACATTTGCCAGGACGATACTGACATGAAACGGCTCAACATCCACTGGTCCATGCGGTGGGGGATCCGGGTGATTTATGGGGTGGTCATCCTGGCAATCGCCCTGTATCTGGGCCTGGGTCTTTTCATAAAGAGCAAACTGGCTGGAGATCTTCTCGTTAAACAGCTTTCCGCCCAGGCTGGCAGGCCGGTCAAGATCGGGCGCGTGACCCTGGACTGGCTTCATGGTTTCCATGTGGTTCTGCAAGACGTGGTGGTGCCCTCGCTCAATGGCGGCCCTCCTCCCATTGCCTGTAAATCCATGGTGACCACCGTGGAGATCTGGCCTTTTATCGCCCGCCGGGAAATCATCTTTCGGCATGTGCGGCTGGAGGACGGGACCCTTCGGCTGCGCCGCAACGCCCAGGGAAAGTGGCTTGGGGTTTTCCCGGTTCCGGTCAAACCGGTTCGCAAAACCCAAAAAATTGTGAAGCCTAAAAAGGCGAAAAGGCGGTTTGTACTCTTCTTCCCGAAGGTCACGCTGAAGCGGATTTCCGTCATCCTGATTCTGGAAACGGGAAAAGAAAAAAAGACCTACAAGATGTTCCTGAAAGACGCGGAGACAGTGGGGTCCGCCAAGACGGAAAAGATAACCGGAAAGGCTAACGGTACCCTGTATTTTTATAAAAGCCATCACCCGGTCGCGTTTCAGGCACGCGGGTCGTATGCCTTGGAAGCGCCTTTTCCTTTCGACGCGGACATTCAGCTTTCAGGGTTCTCGTTGAAGCAACTGCCCCGTTTTTACGCGGTGCCGCCTCGCTGGGAGCTTGAAGGGCTTTCTGATATTTCTCTGCACGGGTGGGGAAAGGTGAAGGAAAGGTTCAGCTTTTATGGCAGGGTCGCGATCGACAACCCCCGTTTCGTGTCGCCCGGTTGCGTAGTTACCTCTGGGCAAAAATGTATCTTCGCGCTGGAAGGAAAGGGGAGCGGAACCGCCAAAGGCATGCCGGCCATCGCTATCGAGGTAAAAAACCCCTCACAGCCTGTCGAAGTCCGACTCTCCAGAAAGGGCCGTCCACCTTACATCCAACATGGGGTTTTTCGGAATCTCTCAGCGCGGGCTTCAAGCAGCCAGTCCCCTAAAAAATTGACGGCTACACTGAAATGCGACTATCACCTGGGGAAAGAACATGAAACAGAAAAGTGGGGCCAAATCGAGATGAAAGGAATGTGGTCCCCCACGGGGAAAACCCCATTTCACCTGAAGGTTCTGGCCACCCGCATCCCCCTGGAAACGCTTTTCAGAGGTGCCAGAGGCAACACCCCGGTGTTGCGGGCAAGCCCGGCACCCGCCATTGGTTTCCCTTCCCTCCGTTACCTCGACCGCTTTGAGGGAGCCATCGCGGGCGAAAAGGATCAAGGCCGTCTAATGGTCCGCTCTCACCTCGCGGCCATGTGGGGCGCGTCTAAGATTAACGTGGCCCTGGCGCCTTTTGACTTCACGGGAAAAGGACCCCTGGAATGCAGGGTAACTGGCGCGCGACTCGACCTGTCCGCCGTGCGCTCCACACCCTTTATTTACAACCTGCTCCCCCCGAAGGTTCAGGGCTGGACCCAGGCCTTTCAGGGGGGAGAAATCCAGAGCCTGTCTGGCAGGATAAAGGTTCAACGCCCCGCCGGGAGTAAAGGGTGGCGTGCCCAGGTTCAATCCGCCGATATGAAGTTAACGGATTTCTCATTCTCCCTGCCATACGAAAAGACGCGGGTTACAGAGATGTCGGGAAAGCTCTCTTACCACGCGCCGGCAGCCCAGGTTACAGAGTTTCACGCCATTATCAACGACGGGTTGAGCGTTCAAATCAAACGCCTGAGTGTTTCTGATATCTTTCACAGGCCGTTACCGCTATCCGTTGAAGGGGAGATCGCCTCGCGGGGAATCCCCTTGCCGGCAGGAGGCGGCGACCCTGGAAATCCATCCTTGCGAATTCCATTACCAAAATCGGGCGCCTTTGTCCCCAGGTATTTCTCTGGCGCCGCCCGGGTTAAGTTCACGGGGACCCTGTTCCCCTTTTCCGCTCAGGACTATCAAGTTACGCTTAATGACATCCTCCTGAAAGGGTGGCTCTCCAGAAAGGACCTGTCCCTGGAGCTGCCCGTTGACATGACGGCTCACGGGACAGTGACCCCGAAGGCGATTCAGATGGTTCACGCTTCTTTAAGCTCTCCGCTGGGCATGATAATCGCTGAAGGAGCGGCAAGGCATACGGACTCTGGGAAATGGCAGATTGACGCCCGAGCGAATGGACGCGTTTCCTTCGACAACCCGCAAGCGTATACCCTCGCCTCTTTCTCCAGGCATTTCCGGGTGACGGGAAAGGCTTCTTTTTCCCTCAAGGCCCAAGGTACCTGGCCCCAGGTAGCCCTGCAGGGAGGAATGGACGCCAAAAAGCTCTTCTTCAGCTATAAGGACATTTTTATCAAGGATGCCGGTATCCCCGCTTCCATCGACTTTCAGTTGCGGCAGACAGGCCCACAGTCCTGTGAAATAGACTGGATTCGGGCGAACCTTCGCGGGTTTATCGTCAGGATATGGGGGGCACTGAGCTCCTTGAACCCCGTGAGGGGTAAGATTAACTGCGTGACAGACTCCCATCAGCTTCAATACTTCATGCCTCTGTTTCCCAGGTTTTGCCAGGGGAAGCAGTGCCTGCTGGCCAAGGGGGACATCCAATGCACCGGACAGGTGGTTCTGAAAGAAAAACCTATTTACCACATTAAAGCGGTACTTGCCAATGTTTCGGTGCCCTTTCCGGGGGGAACGGAACCGGTGACCATAGCAAAGGCCAGCTTTCTTCTTTCCGAACGCAAAAGAAGCGTAAATATCGAGGACGTCCTGTATCGGGAATCCTATGCCTCCCAGGTAAACCTGACGGGAAATCTCCGGGAGGGCCAATGGTTCTGGGACGCGAAACTCGTACTGGGTTACCTGAACCTGGATGATTTCCTGGCAAAGCTTCACCTTCACCATAAAGGTCCAAAAGCGCCGCGCCCACCTTTCAAGGAAAAAGACACGCGTGATTTTATCGCCCGCGCCTTGGAGTTTCTTCACGGAAAATATTTTGAGGGGAGTATTTCCGTAAAGGAGCTGAAGATATTTAAGTATCATCTGATGGAGTTTTTTACCCGTTTCCATCAAAGGGGGAACGAAGGTGCCATCAGGGGGCTGAATTTCCTGACGGAACAGAAGGGATTTGGGGCGATCGACGTGAACTGGCATGAAACTCTTAATGGGAAAGGTGTCGACCTCATGCTCTCTCCCATCGTCAGCAATCTCGATTTCGGGAAGATTCTGGATGGGATTTTAGGCCGCTCTTCCCCCTTCCGGGGCTGGTTGACATTCGACGGAACCTTGACATCGCAGGGCGGGTCGTACCGGACGCTTCGTGACGGATTGAATGGCGGCCTGGATGTCACCTTCAAAAAGGGCGTGATAACGCACTGGGCGGTTCTGACCAGCATCTTTCAGTTGCTGGATATCTATGACATCATTACCCTGAAAAGCCTCCCCGGCATATCCAAAGAGGGCCTGCAGTACGACATGATTCATGGGACCATTCAGGTGAAAAAAGGCGTTGCCAGAACCCGTGACGCGTACCTGAAAAGCCAGCCTTTCTTTATGACCGGGGAAGGAACCCTCTGGTTGAACAACCACCACGTATCGCTTTTGATCGGGGTCTATCCCTTCAAGATGCTTGATTCATTCGTGAGCCATATCCCGATCCTCGGGAGGATTTTAACCAACAAGGACAAGAAATTTATCGGGTACTTTTTCAAGGCGGAAGGGAACGTAGCGAATCCAAAAGTTACTTCGATAAACGCGCAAAAGCTGGGAAAGAGAATCTGGAGCACCTTCAAGAAAATCATTACCCTTCCCCTCTATCCTTTTCAGGATCATTCAAAACAAGATAATTTCGCAAAAAGTCATAATGATGCGGCAAAGTAAAAAGCTTCAAGTTCAAGGAGCGCAATTCCTGAGGAATGATGCGTACTTAGAGTACGCTGCAACGACGAAGGATGCAGCGCGACACAGAAATTGGACTTCCAAGGAAGTCATTTTGGCGAAACTGACATAAGGTGATAATATTGTTACACATTCACCCAAACAACAAGAAACGTTCAATGTCAGCGGACTTCGTTGCTGATAGACTGCCGAAAAACGGCATAAATTAGCTTTTT
>WGDA01000159.1 GCA_015493505.1 Pseudomonadota bacterium | reverse complement strand
CCATCTACAGCGACATTTCGGGGGAACGAATCGCCGCCGGTGTTGCCGTGGCGATTCCCCAAGATCCTTCCCTCCCTGGCGTCATCATGGAATACTCCTCCCGTGGCCATAAAGAAGAAATCGAAAATATTGTCCGCGAAATGGCGAAAGAGGCTTTTAGAGTGCGAAAATTTGATCTGAAAGAGGTTATCAGCCAGGCCGTGGACTATGTATCCAAAGGCTCCGGCGCGGTTTTTGCCGGCGTCGTCTTGTGGGAGTAAACGCATGGAACTATGGTTCAAGGAAATCGATGAATCCAAAAGTGGATTGACCTTTCTCGTCAAGAACGTCCTGTTGTCAAAACAGACCCCTTACCAGCGCCTCGATGTCCTCGAAACGGATTTTTACGGTAACGTGCTCATTCTGGACGGCGCCGTTCAGATTACCCAGAAAGACGAGTTTGTTTATCACGAAATGCTCGCGCATGTCCCCCTGTATACCCATCCAAGCCCCCGAAAGGTGCTCATCATTGGCGGGGGTGACGGGGGAACCGTCCGGGAAGTGGTCAAACATCCCGAGGTAGAGCATGTGGACCTCGTTGAAATCGATGAGGCGGTCATCGAGGCATCCAAAACTTATTTCCCGGAGGTGTCCCGCGAACTGGACAACCCCAAGCTCACCATCCTCGCCATGGATGGCATTGAATACATCAAGTCCATAAAAAATCATTATGATGTGATCCTGATAGACTCAACCGACCCAATCGGCCCCGCCAAAGGGCTCATCGCCGCCACTTTTTACCGGGATGCCTTCGAAGCGCTCACGGATAATGGGGTAATATCGGTGCAGGCGGAATCTCCCTTCTACTATCCGGAGTGGGTCAGCAAAATCTTTCATAACCTCGCAGGCATCTTCCCGGTCACGAAGCTCTATCTCTCTTTTACCCCCACATATCCGGGGGGGTTGTGGACGTTCGGGTTCGCCTCAAAGGGCCTGGATCCCGTCCATAACTTCGACCCGGCCCGCGTGCCTTCCGACGCGGCCTTCAAATACTACACGCCCGAGCTTCACAAGGCCGCCTTTCAACTGCCCGCCTTTGTGCATGAGCTTTGTGACGGGGCGCGTTCATATTGATTTCTCTCCCCCGGTGTGATACCGAAAAAGGCGAAAGCGGGGCGTAGCGCAGCCTGGTTAGCGCGCCTGCCTTGGGAGCAGGAGGTCGGCCGTTCAAATCGGCTCGCCCCGACCATTTTCTTATAAAGGAGACACCCATGGGATTGTCAGAGCGAATCGGAAGGATTAAACCCTCCCCTACCCTGGCCGTTTCTTCCAAGGCGAAGGCCATGAAGGTGAAAGGCATCGACGTGGTCAGCTTCGGCGCGGGAGAACCGGACTTCGATACCCCCCAACACATCAAGGAAGCGGCCATCCAGGCCATCCAGAATGGCTTTACCAAATACACCCCGGCTTCCGGCATTGACGAGCTCAAGGAAGCAGTATGTGAAAAATTCGCAAGGGATAACGGGTTGACCTTCGACAAATCCCATGTCGTCATCTCGTGTGGCGGGAAACACGCCTTTTACAACCTGGCGCAGGTCCTCCTCGATCCGGGAGACGAGGCCATCATCCCTGCCCCTTACTGGGTTTCCTACCCGGACATGGTCCTCCTCGCGGGGGGCAACCCGGTTGTCGTGGAGACCGATGAGGCAAACGGGTTTAAGCTCACGCCGGAACAGTTGGACGAAGCGCTCTCTGACAAAACCAAAATCGTGGTCATCAACAGCCCTTCGAACCCCACGGGGGCCGCGTACACCCGGGAGGAGCTCGAGGCACTTGCCAACGTCATTCTGAAATACCCGAACGCCCACGTCATCTCGGACGAGATTTACGAGAAAATCGTTTATGATGGCTACACCTTCACCTCGATCGCCAACTGTGGCGAGGAAATTTTCAAACGAACCATCATTATCCACGGGGTTTCCAAGACTTACGCCATGACCGGATGGCGGATCGGATTCACGGCGGGCGACGCGGCCATCATCAAGGCGGTTTCCATGCTTCAGAGCCAAAGCACCTCCAATCCCACTTCCATCGCCCAGAAAGCCGCCGTGGCCGCTCTCAGGGGCCCACAGGGACCTGTGGATGACATGGTTCGGGCCTTTCAGGAGCGCCGCGACTTCACCATCTCCCGCCTCAACGCCATGGAAGGGGTTTCATGCCTTACGCCACACGGGGCCTTCTACGCCTTTCCCAACATAAATGCCTATATGGGAAAGGGATATAAGGATTACAAAATCACCTCTGGTTATGACCTGGCCGCCTACCTCCTCGATGAAGTCAATGTCGCGGCCGTACCGGGCGACGCCTTCGGGAAAGCGGGCTACCTGCGCCTTTCCTTCGCCACCTCCATGGATGAAATCAAAAAAGGCCTGGACCGGATTGAAGAAGGGTTGGGGAAACTGAAAGAATAGGTTGAAGGTCGAAGGCTGAAGGTTAAAGAGAAGCCTGCGTTAATCTGTGGCCAACATTTTTTCTATCCAGGCTTACGCCTTTTCATTGTTTCTGAATCTGAAATAATCCTCCAGGATTTTCGCATGATCGAACGCGAGGGGTGATGGAAGGGTATCGCGCGTGAAAACCCTTGCCTGTTT
>WGDA01000158.1 GCA_015493505.1 Pseudomonadota bacterium | reverse complement strand
CCTTCAGAGATCTACTGGGGTGAAACCAAACAGAAAAGGGCAGCGTGAGGATGAAAAGAGAAACAAAAACAACCAAAACTTCTACACCTTATTTTCACTCAAAAACTGTCTTGACAATAGGGTCCACCTTAATCTTTACGCGAGCAGATCCCTGAGTGTCTTTCCTTTCAGGCCTTCCCCGATAATGTTGTAGGCGCCCCCAATCTCCCCGGGACGGGCGATTGCCTGAAACATCTCTGCCACGTCAATTTTTTCCGGCGGGCGTTTCAGGAAATAGGTTTCACCCGCCTGCTCGAGGATTCGCAGGCGCGTGAGGTCTTCCAGCGTTTCACGCGCGTTTGGCCATTGCCGCAAGATACGCCCTTCCCCAAGCCCACCCTTCCCCTCTTGAAACGCGCGGGCTACGGCTAACAGGATGGAAAGGGCGTCCCAGAAATTTCCATCCTTGTCTTTCCCGGCCCAGGCATCCGAAAACTGGTGATATGAGGCGACTTCAGCACCGACAAACGTGACCACCCAGCAGAAATACACCCACACCAGAAAGACGGGGATAATGACCAGGGAACCGTAGAGTTTGCTCAGGGTCTGCATGGATTGGGTATATTTTACATAGATATCAAACCCGTGAAGAAGAATAAACCAGAGAACCGAAGCCAGCAGCCCGCCAAGAGCCGCGGATTTGAAACGTGTCTGGATGGGAGGGATGATGAGATATGCAGCTGTATACCCTGCCCAGGGCAAGAGAAACGCCAGGGTCGACAGGATGTATTCGCTCAGGACGTTCGCGTGATAGGCAAATTCCAGTTTTGTCTTCAGATAGATAGAAATTCCCATCAGCAACGGTGTCCAGAAAAGGACGTTCGTGAAAACCAAGATATTCTGGATGAGCGAACGGCGTTTCGTGACGTGCCAGATGGTCTGAAAAGCGTCCTGCACGGCACTGTACAAGGAGTAAGAGAGAAAAATCAGGATAACCATTCCAGGCAGCCCCAGCACCTTGGCGTTCGAAACAAAACGGTCGATGTACGCGTAAGCAGATTCCGCTGTTGAGGGAAGCATGTGTTTCAGAAAAACGTCCAGGATCGATTTCTTCATCTCCGGCGAAATGCCATAAACGGAAAACAGGGAAACGCCCACAACAATCATGGGAACCAGAGAAAGAATACTGATGTAGGCCAGATTGCCGGCATGTGTCAGGCACCTGTCGCTGGTGAACTTCCGGACAATCCTTAAAACAGATCTTGGCAGATGCCTCACGCTTTCCGTTAATTGAATTGGCAAAAAACCTCCCTGTCTAACGAATGGCTGGGCCGTTTCACTCGTCCAATATCCGGCGCTTCCAAATTTATTCGAATGCCTGGTCAAGCTCCTTGGCGTATTCTTCGTATCCCTTCCGGCCCATCAGGCCGTAAGTAAGCTTTTTGCCCAGCTCAACTCCCGGCTGATCGAAAGGATTCACATGATAGAGAACCCCCTGAAGGGCCACCTGAAGTTCGTAAAAATAAAACAGCTGTCCCAGCGTAAAGGCGTCGATTTTCTCGATGCTGAGGGTCAGCGTGGGGCGATGGTTCTTTCGCAGGGCGTGTGTCGTGGCCATCTGCTCAAATCCGTTGAGCTGCCCCAGGGAATGCCCCGGCAGGTAATCAAGCGCGGTCTTATAGGACAGGGAAGCGGGAATTTTCACGTCGGACCGGAACGTTTTCGTGCGGATAAACGTAATGACCTTGTTGAAGGGGCCTTCCATGTAAAGCTGCAACTGGGAATGCTGATCCGTTGTCCCGAGGGCACGAATAGGCGTCGGCCCTCGAAAAACCTCTTGCCCATCCCGGTCAAAGCGTTTCCCCAGGCTCTCCGCGTAAAGCTGCCGGTACCAGTCGGCGAAAGAAAGCAGGCTGTCCACGTAAGGCATGAGGACGGATAACGGCTTCCCCTTTTTCGCGTCATAGGCGTAATGTATCACGGCATTCAGATATGCCGGATTTGTCTTCAGGTCAGCGCTCTCACATCTCTTTGCCATGGCCGCCGCGCCTTCGAGAAGAGATTTAACGTCAATCCCGATAACTGCCGCGGGGAACAACCCCACGGGGGTCAAAACCGAAAAACGCCCTCCCACGTTCCGGGGGATGTCCAGGGTTTCAAAACCCTCCTTGTCAGCAATTTCCCTCAATGTTCCCTTTTTGGGGTCGGTAATGGCTACGACATGGTTCGCGGTGCTGTTCCCGAGATTTTTTGTCAACCAGTCCATGGCGATAAGAAACTGGCTCATGGTTTCGGCTGTTCCGCCAGACTTGCTGATGACCACAACCAGTGTTTTGTCCGGCCTCAGCATTCCAAGCAGGGCTACAAAGGTCTCGGGGTCGATATTCTCCGCGAAGTAGAGTTTGGGGTAGCCTTTTCGGTTTTCCTTTCCCATTTCATTGTAAAGAGGTGTTTTCAAGGCATCCCGTAACGCCTTTCCCCCCAATGAAGATCCCCCAATTCCCAGGACGAGGCATGCCTCCATGCCCCGGCTTTTCTCCCGTGCCTTAGCGGTGATATCTTCAATCTGTTTGGCAGAGGTAAAGGGCAGGTCCAGAAAGCCAACGTCTCCCCTTTCTCTCCACGCCATCAGGGTCTGGTGAGCCGCGTCCACCTCCGGCTGGAAGGAGAAAATTTCTTTTTGGGTAAGGCCCTGTTCAGCTCCTATAGCCTCTTCCAAAACGCCCGTGTATTCATACGCAACTTCATGTGTCACAATAACGCCTCCATTTTTTTGGCGGTTAAATCGCTACCCTTGCCTTTTCGCCAAAGATTTCCTTGACCTTCTTCTCCACCATCTCAAATTCATCTTCACACAGTTCGAAGGGGATGGAAATAATCGCTTCTTCACCTTCGGCTTCATCCAATATATGTAAAAATGTGGAGCACCACCCTAAGCCTGTATCCTTTTCGAAAAAAGTGCGCAGATCAAAAAGGTTTTCCGTGGATATCTCCTCGGCGGGAAGATAGAAATGGAAAGATTTTGGCGGGGTAACACCGCCCAACAGGTCTATCGTTGTCGCCTTTATCTTGACAATCTCGCCGCTTTTGTCCACGGTTCCTTCAACTATGATCGGTTCATCGGGCGCGAGGTAAAACCTTACCTCTTCAAAAATGGATGGAAAGACAATAACCTCAACAGTCCCAGTCTGGTCTTCGAGGGTCATGAAGGCCATTCTCTCCTTTTTTTTCGTCGTGATTTCCTTGGTACCAGCAACAATTCCAGCGACCTTAACTTTTTTCCTGGAGGGAACGTTGGGCAGATCTTCAATAGGGGTTATCCCAAGAGCTTCGATTTTTTCTTCGTACGCGACCAGGGGGTGCCCCTCAAGGAAAATCCCCAGAAGCTCTTTTTCGAAGCGTAACCGTTTGCCCAGGGGCCACTCCTCCACTTCGGGGTAGGTGAAATTTGCCATCAGGGCTTCACCGTTGCCCCCGGAAATCGAAAAGAGGGATTTCTGATTGCCTTTCATTTGCTTCTGAATGCTCTGAGCGGTCGCCAGGACTTCGTCAAGGGCTTCCAGGAGTTTGGCGCGCGAGTTGTCTATGGAATCAAAAACGCCACATTTAATCAGGCTCTCCAAAACCCGCTTGTTCACCTTCCGAAGATCCAGACGCGTGCAAAAATCGAGAAAAGAGGAGAACGGCCCGTTTTTCTTCCTTTCTTGGACGATAACCTCCGCGGCCCCCTGCCCCACATTCTTGATGCCCGCGAGCCCAAACCTGATCTTTCCCTCTTCAACGACAAAATCGAGCTCGCTTTTGTTGGCATCTGGGGGCAACACCTCAATGCCAACGCTTCTGCACTCGTCAACATACTTGGCCAGCTTTTTGGCCTTTCCAATTTCATTGCTCAAAATAGCCGCCATGAATTCATTGGGATAATGCGCCTTCAGGTAAGCCGTTTGGTAGGCAATCAGCGCGTAGGCGGTGCTGTGAGATTTGTTGAATCCATAACTGGCAAACTTGGCCATCTGATCGTAGAGTTTTTTCGCCTTGTGTTGCTCGATCCCCCTCTGAACTGCCCCTTCCACAAACTTTTCACGAAGCTTCGCCATCTCTTCCGCCTTTTTTTTACCCATGGCCTTGCGCAGCCTGTCGGCGTCCGAGGGGGTAAATCCCGCCAGCTTCATGGCAATCTGCATGACCTGTTCCTGGTAAAGAATCACGCCATAAGTATCATCCAGAATCTCTTTCAACTCCGGAATTTCATAGGCAATCAGCTTCTTGTTTTTCCGCCTCTTGATATAGTCGTCCACCATGCCACTCTCGAGAGGGCCCGGGCGATACAGGGCCAGGAGGTCGATGATATCCTCAAAAGCGCGAGGCTTCATGCGGACGAGGAGATCCCGCATTCCCGAACTTTCAAGCTGAAAAACGCCGGACACGTTCCCCTTGCCGAGCAAAGTAAAAGTCTCTTTGTCATCCAGGGGGACAGATTTTAAAACAAAATCGGGATCGATTGTTTGACGGACGAGATTGACGGCCCTCTCGATAACAGAAAGCGTGGAAAGACCCAGAAAGTCAAACTTCACCAGTCCGATGGATTCCACGCCCCCCATGTCATACTGGGTGAGGACTTCGCCCTTTTGCCCCACATAAACGGGCAGAAGCTCCATCAGGGGCTTGCTTGAGATTACCACACCCGCCGCGTGGGTAGAACTGTGACGGTTCAACCCTTCAAGGGTCTTCGCGATCTTGATTAACCGCGCCACTGCGGGTTTGTTTTTAATCATTTCCTGGAGGCTTGACGAAAGGCGCAAGGCTTCATCGAGAGTCATCCCAAGGGTGGATGGAATCGCCTTGGCTACTTCATCCACCTCTCCATACGACATCCCCAGAACACGCCCCACATCACGAACAACCCCTTTCGCTTTCATGCTTGAAAATGTGATGATCTGCGCGACCCGGTCGTGTCCGTATTTATCCGCCACATACTGAATCACCCGCTCGCGCTTTTCTTCGGAGAAGTCGCAGTCGATATCCGGCATACTCACGCGGCCGGGGGCTAAGAACCGTTCAAACATCAGGTTGTATGGGATCGGGTCTATTTCCGTGATACCCAGCGCGAAGGAAACCAGGCTGCCCGCCGCGGACCCCCGCCCGGGGCCCACCGGAATCTGATGTGTTTTCGCGTATCCGACGAAATCACTAACAACGAGGAAATAATCGGAAAACCCCATTTTCTTGATGGTTTCCAACTCATAGGAAAGACGTTCGTGATAGAGGTTCTCATCGAGCTGCCTGCCTTTTTCCCGCATCGATTTGAGATACGCCTCCAGCCCTTCGGTTGCCTTCTTCTCCAGGTAAGCATCGTGATCCAGGCCTTCCGGGAGCTCATACGTGGGGAAGTGATATCCCTTGAAAGAAAGATCGACGTCACATCTCCTTGCAATCTCAAGCGTATTCTCGATAGATTCCGGAACATCCTTGAATTGTTGAGACATTTCCTCAGGACTCTTAAGATAGAATTCGTCCGTCTGGAATTTCATCCTCTTGGTGTCAAGCAGTGTTCTTCCCGTCTGGAGGCATAGCAACACCTCGTGCGCCTGGGCGTCTTCACGGTTCAGATAATGGCAGTCGTTGGTCGCGACCAGGGGGATTCCTTCCTCGCGGGATAGCTGCTTCAGAAAATCATTCACCGCCGTTTGTTCTTTAATCCCATTCTGCTGAATCTCGAGGTAAAAGTTGTCGTCTCCAAAAAGATTCCGATAGAACCGGATTCTCTCTATCGCCTGGTCTGTGGCCCCCCTAAGAATCAGAGAGGGGATTTCCCCCTTCAGGCAGGCGGATAGCGCGATGAGGCCCTCATGGTGTTTTCGCAACAGTTCATGGTCAATTCGCGGCTTGTAATAAAACCCTTCCAGGTAGCCAAGCGAGACCAGTCGAGTCAGGTTCCGATACCCATTGTTGTTTTTCGCGAGGAGAATCAGGTGATTCGATGTGTCTCTTCTGGCTTCCTTTTTTTTGTGAAAACGGCTTTCCGGCGCGACATACACTTCACACCCGATGACGGGATGAATTCCATACGCTTTTGCCTGTCGGTAAAACTCATAAGCGCCGAACATGTTTCCATGATCCGTAAGCGCCACCGTGTTGACGCCATTTTCCGAGAGTTTTTCAAAAAGCTGCGGAAATCGAATCGCCCCATCCAGCAGGCTGAATTGGCTATGCAGATGCAGATGTATAAAGTTTCCCTGAACCATTACAAGTTCACTCCCATTCTATGGTGCTTGGAGGTTTGGAACTGATATCGTAAACAACCCTATTAACGCCGGTGACCTCATTGATGATGCGGTTGGAAAGCCGCGCCATCAGGTCGTATGGCAACCGAACCCAATCGGCCGTCATCCCATCCACGCTATGGACCGACCGAATGACGATTACCTGTTCGTATGTTCGCTCGTCTCCCATCACGCCAACGGTATTGATGGGCAGCAGTACCGGAAACGCCTGCCAGATTTTGTCATACCAGCCCGAAACCCGAAGCTCTTCGATCACAATGGCGTCCGCCTCCCTCAAGGTCGCAAGCTTCTCCGGTGTCACGTCCCCCAGGATTCGAATCGCAAGCCCCGGTCCGGGAAACGGGTGGCGGCCGATAACTGTTTCGGGCAATCCAAGAACCCTTCCCACCTCCCGCACCTCATCTTTGAAAAGCTCGCGGAGTGGCTCTATCAGCTTCAGAGGCATGATCTCCGGGAGCCCTCCCACGTTATGATGACTTTTGATGGTTGCCGAAGGCCCCTTGAAAGACACGCTCTCTATCACATCCGGATAGAGGGTTCCCTGCGCCAGGTATGTGACATCTTTTATCTTGTTCGCCTCATGAACGAAGACATCGATAAAGGTCTTCCCAATGATCTTTCGCTTCACTTCCGGGTCTGTCACGCCTTTCAACGCCGAGAGGAAACGATCCGAGGCGTCATGATAGATGAGGTTCAGCCCGAGCGTATCCTGATAAAGGGCAATCACCTCTTCCGCCTCGTTCTTCCTCAACACCCCGTTGTTGACAAAGATGGGATAAAACCGGTCGCCAACCGCCTTTCCAACCAGTGCCGCCATCACGGTGGAATCGACGCCACCGCTCACCGCTCCTATCACCTTTTCATGCCCAACCTGCCTTTTGACCTTCCGAACCGTTTCGGTCACAAAAGACTGCATGGACCACGAAAGCTGGCACCCGCAAATTGAAAAGATAAAATTACGCAGGATTTTCTTTCCCCATGCCGTGTGGTGAACCTCCGGGTGGAACTGAAGCCCCCAGATGGGCCGCTGGCGATGCCGCACGACACAGACGGGCGAATTCGAGGTTTCAGCCAGGACCTCGAACCCTTCGGGCAATGCTTCCACACGATCCCCGTGGCTCATCCATACCAGGCGTTCTTTCGCCGAGGCGTTTTCAAATCCCTTCAGGAGAACATCCGGTTTGAGAACTTGAATCACCGCGGGGCCATATTCCCGCTTTTCTGAATGGGTCACTTTTCCACCCATTAACATCGCAATGAGCTGTAATCCGTAACAAATACCCAGGATAGGAATTTCCAATTCCAGCAATTCCCTTGGCGGCACGGGCGCTCCTCGCTCATACACACTGGCGGGCCCACCTGACAGAATAATGCCTTTCGGATTAAAGGTCCTGATGGCCTCTATGGGAATGTTGAACGGCTGGATCTCTGAATAAACGCTCTCTTCCCTTATCCGGCGCGCGATAAGTTGCGTGTACTGGGATCCGAAATCCAGAATGAGAATCTTATCAGACGTTCGGGACATTCGTTTTACCCCTTTCTCTTCCACGCGTCAGTTTATCACAGGCCGCGGAAAGCTAAAAGGGGGGAGAAGACTTCCACGCTTCCGTGTAAAACTTCACGAGGTCCGAGGGGAGAACGTGAGCCTCCTTCTGGCTGACAAAACCTTTAGAGGAGAGTTCCTCCATAGAGGACGGAAAGCGATGATAAACAAGGTTATAGGAAAGGTATTTTTCGTAAAGACTGGGGAAAACGGCGTCCTTCAACCTGACCTCTTCAACCTGGCTGATATCATAGGAGTACAGCGTTCGAAATGACAGAAGGTTGTTCACGTATCTCGCGCAAAAATAGACGGCAACAAGAATCAGAACGACCGACAACACCTGAAGCAAAAACCGTGAACCCTTGAATTCGACCCTCTGAAAAATGGGTGTTTTTTCCACTCTCGCCTTGCGAATGTACCCCTTTTTAAGAAGCTCAGAAAGGATATCGCAGGTATCGAACCGGCCCATCAGGCTTTTCTTGATCAGCTCTTCCACGGTTAGCTTCCCGTCAACCAGGTCATAAACGATTTTCTGGTTATAAGTCAGCCCTTGATCTTCGTCCGATTCTTTTTCATCCTCTTCCAGAAAGGGGTCTTTTTCCTGGGGGACCTTTTCAAAAACAACCTTCATGGTGGGAATGGTCTTTTCTATTTCCTGCCATTCATCCACCATCCAGCTCACGTTCAGCAAAAGTTGCTCAGGGCTCAGAGAAGGCAAAATTTTCAAATACTCTGATTTTTCCCTCGTTTCAAACTCAAAGGTCCCTTCTCTCCACTGAAAAAGTTTGTAAATGGTCTCATAAATCTGCGTCTGCACGACTTTCTGGATATCTTCTTTAGAAACCAGTTTCCGTTTAAGAAGGATTTCCCCGATATATTGAACAGTTCCCTTCTGCTCTTCAAGAGCGGATTCCAGTTGTTCGCGGGTCAGTTTCCCAGAGGTAATCAGCATTTCGCCCATCAGCATCTTGTGTTCACTGCGATCCGGCTCAACCCTTACCACGTTGCCGTTCACAAAAAAGATACGGACCTCTTTATTCCCTTTCCTAACCGTCAAAATCCCGGTCTTTGTCTGCTGTCCTATGAGCTGAATAATTTCGGAGATGTTAAAATCCTTGATATCCCCTTTGAGCCCCATTAGATCTCACCTCGTGAAAAATTTAAGAGGAAGTACACCAAACCGGCCAAATAGAATATACACGCCAGAATGAGAGGCAGGTATGAAGGGCTCGCGAATCCGTAAAGCCAGAGTGCCAGGTTAGGCAGGAGTTGGTGGCTGACAAGAAAATAGCTTAAGAAATAATAAAACACTAACGCCAACAAAGCGCCCAATAATGCCTGCCCCTTCAGGAAAAACCCTCCACCGGCGGGAAAAAATCCAACAATAAAAGTAATCAGTTTTTTACGGCGCTGAAACCGTGCCACCTCCAATTCTTTCTGTTTTACCACTTCCGGGTCCGCCTGCTCCGATCGTTTTCGGAGCATCTGGCATTGATGACATAGTTGCTGGCTGTAACGGATTGGGATAGGCCTGAAAAAAAGTTGGCCGCAGTTTTCGCAGGAAGTAGCCAATTGTACTCTTCTTTGAAACAGAGCGAAGACAAAGATGATAAAGAACAGGACAATGGGCATCATGTATGGGTTGTCCCAAGGGGTATTAAAGAAAAATCGCCAGAAAAGTAAAGTGACTTTTTCCGTCATACGGCTGTTTGAAAGCGCCCGGCGCCAGATTCTATTCGCGGGGAGCAAACAATCCACCAGCCTCTGGTTTGGGCTGTTCGAAGCCTGTTTCGTTAGCGTGTCGATCAACAGGGGATTCAAATCACGCGCTTTTACTATATATTCCATACCTTCCACTTGGAGGAGAGGGAAACTTTTGCTCAGGTTGTAGAAAAATTCCGCGCGGGTTGGATTAATCTTTATCGCCTTTTTATACCAGGTTCTGGCGCGTTCAACATGGTTGGGGCCAAAATGCTTCGACAAGAGATACACATTCCCCAGGTTATTCATGCAAACAGCGAAGTTTTTGTTTTGATTGATGGCGGCAAGGTAGTATTTTTCAGCCCTTTTGTAATCACCCCGGCGTTTCGCCACCAGACCCAGCGTGAACAGAATATCGGCGTTCCCCTTATATCCCGTTGTGGCTTTTTCAAGTCTTTTCAGTGACACGGGGTCAAACTGGCTGTAGTTCGCCAGATAGATCAGATTCGCCTTTCGGTTCCCGATGGCTGAAAAAATCTTACCAACATTTGTTACTCCAAGGCTGATTAGAAGGAAAATGACAGCAAATAAAAAAACCACGCCTTTTTCCTGTTTTGTAAGAAGCAGCCACATGAGCACCATACAGAAAAGTGGCAGCCAGACAAACCCAATATTGAAATAGACGGGAAGCATAAATACGATGAGAACCAGCATGATGGCGAGAAATTTATTGATGGGGAAACTCAGAAAACGTCTCATATAAAAAACGAGGTAAGAAGAGTATTTAAGCACGAGGATCACGGCAAAATAGAAAACAGAAAAAAACAGCGCCAAAAACAGCGCGAAAATCAATTTACCTTCCCACGCCAAGGTCCAGCCTAAATTCGTCTGAATAGCCCTTCTAAAATTATGGGCTTTTTTAAAAATGTGATAGATATCAAACGGCTTGGCGAGAATATACTGTTTCAAGAGAGCCCACTGAAATTTTGGTTCATCCGGCGAAAGCGCGCAGATACCCGTGTAGATTGAGAGGCGCTGGAGATTAGAATTCTCTTCGTAAAGCGGAGAATGTTCATAAACCCTCATGAGCGCTTCTGAAACAGAAGGGGCGTTTCTCAATCCCTGATCCAGCTTCCAGGTTTCAATCTTCTTCAATGCGGACAGGGCTGCGCCATAATCATCTTTCTGACAATTTGCTTCAAACTGATTGAAAACGGGAGTTAATCTGGGTGGTTCGTAGCACAGCCCGATCCCGGAATAAAGAAACAAATAAACGGGCAAAAAAAGAAAAAAGAACGCGACGCGCTTGAAATAACCGTCTTTCCCTCTCATATCACTCCAAACGGTAATTTGGTGCCTCTTTCGTGATGATGACGTCATGGACATGGCTCTCTTTCAACCCTGCCTGGGTAATCTGAACAAACTCTGCCCGGTCCTTTAACTCCTTTATGGTTTTAGCCCCCACATACCCCATGCCGGCCCTCAACCCGCCGACAAGCTGCTGGATAACCATGGACAGCATTCCCTTGTAGGGAACCCGTCCCACGATACCTTCCGGCACAAGCTTCGACTCGAGCTCCACGCTGTCCTGAAAATACCGGTCTTTGCTCCCCTGCTTCATCGCCTCCACAGAGCCCATTCCACGGTACACCTTATAGCTCCGTCCCTGGTACAAGACGATCTCTCCCGGTGATTCATCCGTCCCCGCGAAAAGGTTGCCAATCATGACACTGTCGGCACCTGCCGCGATTGCTTTGGTGATGTCTCCGGAAAACTTGATCCCCCCATCCGCGATTAAAGGCACCTTCGCCTGGGCGCACACGGTATGCGTGTCCATGATCGCGGTAATCTGAGGCACACCGATACCCGCCACCACACGCGTCGTGCAGATAGAGCCGGGACCAATGCCCACCTTGACGGCGTCCGCGCCGGCGTCGATCAGCGCCTTCGCACCCTCCTTCGTGGCAACGTTTCCGGCAACAATATCACACCCAAAACGGCGGGTTTTTAAGGCGCGAACCACCTCGATCACTCTTGACGTATGCCCATGAGCGGTATCCACGACCAGCGCATCCACTCCTCGGCTCACCAGGGCCTCGGCCCGCTCTTCCCATCCAGGACCAACCCCGATGGCAGCCGCAACCCGCAATCTTCCCAGGTCATCTTTACAGGAGTTGGGGTATTTTCTCGTCTTCTCAATATCTTTTATGGTAATAAGCCCCTTGAGGTTACGGTTTTCGTCAACCACGAGGAGTTTCTCGATTCTGTTTTTGTGAAGGATACGCTTGGCGTCTTCAAGGGTTGTGCCAACGGGAACCGTGATCAGGTTCTTCTTCGTCATGACCGTGGATATTTTCGCCTCCATCCGCGTCTCGAAACGAAGGTCGCGGTTCGTCAAGATTCCAACGAGTTTCCCCTTTTTGATAACGGGAACGCCTGAAATCCGATAGCGTCTCATAACGTCAAGGGCTTCCGCGATGGTCTGGTCCGGGTCCATCGTGATGGGATCCACAATCATGCCGCTCTCAGACTTCTTAACCTGATCCACCTGAAGCGCCTGCTGTTCCACGGTCATATTCTTGTGAATGACACCAATCCCCCCCTCCCTGGCAATGGCGATGGCGGTGCGCGCCTCGGTCACGGTATCCATGGCGGCGCTGCATAGAGGGATGTTCAGTGGGATATTCCGTGAAAACAGCGTTTTTGTTTCTGTCTCGGAAGGAAGTACGCGCGATTCTTTTGGAAGCAACAATACATCTTCAAAGGTATAGGCAAATTTAAACGGCCCTCTGCTCATCTGCAAGCTCCCAAAAGCGTTTTTATATTAATTTCGGATTAACATACACATTATTTTGGATAATTTCAAGTGTTTTCCTGTACCCTTATAAGGGCATTACCAACCCTTTGAAATGTTTGAACGTCCGGTCTGTACAATCACATTTCCCTCTCAGGCAATTAACCCATTCTTCAAAAACAAAAAAAGACTCATCCAGTCTAAAAACATTTGACAAGGCACAAGGTTGGTGATAAATAGCAACTCAAAGGAACGATAACTATTTGTATATGTTGTTTTTTTGGCGGAAACATTGACCAGAGAATCAGAAAAGACATCGCACACGGAACCCAAAAGGAGAGAAACTTTTACTTCCACCCTTTTAATGGGGAATCTTGGAGAAGAAGTCGATATAGAATACCGGCGAAAGATTATCCTGCTCAACTCCGTGTGCCTTATCGGCTTTGTTATCCTCATTCCCATGGGAGTTTTGGCTTTTTACGAAGCAGACACCTATTTGGGGACGTTTGATTTTATCATGGCCGGCCTTCTTATGGCTAACGTCATTCTACTTCGCAAGACCGGTTACTACAAATTATTTATCTATTCAAGTGTTGTTTTGGCAATGATTTTTTTCATGTATCTCTTTATTTTCGGAGGGATCCATAATACCGCCTTTGTCTGGTACTATACTTTCCCTCTTTTTTCACTTTTTCTCCTTGGCCTGTTTCACGGGAGTGTCTTGACCTTTATCCTTTTCTCAAGCGCCCTGATTTTTTTTATGATAAACCCTCACCAACCGTATTTCGCAACATACCCTCTCGATCTTAAATTGCGTTTCATCCCTTCCTTTATTACCGTTTATATCTTCGCATTCACCTTTGAGTATCTTCGGGATAAAACCCAGAAAAAGCTTGAGGAATCCCTTAAAAATGTGGAGAAGGAAAAGCTCATCGCGGAGAGGGCAAACCGAGCCAAAAGCGAATTCCTCGCGAATATGAGCCACGAGCTGAGGACGCCTCTGAATCACATCATTGGGTTTACGGAACTCATTATCGGTAAAAACTTTGGAGAGCTGAACCCAACACAGGAGGAATACCTCAAAGACGTGCTTTCGAGCAGCCGGCTCCTTCTTGCCCTGATCAACGACATTTTGGATCTTTCCAAAATAGAGGCAGGCAAACTCGAGCTGGACCTCACACGAGTGAAGCCGCGGGCGTTGCTTGAAAGCAGCCTGATCATCGTTAAAGAAAGATGTCTGAAAAAGGGCATCCAAACCTTTTTGAACATTGAACACCTTCCAGACTTTATTGTGGTTGACGAACGCAAGCTTAAACAGATTTTAAACAATCTTCTCTCAAACGCAGTCAAGTTCACACCGAAAGGCGGAAAAATTTACCTGAAAGCGGATACAATCAGTGAATTCCAAAGGCTGCCTGATAAAATAGGAGACAAACATCTTGGCAAAGTTGACTCAACCCAAAATTTTTTAAGAATATCCGTATCAGACACGGGTATTGGAATTAAGCCAGAAGACCAGGAAAGAATCTTCAGACCCTTTGAGCAGGTCGACAGCTCAATGAGCCGGAAATACCAGGGAACCGGCCTGGGCCTGTCATTGACCAAAAGACTGGTGGAGCTGCATGGAGGGATGATCTGGGTAGAAAGTGCCGGCGAAGGGAAAGGCAGCACCTTTACTTTTACTATCCCTCTTAGAGGAGCATAACCGCGGAGGAGAAAATGAGCGCGAAAATCCTTGTTATCGAAGATAACGACTTGAACCGGAAGCTCTTTAACGCTATTCTTGAATCAGGCCATTATGACCACATATCCGCTGCTGACGCGGAAGAAGGACTAAAATTGGCAAAAGAGCATCACCCTGATCTCATACTCATGGATATTCAGCTTCCCGGGATGGATGGCCTAACCGCTACCCGACACCTGAAAGAAGACCCGGTCCTCAAGAACATCCCCGTCATTGCCCTGACGGCGTACGCCATGCCGGAAGACAAGGAGAAGGCCCTCTCCGCCGGCTGTGACGGCTATATCAGCAAACCGGTGGATGTTCAAACACTTCTTGAAAGGGTCTCTTTCTACCTGGAAAAGGCTGGCAAGGAAACTGGCTAAGTCGTGGCTTTTAAATTATCGTACAGGCATTTCCCATGGGTTTATCCCGGTTTCATATTGCTCTGGCTTGTCTTTCTGCTGTCCCTTCCCTTACCCTCACTCGCGAGACCCAGATACGCCAAACAAACCGGCCTGGCCTGCAAGGTTTGCCATATCAACCCGCATGGTGGCGGGACCCTTACCAAAACAGGCATCCAATTCCGTGATGATGGATACGTCCTGGAAAATGGGCGCAAAGGGGGAAAACATTCTTCTCTCTATATACTGATGGCCATTTGTGCCGTCTTTTTTCTCGTATTCCTAGCCCTGTTTCTAAAAGGGCGCTCTGCCGGGAAACCCCCTCCGGAACCCTAATGGAGCCATTTCTATACACTCTTTTACGTGAAATGCCGTTCCATAGACACCTTTACGCCTTCTTTCTCAACATAATCCATGACAGCAGGGTTTGTGCTACAGAGAGGAAGATAAAATAGATTACCCAACCCGGAAAACCAAACAGGAGCTTAGGAATCGCGTGCCAACGCCAGAAATCCATGGCGAGAATAAAAATCATAAGGAACCCGTAAAAGTAAGGAGATTTCAGAAAATCTGGCACTGTAACGGAGGATCGTTTTTCAAACAATGCGACGAGCAGATAAACTCCAAACGCGCCTCCCATAACAAAAACCACGGGGAGGAATCCAAGCGTCGGCAACAAATTAAAATAATACAGAACGACAAGCCCTTCACCCACAATCATAGACATCCAGGCCGCCCGGCTGGATCGTATAGAATCATAAAAAGCAAAAAGAACTGCGGGAAAAAGGACTGCCAGCCCCGTAAAGGTTTGTTTCGCGATAGAAAGAATCGTGCTGGGGGGATGCACGGCAAGTAGAAATCCTAAAAGAGCGATAACCAGCACAGATATTTTTCCCGGCCAGGCACCCCGCGCCTGTTTCCCCGTGAGCAACGGGTAAAGATCTTCCGTAAAGATGGAAGAAAGGGTTAAAAGTTGACTGTCCAGGGTAGACATCAAGGCAGCCAGTCCACATGCCACAACCAGGCTTCCAAGAATATTCCCCGGCATATCCGTCGCAAGAAGAGGCAGGATATGGTCAGCCGCCTTACCATGAAGGCCCGGATGACTCAACCGCCCCAGCACACCGATGGTTACGGGAAGGATAAAAACCAGGCTGCAAAGTAGAGGATATGAAAGAAGTGAAAAATGGATAGTCTTTTCATCCTTCGCCGCGAGAAAACGCTGGAAGAGCTGAGGAAACATGGGATCACAAAAAAACCATAAAAACATAAAAGAAAACCAGATCATGGGGGTATACTTGCCCCCGGGCCCGGGACGGGAAAAGAGTTCAGGATACTTTGTTAGAAGTTTTGTGCCAGCCGAAATGAACCCTCCCTCACGCGAAGCTATAATAAGCAAAGCCGCAAACATTAGGACAAGCATCAACCCTCCCTGAAAGGCATCAGTCCACGCCACCGACCGCATGCCGCCCTGAAAGGTGTAAAAAACTACCAAGCCAGTTACGAGCGCGGCGCCGATCACGTAATTCAAACCCAAGAGATCATGAAGAGCATAGCCCGCGGCGATAGGCTGAAGCGCGATATATGGCAGGGTGAAAACAATCATAATCAAAGCAAACAGGCCAGATACCCCTTTTGAATGATACAAATGCCTGATCAGGTCCGGGGGTGTCACCGCCCCGGTCTTGAGCCTCAGACGGCACACTTTGATCCCAATGAAATAAAAGGTCAGGGCCATAAATCCCGTTCCAAACCCCACAATGGGATAGAAACTGAATCCGTCCCGATACCCGGCGCCAGAGGCCCCAAACACGGTAAAAGCCGAAAAATTTGTGGCCGCCATGGTGGCGAGGAAGATAAAAGGCCCCAGTTTACGTCCGGCGAGAAAATAATCCGATGCGCTTTCCGACTTTTTAAGACCTGCCAGCCAACCGATTAAAACCACGCCCAGAGCGTACGCCACAAGGATTCCAATCCTGACATCCATATGCCACCTCCTCAAAAAAATAAGGCCATCCCCAAGCTGGGATGGCCTCTTGGCCTGCGCATAGCTTGTTTTTTCAGTATTTCAAGATAGCGAAACCCAAATAATATTTTTCGTGCGTGTTGTCAAGACGTTAATGGCACCCCCTCCTCCGACCATCCCCGCAAGCGGTAATAGTCGGCAAGCATCCGCTCAAAGTCCTCCCGCCGCAGGACCTTTCCCTCCGGGCCGAGGGGTTCTTCGAAGAAACGTTTCGGCAGGGTGTCATCCGCCTTCGTCACGCCCTCGCGCAGGTTGAACCTCCGGGTGAGGTCGATGACATGGGAGGCGAGGCGCTTCAACCCGTCCCTGTCCAGATCAATGCCCGTCGTCAGGCGGATGATCTCGCCCAATTCGTCCCATAGGTACATATCCCGGTAAAACCGGCAGACGATGAGGACGTCGTGAAGGGTCAGGCGCTCCTCAAAATCGACAAAAAGCTCCGCCTTCCCCGCGATCTGATCCTTGTCGATCATCCCTGAAAGTTCCGCCTTGTAGAAGGTGGCCCGCAGGTGGCACGCCCCCCGGCAGGAAGTGGCATACGCCAGGCCCATTCCCTTGAGAACCCGGGGCTCGTATCCGGCGGGCTCCATCCCCTTCACGTGGATGGCCACGTCCTCCATCCCCCATTCTTTCGCGGCGTGACGGATGCCTTCCGCCAGAACCTTACCGATCCCCCTATGAAACGTGATATCCATGAGAAGATTGGCCGCGGCGACCGGGTCGCCGTAAGGAATCTTCTCCGGGATTTTGCCCGTTTCTGAGGCCTCCATGGCAAAGGCGCACAGGTTCCCAGCCGTGATGGTGTCCATCCCCATCTGGTCGCAGATAGCGTTCAGGTACGCGATCTCATTAAGGTCGTGAATCATACACAGGCCACCGAAGGCGTAGATGGTCTCGTATTCCGGCCCCTCGATCTGAAGCCCCTTGTGGCGGCCGTCCTGGACGGTGGACAGCTTGCCGCAGGCCATGAAACACTTGGCGCAGGCCCGGGAACGAGTCTTGAGCTTCTCGTTCATGGTCTCGGCGGTCAGGGCCTCCCACCCCTCGAAGGTCCCCAGGTGCCAATACTTGGAGGGGAAGCCCCCGATCCCGTTGTTGATGGCCACCAGCATGGGGGTGCCCAGGGTACGATAGGCCTTGGCCCCCGCGTCTGTCTTGCCGCGCTCCCGTATCTTCTTAAAGAAAGTCTCCAACCCTTCCGGATCATGGACCTCCCTTCGTTTGTTTCCATGAAAGGCCAGGGCCTTGACCTTTTTAGAGCCCAGGACCGCCCCGACACCCGTGCGGCCGGCGGAACGCCAATAGTCGTTCTCAATGACGGCGAATCGTACCAGGTTTTCCCCGGCCGGCCCGATGCTCAAGACCGCCGTCTTCGGGTTTCCAATCTCTTCCTTGACGATGTCATCCGTTTCATAAGTGGTCTTGCCCCAGAGGTGCGGCGCGTCGTGGAAGACAACTTCTTCATCCGTAATCTCCAGATACACGGGCCTTTCCGAGGTCCCCTCGAGAATCACGGCGTCATACCCAGCACGACTGATAAACTCGGCCACGTGTCCCCCCGAGTAGGATTCCGAATAGATTCCCGTCAAAGGAGACTTGGTAAAGATGCCGTAACGGCTCGAGCCGGGTACCGCCGTGTCTGTCACCGGCCCCAGGGCAATGATGAACCGGTTTTCCGGGGACAGGGGATCAACCCCCACTGGGTTGTTTCCCAGGAGCAGATAGGTTCCCAGCCCCTTCCCTCCCAAGGTCTTCTCCAAGACCTCGTCCGGAATCGGTTCTGCGCGATACGTCTTTTTTTTAAGGTTGATTCGCAGCAGTCTGTTGAAGAATCCCTTCATGGTGCCTCCTTACTTTAGATACTTGTCTCGCAACCCTTTTTTGTAGATCTTTCCGGAACCCGTCCTCGGCAGGGCGGAGAGAAATTCCACCGACTTGGGAGCCTTGTAACGGGCTAGGTTCTCTTTGCAAAAGGCAATAATCTCCTCCTCCGTCGCTGACATGCCCTCTTTCAAAACCACGCAGGCGTGAACCGCCTCACCCCATTTCTCATCAGGAATCCCGATGACCGCTGCCTCCAGGATGGCCGGGTGCTCGTACAGCACGTTCTCCACCTCGGTGGAATAAACATTCTCACCCCCCGTGACGATCATGTCCTTCTTCCGGTCCACGATATTCACGTACCCTTCAGGGTCTACCACCGCCAAATCCCCCGTGTGAAGCCACCCGCCTTTCAAGGCCTTGGCCGTCTCTTCCGGGAGATGCCAGTAGCCCGGGGTCACACTGTCTCCCCTGACAACGATCTCCCCGACTTCCTGGTTATCCCAGGGCACCTCCGTTCCATCTTCCAGAACCACCTTGAGCTGGACAAAGATGACGGGGCGGCCCGTCGCCGCCTTGAACCTGAACTGCTCTTCCTGTGACCGCTCTTTCAGATAATCTTTCAGGATGGACATGGTCAGATACGGCGATGTCTCCGTCATGCCATAGGTCTGGATGTAGTCACATCCAAAGGCTTCCATAATCCTCCGCACCACTTCCGGCGCAATAGGCGCCCCCCCGCTCAGCATCACACGCAGGGAAGAAAAATCATAGGCCTTTATTTCCGGATCGTTGACCATAAGGTTGAGCATGGTGGGAATCATGTTCGTCAGCGTGACCCGTTCCTTCTCCATGAGGGCCATGACCTTCCTCGCGTCGAACTCCGGCACCATGATATGCGTACCTCCGACCCAGGTGATGGCCCACGTTGCCCAGGCGTCGGCCAGGTGGAACATGGGGGCCACATGTATCCACCGGTCTTCGTCGGTCAGCTTCAGCTCCGCGATGGTTCCCAGGGCGTGATACGCGACATTCCTGTGAGTCAGCATCACCCCTTTCTGGCGGCCCGTGGTGCCGCTGGTGTAGTAGAGCTGGGCAATATCATCCTCCTCGATTGCCGCCGCCTTTATCTTTCCACCCGCGTTTTCCATGAGAGATTCAAGCGCCACTCCTCCATCGGGCGGCTGCCCTTTTGAAGTCCAGAAAACGCGCGCCTCACCCCCCGATTGGCTCAAACTTTCATTGACGAGATCAGCGAATTTGGGCTGGGCAATTACCACACGAGTGTCAGTGTCTTTCAGGATAAACGAAAGTTCGCGTGGAGATAAGCGATAATTCAGAGGGCACAGAATGGCACCAATCACGGCGGAAGCGTAATACGCCTCCAGAAAATAATGACAGTTCTGATGGATAATAGCGATCCGGTCTCCCTTTTGGGCCCCCTGGTTCGTCAGCCCTTCCGCCATTCTGTAAACACGGGAAACGAATTCCCCATACGTGAAGCGCTCCTCTCCGCATACCACCCCGATTTTTTCGGCGTACAGCCTTCTCACCTTGTCAAGAGATTCCAACAGGTTCATGAAATACCTCCTCTCAGCTCAATCAAAGACGTGGTGTCAACGAAACAGAATGTAACGGTTTATCGGGAAAGGTGTCAATAGGAGGGCGTGGGGCGCGTGAAACACGCCCCACAAGTCTATGAAGAAAGCTCGCTGAAACAGGCGTCCAGGATGGCCAATCCCTTCTCCAGTTGCGCCCGCTCGATGGAAATGGGCATCAGGGTCCGGATGACATTGCCGAAATTCCCGCAGGAGAGGAGGATCAGTCCCTTCTGGTAAGCCAGTTGGACGATCTTCTTTGCCTCATCGGCGGCCGGTTCCTTGGATTCCCGGTCTCTGACCAACTCCAGCGCGAGCATGGGTCCCAGCCCCCGGACCTCGCCGATGATGGGGTGTTTTTCCTGGAGTTTCTCGAAGGCGAGACGCACCTCTTCGCCCAGCCTCTTCGCCTTTTCGATGAGGTTCTCCGACTCAATTGTCTCGAAGACCGCTAGCGCGGCCACGCAGGCAAGGGGGTTGCCACCGTAAGTCCCGCCCAGTCCCCCCACGTGGGGAGCGTTCATGATTTCGGCTTTTCCGGTAACGGCGCTCAAAGGCATCCCCGCCGCGAGGGATTTCGCCGAAAGAATCATGTCGGGTTCCACTTCAAAAT
>WGDA01000157.1 GCA_015493505.1 Pseudomonadota bacterium | reverse complement strand
TGCCTGTATACATGGGCCAATCCTCCTGAGCTCTTTTGAGGATTATGACCCAAATCAAAGTTTCAAGTCGATAACAACTATTTATCGCTTATTCCCTCATTATCTCAAACACTTATATCTAAATCCCGCAACTTTTTCCGGACAGTAGTGATGAAACCAGCTTTGACTCGTGATATCCGGCTGACAGGTCTCCAGAACGTTTTTTACTTCCGTGATACACGCCAAAAGCTTGTCACCTTGAAGACGGAGTTGATGGGCAATGTCCTCCTTTACGGGGTATTCAGGTAATTCTATCTCAAGGATCTCTCCGATTGACCTTCCAAGTGAAAGGCCGATCTTGGAAAGCCAAATGGCGTGGACGTGGGCCCTTATCAATTCCTCATTCCCTAAATCAATGCGTGGGGCCCGAACGGAGCCCGCAACCATCTGGGTTCTTTTTTTGAAAAAGTATTGATCATGCCCGCTTTGCGCGAGGGAATACGCTAACACCAGCGCGGGATCTCCCTTCCTTCCTGCCCGCCCGCTTCTCTGGGCGTAGTTGGCTGGCGTGGGCGGCATGTTTCTCATGTGAACCATTTGGAGGTCTGAAATATCTATTCCCAATTCCATGGTGGGGGAACAGAAGAGGCATTTGAGGGCACCGCTTCTGAATCGATTTTCCCTTTCTTCCCTCTTTTCGTAAGAAATCTGGGCTGTATGTTCCCGGCCTTCCATTCCCCTGAGATTTTTTGCGGAGGCCTTGTAAAAATCGACAAAAAACTGGTTGGCTTTTCTTTCCCTTTCGACATAGATTTGCGCGTCCACGGACCTGGAATAGATAGGATCGGGCGGCGGCGGGGTTCCATCGCCAAGGGTCCAGGCCAGAAGGGAAGCAGGGAGCTGGACGTAGTTCACGCCTCGTTGGCTCCCTTTCAATAAGAAGCCCTGTGATGAAAGAATATTGACGAATTGATAGATAAAGGCGTCATATTCCTGGGCCGAAAGATTCAATTCCCTTTTGAAAAAACGTCCAATAAGACTTTTGAATGATAACTTGGGCCAGTAACGTTCCGCCTTTTCACCAGGCAGTTGAAATTTTTGTGACGTTAGGAGGATACGTTCGTCCTCAATTCTCCACTTTTCCGAGAGATCCTGGTTCACCTTTTTTCTGAGTTGCTGATTCTTTACTTCCTCCAAGCAATCCGCTTTGACTGCCAGCTTTTTGCGGAGATGGTCCAAAAAGGTTTTTATCATCAGGGCCTTTCTATCGTCTGAAAGCTCCTGGAATGCGGGGATACTTTCCCATAGCTCATTGTTTTCAACGAGCCTTTCCATCCCAAGGTATTTTATCTCCATCAATCCGCACTGTTCGAGGTTGGGCTGCACCACTCGCCAGCCTCTTCGAAGGTCTTCATAGATTCGATATTCGATCAGCTCGACGAAGGTTTGTTTGACCCTCTTCGCCATTTCACTCTCCGCGTCAAGATCGGGATTCCTGGCGATGTCTTTCAAGGTAACCCCCATGGCGTCTACAACCTTGGACGCGATATCATAGTGGGATAATTCCCCGTTCTTTTTCAGGGCATCATAGAGTGCCGATCTCAAAAGAGAAACCTGGATAAAATCGTTAAAATGCCCCGCCTGGAGCGAGGCGTCTTGGCGGTTGTCCGTGAAACTTAAAATCTTTTGGGCGTCTCGGGAGATTTTTTCTTCCTCCGCCCTCTGAATCGCGGAGGTGCAGAGGATGGTCGTGGCACTGCTTCTCCCTTCACTCGAAAGATGGGCAAGTTTTCTGAAATCATTTTTGTCTCTTCTTGTGTAGAACTCTCCACAACTTTGGCATAACAGAAAGGGCCGTGGCTGAAACCATACCTTTACGTATCCCTCAGCCGGCCCCTCACGGGTATCGCCGTTTGAATTGACCCAAAGTTCGCGAGGGATATGGGGCCGATAATCCCTTTTTATCCTCCCCCTGTTGTCATACCATTCAGGGGGAATGTAATCGGGGCTCCAATCTCCATTTCCACGTGATAGGAAGAGATACCCCGTCATGGCATTTTCCTGGGCCGATTCTTCTTCCCACTGGGACCATGGAGTGACTTTCTTTTTTTCGGCATCCCAAACAACTTCATAGTAGTCTTCCCCACAAATTCGACAGAATCCGAGCGGGAAAAGGACCTTTTTGGATTCTCCGCTGCCAATGTAATATTCCCCTTCCAGGGAAAAGTGGCGGTTTGTCTTGCCTTCCAGGGTCGCGTAAATAGATTTTCCTTGTGAAACAAACTGATGGAGCTTAAAAGCAAAAAGGGGTTTCCCTTCCGGTGTTTTTATTCCAGTGCCTTTCAGAAAAAGGTTCTTCAAATACGTTTCACATCTATCAACCTTGTAACCCGTTTCCTCCGCCAGCTTTTTCGCGCCTTCAACAATTGTTATGGGAGTCTTTCTAACGTAGGATCCGGCCTGATTTTTTTCGATCCCAAAGGTCCTTTCAACCCACGCCGTCATGGGATATCGAATTATTTCACTATATTTTTCGGGAATTGGATTATCGACGCACGCCTTGAGATCCCCTGTGGTATACGTGAAGTTGTCTCCAAAAATCGGGTTTAACTCTTCCTCGACAACATCATCTGGGGATACGGTTACACCGAATGTTTTGCTCGCGACTTCCGCTACCGCTTTACGGCGTTCCGCTTCCGTAATCTCCGTATCCGACATCATTGTGGCACTGGTTCCAACACATACCAAATCGGGATTTCCACATTTTTCCCGTAAACGTCGAACCAAAAGGGAAACGTCCGCCCCCTGCCGGCCCCGATACGTATGCAGCTCATCAAGAACCAGGAATTCTAACCCAGTTGCCGCCCTGTCAACAAAATTCCTTTCCTGGGGGCGAAGCATCATAAGTTCCAACATGACATAATTGGTCAGGAGAATGTGGGGTGGATTTTTCTGAATTTTCTCTTTCTTTTCCCTATTCTCCTGCCCCGTATATTTTGCGAAACGGACGGGCATTTCGCGACCTGTCAGTTTTTTATAATGTTGCGCCAATTCTTCCAGCGCCTCATACTGGGAATTCACAAGGGCATTCATGGGATAGACGATGATGGCCTTAACCTTTGGAAGGGGAGATTTATCCCTCAAAACCGCATCGAAAATCGGGATGAAATAGGTCAAAGTTTTACCGGAACCCGTCCCGCTCGTTACGACAAAATGTTTCTTTTCCATGGCCTTCAAAATCGCTTTCTGTTGATGCGCGAAAAGGTGAAATGATTCACCCTTAGGCGTAACGAAAATTTTTGAACAAAGAGGGTGTAATTTTTTCTTTTCACAAAGCGCCCCGACCGTATCCGCGCGTTTGTAAGATAGGTTCAATTGGATTAAAGGTTCAGGCCAGAGATGACCTTTCTCCAGAAGGTTTTTCTGAACAAATTCAATGACACGTTGATCCGCGATATTCAGGAAACCGGAAAAATAGCTTTTATATGTCTCAATGACTTTATCCCTAAAATCGAAGATATTCTTCATGAACGCTCCTTAAAAACTGAATCATCAATAAAAGGGCAGTGGCAGCAGCACGACACAGAAATTGGACTTTTGACGAAGCCGACATGTAAAAGGGCTCTGACCTACAACTTCAATTAACTTTGGGTCATTCGCTGACATATTCGCTCCTTTTCTCTTTTGATAAAGGCGTGTGGCTGGATACCTTTATTTATCACTGTATAAACAAACTGTCAAATTTGTGCGGATATAACCTTTTAAATTTAAAGGATTTATTTCACAAGCCTGGCGGGATGTTTGAAGGGTGTCATGTTCTTTTCTTTTTTTTTGAAGCCGCGCGGACATGGGGTGTTGGGAGGGGTTGTTTCCCCCGCCCACGTTTTTCCTTGACAATGTCTGTCAGGTGGCTAAATAAAGTATATGAAAAGCGATAAACGTGGCTTGTCACGTCAACGCAACGTTTGAAAGGAGGCATCGTCATGAAACCGTTTCTGAGGATTGGAGAGATCGCGGCGCCGAACCGTCCGTTCGCGGAGACCATCGAATTCCTCAAGGACCACATGGGGGAGATTTCCGGCTATGAGCTGGGAGGCATCCATCGGTGGGCGCCGGAGGCCTTTACGTTTGAGTTTCACAACAACGACCTGTCGAATATCGTCCTGGAACGGCGGTGGGAAAACGTGTACGCCCTCCCGCTGCTGAAGGTGGGGGTTTACCTTTCGGGCGATACGGTTCGCGTCAACACCCGGAACCCGGAGGTTTTTCTCGATTTCATCGGAGAAGAGGTCAGCGGGGACCAACGGTATCAGGCGGACCGGATTTTTCATGATTTCAAGGACAAGGTTATCGATTTTTTCAAAGGCGTGGAATCGGACATCGGCAATTTCACCCTGTCTCACCAGTCCGATGGGTTCGACATGGACGACAGGCGCCTGTCTTTCCTGGGCCGGCTCAAGAAGACGAAAGATATCTATCGGGAGAAGATTACGGGCGACCCGCACGCGGCGGTGGAGGCCCTGGCGAAGAAGGTTACGAGCAGTTTCGATGAGCTGGAGGGCTGGAAGATTATCGACGTGAGGGATTACAGCTTCGCCCCGGGCGTGGAGAACCTGATTTTCATCGAGTTTTGCACGCCGCAATACGCGGGGCAGGCCATGCGGATGAACCGCGCTTACAACCTCTCGCTTCCCTGCCTGGGCTCCGTGCGGTTGGAGAAGGGAATGGCTTATATCAATATGTTCCTGCCCACATTCATGTTCCGCCCCCTCTTTTACAGCGTGGACGCGAAAACGCGGCGTGAAAACGAGGACTTCCCCCGTATCGTGACCCGCATCATCCGGGAGACCTGTCTGAAGAAGGTCTGACGCCGCCCATGGCCCTTTTTGCCGGCGTCCTCTCACCCCCCTTGAGGGCGCCGGCTCGCCTTGAAAATCCCGCCCCGATACGTTATAAATACCCAAAACCAAGAAACTGGAGGGAAATATGGCCTTAAAAATCGCGATCAATGGATTCGGACGCATCGGAAGGAATGTTTTTCGAGCTTCGTTGAACAAAGACAACCTGGATTTCGTGGCGGTCAACGACCTGACCGATAGCAACACACTGGCGCACCTGCTGAAGTACGACTCGGTTCACGGGAAGATCAACGCGGATGTCGCGGTGGATGGCGACTATCTCGTGGTCAACGGCAAGAAGATCCGGGTCTTTTCTGAACGGGACATGACGAAGCTTCCGTGGAAAGAGCTGGGCGTGGATATCGTGCTGGAAAGCACGGGGCTTTTCACCGACCGGAACAAGGCGGCGGGCCACCTGGAGGCGGGCGCCAGGAAGGTCATCATCTCCGCCCCGTCCAAGAATGCCGACGTGACCATCGTGCTGGGGGTGAACCCCGAGAAGTATGACCCGGCGAAACACGATGTCATTTCCATGGGGTCCTGCACGACGAACTGCCTGGCCCCCATCGTCAAGGTCCTGGTCAGTGAGTTTGGCCTGGAATACGGCCTGATGACCACCACCCACGCCTACACGAACGATCAGCGCATCCTCGACCTGCCCCACAAGGACCTCAGGCGCGCGCGGGCGGCGGGCGTGTCCATGATCCCCACCACGACGGGCGCGGCGCGGGCTCTGTCCCTCGTGATTCCCGAGACAGAGGGGAAACTGGATGGCATGGCGATCCGTGTCCCCACCCCGAACGTTTCCGTGGTGGACCTGGTGGCCTGGCTGTCGAAGGAGACGACGGTCGATGAGCTGCTTGCCACGTTCAAGTCCTACGCCGAGGGCAGCATGAAGGGTATCCTGGGCATCAGCGAGGAGCCTCTGGTTTCCATCGACTTCAACGGGAACCCCAATTCGTCCACCCTTGATGCACCTTCCCTGAAGGTCATCGGCGGACGGATGGTGAAGGTGCTTTCCTGGTATGACAACGAGTGGGGTTTCTCAAACCGCATGAGCGAACTCTTCAGCTTTGTGGCGAAAGGGATGTAATGGCCGTTCCTTTCAAAACAATCGACCAGCTTCCCATCGACGGGAAGCGGGTTCTGCTTCGTGTCGATTTCAACGTTCCCCTCACTCCCGAGGGGAACGTTGCCGACGACAGCCGCGTCCGGATGAGCCTGCCTACCATCCGGCACGCTCTAAAGCGCGGAGGCCGCCTGATTCTCATGTCTCACCTGGGCAGGCCCAAGGGGAAGGTGGTGCCGGCGCTGAGCCTGCGTCCCGTGGCCGAAAGGCTCTCGGAGATCCTGGAGCGGCCGGTTTCCCTGGCGCCCGACTGCGTGGGGCCGGAGGTGAAAAAGGCGGTAGCTTCTCTCGGCGAGGGGGAGATTCTCCTTCTCGAAAACCTTCGATTTCACAAGGAAGAGACAGACAACGACCCGGCGTTCGCCCGGGCGCTGGCCGCCCTCGGCGAAGTGTACGTGGATGACGCGTTTGGCGCCGTCCACCGGGCGCACGCCTCCGTGGCCGGTGTCCCCACCCACGTGAACCTCAAGGGCGGCGGGTTTCTGCTCAGGAAAGAGGTGGAGGCCCTGACACGGGTACTTGAAGCCGACACGGAGAAATTCGTCCTCATTCTCGGGGGCGCCAAGGTGTCCGACAAGCTGGGAGTGCTGCTTTCCCTTATGGACAAGGCGCATACCGTCCTCGTCGGCGGCGCCATGGCCTACACCTTCCTGAAGGCGCGGGGCGTGGACGTGGGGAGCTCCCGCGTGGAAGAGGGGACGTTTGGAGACGCGGAGGCGGTGCTGAAGAAGGCGGAAGCCACGAAGACCGCCTTTCACCTGCCCGTTGACCACGTGGTGGCACCGGAGATCAGCGAGACGGCGCCCCATCAAACGACGGATAACGCGACCATCCCCACCTCTTTCATGGGGGTGGACATCGGGCCCCAAACGGTGTCGGCCTACGCGCGTCAACTCAGAGACGCCACCATGATCTTCTGGAATGGCCCTATGGGGGTGTTTGAGATTCCCGCCTTCGCAAATGGAACGTTTGAAATCGCCAGGGCGGTGGCCGGCTCGCCGGGCGAAAGTTACGTGGGCGGCGGGGACTCCATCCGCGCCATCCATGAGTCTGGCGTGGCGGATCAGATTACCCATATCTCCAGCGGTGGCGGAGCCTCGCTGGAATTCCTGGAGGGCAAACCCCTGCCCGGGATCGAGGCGCTCATTACAGCCTAATTTCAAGGAGACAAGACGATGAAACGCAAGCCCATGATAGCGGGAAACTGGAAGATGCACATGACGACAAAGGAGGCGCGGGAGCTGGTTGCCGGCATCCTGGAACAGACCTCCGACGTGAACTTTGACCGGGTGGACGTGCTGATGGCGCCCCCCTTTACCGCCCTGTCGGCCGTGGCGGAACTTCTTTCCGGCCGTCCGGTTTTCCTGGCGGGACAGAACATGCACTGGGAAGAAAAGGGGGCCTTCACGGGCGAGATCTCCCCGGTGATGCTGAAAGAGGTAGGGTGCAGCCATGTCATCATTGGACATTCGGAACGCCGCCAGTATTTCGGAGAAATGAACGAGACGGTCAACAAAAAGCTGCGCGCCGCCTTTTCGCACGGCCTGACTCCCATCCTGTGCGTGGGCGAGTCCCTCGAGCAGCGGGAAGCCAACCAGACCTTCTCCGTGATCGAGGAGGAGTTGGACAAGGGATTAAATGGCTTGACAACGGAACAGGTTCAGTCTATGATTCTTGCCTACGAACCCATCTGGGCCATCGGGACGGGGAAAACCGCTTCCCCGGAGCAGGCGGAAGAGGTTCACGCCTTTATCCGTGGATGGCTTGAGAAACGGGTTGGGAAAGAAGCGGCTGACGCGATTCGCGTCCTTTACGGCGGAAGCGTGAAGCCGGAAAATATCGAAGGCCTGATGGCAAAAGAGAGCATTGATGGAGGGTTGGTCGGCGGCGCGAGCCTGAAAGCCGAGTCCTTCGCGCAAATCGTCAAACGGGGCCTGTAAGGAAGACGTATGATAACTGTTATAACCATTGTGCACGTGGTGGTCGCGATCGCCCTGATCCTGATTATTCTGATGCAGACGGGGCGCGGCAGCGATATCGGCGCGGCGTTTGGCGCCGGTGCCAGCCAGACAGTTTTTGGAAGCTCCGGATCGACCCCTTTCCTCAATCGGGTGACTGTGGGCGCGGCGGTCGTTTTCATGGCAACCTCTCTGTTGCTGGCGCATTCGAGTGGGCGTCACCGGTCGGCCGTTTCGACGGTCATTCCCACGAAGACCCACAAAACGGCGCCCGCGAAGGCGGGGACCAAGCCCGCTCCGGCCAAAAGCCAGCCGGCGGCACCCAAAACACAGCCAAAACCGGAAGGCGGAAAGTAAAGTGAAGATACCCTGTGCCGAAGTGGTGGAACTGGTAGACACGCCATCTTGAGGGGGTGGTGGGCTACGCCTGTGCGGGTTCGAGTCCCGCCTTCGGCACCAACCGTTTTTCCATAGAGGGTCCTGAACGATTCTTAATAGGGCTTGACAAATTATTTTTGAGTTGTTAGATAAGAAAACGTTGGGAATCAATAAAAGTTTTTTACGCACTGAGGGAAGGAGGGTCTTATGAATAAGTCCGATCTGGTGGAAGTTGTAGCGGAGAAAGCGGATGTGAGCAAAGCGGTGGCAGAGAAGGCCGTAAGCGCTGTGTTCGAAGGAATTGCCGACGCCCTGGGAAAGGGCGATAAAGTCAGCCTGGTGGGCTTTGGCACGTTTAGCGTCAGTGACCGTTCGGCGCGTGTCTGCCGGAACCCGAGAACAGGCGAGAAGATAAACGTGGCGGCAACGAAAGTTCCAAAGTTCAAACCGGGGAAGGGCTTAAAAGACAAGGTTAATTAGCTTATTGGAAGCAGGTTCTTCCCGGGCGGGTAGCTCAGTTGGGAGAGTGCCGGCCTTACAAGCCGGAGGTCACAGGTTCGATCCCTGTTCCGCCCACCAGGAACTGAAAAGGTTGTGCTTTAACGCGGGGGCGTAGTTAAGTTGGTTATAACGCCGGCCTGTCACGCCGGAGGCCGCGAGTTCGAGTCTCGTCGCTCCCGCCATTTTTTTTGTCCTCTAACGGAGCGGTTATCCGCTCCGTTTTTTTTACGCGTTTTTTTCGGGTTTCCCTGAATCGCGTGGAAATTGTTTTTACGAAGCCGACTTATTTGTTTGTTTTCAAAAGGGGGTAAAGCTGAGAAGCCAGCATCCCCGAGAGGATCAGGGCACAGCCGAACAGCGCGCGCAGAGAGAGTGTTTCCCCCAGGATGAGCCAGCCGCCCAGGGCGGCAAAGACTGTTTCCAGGCTCATGAGGATCGCGGCGTGCGAGGCGGGCGCCTTTTTCTGCGCCACCAGTTGAAGGGTATAAGCCACCCCCACGGATAACAGCCCGCCGTACAGGATGGGGATAGCGGCGCGGAGAATGCCGCTTATGCGTACCTGTTCGGTGATAAAGGCGGCGATCAGGCTCAGGAACCCGCACACAGCGTATTGAATCATTGCCAGCCGGGTCGCGCCGATCCTCGGGGCGAACCATCCCGCGAGCTGCACGTGCGCCGCCCACATGAAGGCGCTGAAAAAGACCAGCAGATCTCCGATGGAGATGGTGAAGGATTTGGTGACGCTCAGGAAATACATCCCCGCCGCGGCGAGAAACGCCCCCGCCCACATGCCGGCGTTCATGGTCCGGTCATGCCACAGCAGTCCCAGCAGGGGGACGATGACCACGTATAGGCCCGTGATGAACCCCGCCTTGCCCGCCGTGGTATAGACAATCCCGATTTGCTGCAGGGAGGCCCCCATGAAGAGGACGAACCCCATCAGGGCACTGCCCAGGATGACGGTCTTGGACCTGAAGGGAAGCCCGTCAGGCGCCGGTGATCTGGATTTGTTCCACAAAATCAGGGGGATCATGGTCAGACATCCCAGCAGGAACCGGATGCCGTTGAACGTGAAGGGGCCCACGTATTTCATGCCGACCCGCTGGGCGACAAAGGCGAGGCCCCAAATGGCGGCGGTGATTAAAAGCATCAGGTCTGATTGCCACGTGCGCGCCTTTTCCAACAATTTCCTCCCGGGTTCTTCCGCCTGCCTATATCATACACGGCGGGATGTTCCAACAATTTACTTGACGGCTTGTAAAAAGCTAATTTATGCCGTTTTTCGGCAGTCTATCAGCAACGAAGTCCGCTGACATTGAACGTTTCTTGTTGTTTGGGTGAATGTGTAACAATATTATCACCTTATGTCAGTTTCGCCAAAATGACTTCCTTGGAAGTCCAATTTCTGTG